>CAYMQV010000188.1:0-9149 GCA_964392395.1 uncultured Gemmatimonadaceae bacterium
CCGAAGCGCAACCACCCGATTCTCCTCGAAGAACGGCGGGATGCGCCCCTCGCTAGAGGCCATTTTTACCCACACATTTCCCCGAAGAGCCTAAATACAGAATTACAGAACCGAAGTAGCGATGGCGCTGAGCACTAAGAGTGAGCGCGTCGAACGGCTGCTGGACGATGTCGCTGCCATGACCGGTGAAACGAAGACCGAGGCAGTGCGCCGAGCCCTGGAAGAGCGCTCGTGAGCGGCTGCTGCAAGCGCGGCGCTCTGAAAATCCGGTTGCCCGGCTGTGGCGCGTGATGGAGCGCGAGGTGTGGCCAACGGTACCCACGTCGATCATCGGGCGGCCACTCACCAGGGCCGACGAGGACGCGCTCCTTGGCTACGGGCCGGACGGCGTGTGATCCTCGACACATCAGCGCTGGTGGCCGTGATGCTGCGCGAACCGGGATCGGAGTCACTCATGCGGCAGATGGCAGCGGCGCACGGAACGCTCGCGATCGGTGCGGCATCGTTGGTCGAAGCGGGGATCGTGCTCTCCGTGCGCCTGGGCGAAGACGCACGGGGGCGCATCGCCCGCGTGTTGGATGAGGCGCAGATCGCGGTACTCCCGCTCACTGCGTCACATTACGCGGTCGCCGTGGATGCCTGGCTGCGCTTTGGCAAGGGACGGCATCCCGCGTCGCTGAACTTTGGTGATTGCTTGTCGTACGCGACGGCGGTGATTGCGGCGGAGCCGTTGCTCTGCGTCGAGGCTGATTTTGCGATGACGGATTGCGTGCTGGCGTGAGGGTGGTTGGGGCACTGACTGGCGCTGATTGAAGTCCCGGACTGAATTGTCCCGGGCATTGGTGTGTAGTGATCCCCACGGGCTGGACCGTGGAGGGCGCTGCTTTGACATGCGGCTCGGGTTGGTTGCTGCTGCGGCGAATAACTCGATGTGACCACACGCAGCGGCGGGACGCCCGAGGGACGAGGTGGCGACGTTTTCGGCGACATTCTGTCTGTGAACGTGCCCTGCCGGGTCGGCAGCGCACCTCGGCCCGTCACACCGGTGACCCGCTGCGTTGGCTCACTCTTCCGTGCGACCATTCGTACACGGTTGCCGCCATTGCGGAAACCAGGAGGCCAAGTGCCCAGCCACCGATCACGTCCGTCGCCCAGTGTACGTCGAGGTACGTCCTGCTGACACCGACGAGCAGCGGAAACAGCACTGCGCCGGCGAGAGCGCGGCGGCCATCGAGAAGCCGCGCTCACCAGCAGACATGCGCGATGGTTGCCGCAACGGCCATCGAGATCGTCGCATCCCCGCTCGGGAACGCAAAGCTGTGCAGCGCGAAGTGCTGCGCACCACTTGGCCGAGTGCGTGTGAAGGCGAGCTTGATGCCGTTCGACCGCACGACTGCGACGCCGGGCGCGGCGATTGCGCCAGTTGCCGCGGGCCGTCGTTCATTCTGCCAGACCCACAGCACCACCAGCGCGGTCAGGACGAGCATCGGCCTGACTGATCCAGCCGTTGAGATCCGAGTAAAGAGCACGAACAGCGACGGCGTCCGCTGGTGGAGCATCCACGTCCGGACGCCGTCATCGAACGAGCCACTCTCATGCTCGAAGACGTCTTCGCCGACTTTCGCAAAGAGCGGCGCGACCAGCGTGGCGGCACCATGGACGACCGGCGTGACGATCCGTACGGCATGCGGCCACCGCATCCGCGACTCGATCGACACGACCGAGGCCAGCGCGAACGCAGCGATGGTGTAGCAAGAGGGCAGTGATTGATACGCGCTGCCGCGTCGGAGTCCGCGTCCAGAACTGAAGTCGTACGCATTCGCGTCTGCCACGGTGTACGGGCGCGCACGGCCCAGCGCATTCTTCAGCACGAATCCGACGGCGCTCGCCACACCGATTGCCCCTGTCGCGTGCAACCCGATGTCCGCCATGCGCGGTTCCGGGCGAGACGGCCGACGCCATACGTACCGACGCTCACGACGAGTGTCCCGGAGCCTCCGAGCGTGCGGAACACGGGCGCGGTTTGGCGCAGTGGCGAGCTGCTCTGCAGAGGGAATCCGGTGCCGTGAGTTGCCCCGACAACGTCGCAGCCTTGGCGAACGCGGCGAATGTCGCGACCAGGCATGCCGGTCGAAGCGGGTGGTGTGCGGCACACACGCCATGTCGTCGCCGGGAAGAGGGCTGATTCACACTCGGACTCGACCCGGTCGGGGTTTGATTTCGCTTCTCAAGCGCTGCGTCACAAGATACGGGTCGACACGACCGCTCGCGCCGACGCTGCCGAGCGCCCGGTCAGGCACGCGCCCGCAGGCTATTCTGTCCAGACGCAGCACATCCACCCTGCCGGCGCTCTCCCACCGACACATGCCCAGCTCACGCAGCGCCCTGATCGAACTGCCGGACCGCTTCGAACTCGATCGTGAGATCGGGCGCGGCGGCATGGCGGTCGTGTATCGCGCGCACGACAGTCACCTCAGCCGCTATGTTGCCATCAAGGTGCTGTCGGCCGACCTCTCGAACACCGTCGGAACCGAACGCTTCCAGCGAGAGATCGGGCTGATGGCAAAGCTGGTGCATCCGGGCATCGTGGCGCTGTTCGATTCCGGTGTGGCAGCCGGCCGACTTTACTATGTGATGCCGTTCGTGGCTGGTGAAACGTTGCGCACCCGACTGAGTCGCGAGCGCCGTCTCACGCCGCAGGATGCGGCCAGTCTGGGTGCCGACGTGGCCGAAGCGCTCGCCTATGCGCACGGCACGGGCATTGTGCACCGGGACGTGAAACCGGAGAACGTGTTCACGGTCGGCGGGCGCGCCGTCCTGGCGGACTTCGGCATCGCGCGCCTGGTCGGCGAGTCGAGCGGTGGCGCCCGCGATCTCACGACCGGTGGTGTGGTACTGGGCACACTCGCGTACATGAGCCCGGAGCAGGGGCTTGGTGAGGCCACGATCGATGGCCGTTCGGACCTCTACAGCCTCGGGTGCATGCTCTACGAGCTGCTCTGTGGCGAACCGCCATTCATCGCCTCGAGTGCGCTCGCCGTACTCGGCAAGCACCTGACCGAGCTCCCGACGCCGCTGGCGGAACGGGGCACCACGGCGTTGCCCTCATTGCAGGCCGTCGTGATGCAGCTGCTGGCGAAGGATCCCGCCCATCGGGCGGCCAACGCCGCGGAGGTCGCACGACGGCTGCGTGCGGAATCGCATGGGCACGCGGTGGATCCGGTGGCACCCGGCATGACGCCAGTCACCATGGAGACAGTGATCGTGAGCGCCCTGTCGTATCCGGGTGACGATGCGGCATGCGCGCCGGTCGCGGATGCGGTGAGCACGGCCATCGCCTCGTCGATCGCGAATGTCCAGGGTGTGCGGGTGCAGCGCTCCGGCCCGGCACAGGCCACGATGACGGTGGAGGGCAACGTCCGGCGCTCGGGAGAGCGCATGCGGGTCTCGCTGCGCGTGGTCGGTTCGGATGGCACGTTGCGATGGTCGGCCCACGCGGATGGCACAATGGATGATCCGTTCGCGCTCGAAGATACGGCTTCGTCGCGCGTCGCCGACTGGTTCGCGCAGTCCATCGCGCCGCAGACGGCCGCTACGGCGCGAGCGGCACGCGAACGTCGGGCGCTCAGTGAGGGTGACCAGCTTGTATCGAAAGGCGTCAGTGCATTCAACCAGTTCGGTGCCAGCGGCGGCGCAGCATCGGTCGGATACATGCAGGAGGCGCGTGCGTACCTGACACGGGCGCTCGAGCTCGAGCCCCGGAATCCGCGTGCCTTGTGCGCCATGGGCAACCTGGTGTCGGTGGAAGGCAACTACGGCTTCACACCGCGCGACGAGGCGCTGGCCCAGGGCCGCAGGCTGACGTACGAGGCCCTCGCGGCAGACGATCGGTGCGCCCAGGTCCACTCGTCGCTGGCCAAGATCGCCCTCTACAACGACGATGATGTGTACCTCGCCATGCGGCATGGCCGCCGTGCGGTGGAGCTCGATCCGACGGAGCCGGAATCGTTGCGATTCTGGTCCATCGTGTGCAAGACGATGGGCCGTCTCGACGAGGCGATCGATGCGGCGCGTGCCGCGACCACCAGCGCACCCGACGTCGCTCCATTCTGGAATACGCTTGGTGACGTGCTCCTGACGGCCGGCCGGAACTCGGAGGCGATCGATGCCCTGCGACGCGCGATCTCACTGCTGCCTCGTTACGGCCTTGCGCTCGAGCGCCTCGAACGGGCGCGGCGCGCGCACGGTGAACTCGATCTGGCGCTCGAACTGCGCAGCTCCCGGCTGCGTCTGGCGAGCCTGCGGGAGCGCGCGGACTTGCTCGAGCACGACGCGGCCGACGTCGGGCCCGCGAGTGCGATACGGAACGACGTGCGTCGCGAACTGGACGCGTTGCTCAGCGAGGCGGAACGCAGTGATCCGTTTTATGACTACTTCCGCCGCAACGTCGGCGATCGCATTGCGTCGGGGCACGCCGAGCTCGGCGACTGGCACTCTGCGATGGACTGGGTGCTGAAGGGATACGATCACCGCCCCGGTCGGCTGCGTCGGATGCTCGCCGACATGCCCGTGGATTTTCGCGGTTTGGCCGTCGATCCGCGCTACACGCGCCTGATGCGTGTGGCGGGCCTGGAGGAGTTGATCTGACAATCGGCATGTCGTCGGCTGGAGTCGTGGTCCGCGTGGCGTAGTGTCAACCGGCAGACAGTAGGCGACTCACGGCGCGATTCTTCAGTGCACACTTACTGTGGCAGCGTTGCGATCTGCTGCAGATACGTGCGAAAGGTCGACCCCCATCGTCCGTTGTTCACGTCATTCGGCAGGCCTCTGGTGGTGCGGAGCGCAGACCGATCGGACTCGTCGTCCTTCCAGAGCCAGGCCACGACGCCCACTCGCTCCGCAACGGCGGCGGTGAGCAGCGGTTGGACATCCATCTGTACGCCGGAGTTGAACGGAGCCGTTTCTCCGAAGATGATCGCGGCACCGACGGCTTTCAGCGCGGCAATTCGCGCGACGATCGCCCCTTGTGATGCGCCGATCAGCCAGGCCTCATAGGCGTGGATGTCGAAGAGCAGGTTGCTGCGGCCGGCGAGCAGCGCTGGACCGTGGCTCAGGATCACCCGCTCGGACTGGCCAGTCTGGCTGCCGGGCACGAGGACGATGTTGCGGTTCCCGGCGAGGCGGATGTTGTCGACCATGTCCTGCATGTCGCTGAGCCAGAGCGCGTCTGAATATCCGCGACCGCCCTCCCACCAGTACGGCTCGTTCCAGACCTCGAGCCAGACGTCAGGTTCGTCGCGGAATTCGGTGGCGATCGCGCGCATGCGCGCCTTGTATTCGCCGTAGAAGGGCTGTTGCGACGGGTTCAGCCCAAGCACCTCGAGCGTGTCCCATCCGAAGGGACAGAGCACCGTCACGAGGCCGTTCCGACGATTCGCCGTGACGACACTGCGCAGGGAGTGGAAGTATGCCTTGCTGGTTGTCGAGTAGATCACAGCGCCGGTAATCGGCTGGTCTTTCAGGTTGCGGATGAATTCTCGCACGATGCCGACGCGCCATCCCGGCATGGCGTCGCTGTTCCCGCCATAGATGTGCAGGGCGTTGGCGCCGGCGAATGTCACCGGTCGACCATTCATCGTGATCGTGGCACCCGTGATGGCGAGGGCTGAGAGTGCTGGTGTGATCGTCGGCGGTGTCGTGGCCGTCGGTGTATCCCGCACGCCGCCGCATCCACACAGCAGCGATGTGGCGAGGGCGATCCGGAATCGGGTGGATAAACGCATGATGATGCATGTCCGAAGGAGGGGACGATTTTCTCTTGCGTCCACCTACGCAATCTCGCTCTGGCAATACGGCAAAGACAGGGTATCACACGGATTTCTGCACGGAGAGAACGCCGAGACTCCGCCGCTCGGATGTGTGGGGTCGAGGGGGCGCAGGTTCGAATCCCGGCGTCCTGATCGCGCAACGTGTGGGTTTGACATGACTTGAATGAATCGCCTCGACGTCGGCTGCGAGGCGATTTGTGTTTGGGGACACGCCCGGGAGCCGCGAGCCGCTGCGTCAACGATCTCGCACCCATGGTGGGGGAACTGGATTCCCTCTGACAAACCTCGCCGCGGAGGCGAGTCACGATCGCGCCCAGCTTTCCGGCTGGCGGACTTCGCGGGCAAGGCTGTTTCGCCAGGCTGCGGCGCGATGTTCCGTGCTGGCGTTGGTTCGCGCCGGTCTGCAGATATGTCTCGGAAGCATTCGGCCGGCTCCGTGACGCGGATCGCCCGACGTGCAGACCTACGACGACGACGACATCGGCGACCCGATGCTGGGTCCACCCGTCAGGCGCCGCAAGAACGGCTCTCAACGAGGTGTTTGTGGTACGGACATTCCTTCTTCGCGGACTCTCCGCGGCCATACTGACGACGCTCGTCAGTGCCTGCGCAGACTCCGCAACGACATCGCCCAACGACGTCGGTCTCGCCACCGGCGCCGCCGAGACGAGCTTCCTCGTCCTCGGTGCAGGCAACGCCGTTCCCGCCACGCTCGCGGCGGACGTGGCCAGACTCGGTGGCAGCATCACCAGCACCGCGCCAGAGATCGGCCTCGCGGTGGTCGAATTGACGCGCGGTGATGCGCGCTTGGCACTTGGCAAGCTGAGGGGCGTGAGCGACGTCGCGGCCGACGTCGTGCTGCAGTGGCAGGACCCGAGCCAGCAAGTCGAGATGGTCGAATTGAGCGAGGCGGAGGTCGCCGCCGCTGTAGGCGCCGCGACGCCGTCCCCCGCCGGCTTCGGCGACGCCGCAGCCTTCCGTGCCATCCAGTGGGCACCGGGTGCCATCAGTGCCCCAGCCGCCTGGAACGCGGGCCAGCGCGGTCGCGGAGCCCGTGTGGCGATTCTCGATGGTGGCATTCGCCACACGCACATCGACATTGCGCCCGGCCTCGACGCTGCTGCGTCACGCTCGTTCGTGCCCGGCCAGCCGTACAATGCCGATGTCGGCACATTCTGGCACGGCACCCACGTCGCCGGCATCGTCGGCGCCCGCGGCATCGGCACGGTTGGCATCGCTCCGGAAGCGACGCTGATCGGCGTCAAGGTGCTGCACAACGGCAGCGGTGCGTTCTCGTGGGTCGTCAACGGCATCGTGTACGCTGCCACGCCCACGGCGGCTGGTGGTGCAGGGGCCGACATCCTGAACATGAGCCTGGGAGCCGGTTACCTGCGTCAGGGCAGAGATGCTGCCCAGCTCTCGAACCTGCTCAGCCGCGCGGTGATGTACGCGCGTCAGCAGGGCGCCTTGGTGATCACCGCCGCCGGCAACAGTGCCGTCGATCTCGATCGCTCCGCGAACCTGGTCTTCTTCCCCGGTCAGGCGGCCGGCGCAGTGAACGTCTCCGCGCTCGGCCCGATGGGCTGGGCCGTCCCGGGCGCAACGTTCGACCTCGATCGCCCGGCGTCGTACACGAACTATGGGCAGTCGGCGATCACCCTTGCCGCACCGGGCGGCGACTTCGTGCTCCCCGGCACGCAGTCGTGTACCAAGGGCCCCCTGACGCGAGCCTGCTGGGTTTTCGATCTGGTGATGGCGCCCTGCCGCGGAGGCGGCACCAGCAACGGGAGCTACTGCTGGGCCGCTGGCACCAGCATGGCGGCCCCGGCAGCGGCAGGGGTCGCAGCGCTGATCGTCGGCAAGTATGGCAAGATGGCACCGGCACAGCTGGAAGCGATCCTTCGCGCCTCTGCCGACGATCTCGGCAAGCCGGGCAATGACGATTTCTACGGTCGCGGTCGTGTGAACGCCGCCCGCGCTGTGCAATAAGCTCGTCGCGCAGCACAGGCAGTACAGAGGCGGGAGGTCCGGTCACCGGATCTCCCGCCTTTTGCATGGTGCCGGCGTCGATCATCGGTCACCGAGTCAGAAGGGCGAACGAGGACGCGCCCCTCGGCTACGGCCCGGACGGCGTGTGATTCTCGACAGATCAGCGCTGCTTTCCCCGATGCTGCGCGTCGGGGATGATTCTGCGAAGACGGACTGTGTGTTGGCGTGAGGCTGGTGTGGTCATTGACTCGCGCTGATTCAGGTCGCGGAGTGCGCACACGAAAATTCCTGCCGACTTTCGACGCTGCTCCGACATCCTCCGCATCGGTCTCATTACACGTCTTCGCTTGCAGGCTCGCACGTACACACCAGTCGCGGTCGCGTACGCTCCAGATGGTACCACAAGGCGGGTATCCTCCGTGGGATGCTTTGCCGCTCAAGCTTCGCCAAGGCGTATTTCGCGAAGCCTACTGCACCGCTTGCCGCGTCCGCCGCGGCTGCGCCCGAGTCCGTCTCTCACCTGACGCGCCACTGCAAAGTCACTGACCCGTTTCAAGACCGGCTGTGGCACCCCGGCTGTGGCACCCCGGCTGTGGCACCCCTCAACGCGAGATCGTCATTGGCACCAGGCTGCTCGCGTTCGAGCCGCCGCTGACGCGAACCAGCACCGGCTGCGACTGTGTGCCGTTGGTATAGGTGACGGTCGCGGTCGGGCTGCGGTCGCTCGTGGTCTGCTCACTGAGCAGGGCTCCGGTGTTGGCGTTGCGGAGCTGGATCGTGACTGCCCGCGACGCCGACGTGGCCGAGATGACCAGCCGCTGCCCTGAGGTCAGGGCCGGAATGATGGTCACGTCGCGCGTCCTGCAGTCGCGCGTGATGGCGGTGTTGAATGACACACCAGTCGTTACGAACGTCGCCGGGCAGAGTTGTTGCGGATCGGGGCTGAGCGCGGTATTGACCGAATAGGTTTGCGCCGCAGTTGATGGAGCCGTGACAAGGAAGCCGAAGGTCCCGGCTCGAAGCACCACGATCGCCGAGACGATGGATGTACCGACGGGAAGCGCGTGAAAGTCGCTCCCGATGTTCAGCGGCACGAGCGCGGACGGAATAGTCGGCGAGAGTTGGATGGCGTACGACGTCGTTGACGAGACAGTGACGGAGTACTGGTTGGCGACGCGGAAGCCAAAGAGATTCTGACACGTGGTCGAGTCGACACGTCCCGTGAAAGTGGTCCCGAGTTGGATCGGCGTCACGACACTACACCCGGTAGGTGCCGGAGTCAGCGGTGGTGTCGGTGGTGGGGTTGGTCGAAGCTGCTGGCATCGTGCTCAA
>CAYMQV010000189.1:0-2272 GCA_964392395.1 uncultured Gemmatimonadaceae bacterium
TCAGGGCGATTCACGAGCCAGCGTCCGGGAACTCTCCAGACAATCTCCAGACGGTCTCCAAGCGGCCGCGTCTGACCAGAGGTAACTCTAGCGTCGTCACCTCACGCTGCTACTGACAAACCGCAAATCGGGAGTACCCCTGATGACGAAGTCCCGCATCTCAGCATTCGGAATAGCGCTGTCGCTCGCCAGCGTCGCACCGCTCGTGACTGGCGCGGACCTGAGCGCCCAGACGGCGCCGATCACCCGTAGTGTGTCCTCGACACTCCAGTGGGGGCCGTGCCCAGCGATCTTCCCCACGGGATGTCAGATCGCCGTACTGAATGGCGATCCGTCGAAGCCCAACGCCGATGTGTTCCTGCGCGTACCGGGCGGCTATACGATTCCGGCCCATTCCCACACCTCGGCCGAGCGCATGATCCTGGTCGAGGGCCAGCTGACGGTCCTGTACAAGGGTGCGGCTGCCGCGGTTTTGACCGCGGGCGAGTACGCCTATGGTCCGGCGAGTCTGCCGCATGAGGCGAGGTGTACGGGCCGCAAGTCGTGCACGCTGTTCATCGCGTTCGAGGGACCGGTGGACGCGAGTCCGTATGTCGGGTCGCTGAAGTAACCGCCTGGAGCGCGAGATCGTACTCGTCAGCTCCCTGGGTGTCGATCACGAAGACGTTGTTCACAGTTTCGCGGCTGACATCGCACTCATCGGCGCCCAGCCTGGCTGCGATGGCCAGTTCAGACCAGGAAGATGGCCCACCCGAGCGACTCGCGAAGCGCGGGAGCTTCGTAGCGCAGACACAGGGGAGCAACACATGACAGTCAACACGAATGCAGCAAATGAGCAGATGACGGCCGGCGGGAACGCGGCAGCGACCAATCCCAATAAGCTTCTGTGGGAGAAGGGGGACTTTACCCGCATCGCGGCCAGCATGCGCGAAAGCGGCGAGGAATTCGTGAACACCCTTGGGCTGGCGACTGGCATGTCGGTGCTCGACCTCGGCTGTGGTGATGGTACGACCGCGCTGCCTGCCGCCCAGCGTGGCGCGGACGTTCTGGGCGTCGACATCGCGGCCAATCTCGTCGCGGCAGGCAACGCACGTGCGCAGGCGCATGGGCTGAACAATTTGCGATTCCAGGAAGGTGATGCGTCACACCTCGGTGGGTTGATGGACGACTCGTTCGAGCTCGTCGTGACGATCTTCGGCGCGATGTTTGCACCGCGGCCTCATGACGTGGCAAAGGAAATGGTACGCGTGACCAGACCCGGCGGTCGTATCGTCATGGGTAACTGGATTCCGAACGATCCCACACTGGTGGCGCAGATTCTGAGGATCAGCAGCGCGTACTCGCCGGCGCCGCCCGCAGGGTTCATCAGCCCCATGACATGGGGCGTTGAGCAGCACGTGGTCGACCGCTTCTCTACGGCGGGCGTTCCCGCCTCGCAGATCCTCTGCGAGCGCGACACGTGGATGTTTCGATACCCATCGAAGCCCGCCGCGCTGCTCTCCGAGTTTCGGTCGTTTTACGGTCCGACGATGAATGCGTTCTCGGCCGCGGAGTCGGCAGGACGGTCGGGGCAATTGCGATCGGAATTGGAAGAGCTGTTTCAGAGCCAGAACACTGCGACGGAAGCGGGGACCACGATGATCCCGGCGACGTACCTGCGAGTGACGGTCACGGTGTAGTCGGTCATCGACGTGTCGTCGAGCTGACGGCGGAGACAATTGCGAAGGAGGTATTCTGCAGTGTCAAAAAGTCCCGGTGATGGAGTGGATCGGAGTGTCCCCCTCGCGCTGGAAAGCTGGTCGGGTGTGGGCTAGCCGTCGGAGCAGAGTCCGCGAAAGGACCTTGGTCGCGGAGCGGAACAGGCCGGCAGCCGGAGGCGTACGCGACTGCACTCGCGTCGGTCGCGGACAGCGCGCAGCTTCCGGTCGAGCGCAACCGCCGTCACATCCCGACCTTCTCGGTCACTCATTTCTCCTGAGGAGTCGCGCTCTGGATCGGCAAAGTTCTGGTTCGAGCCCGTCAGGGGCAATACGTTCGTTCCGAAGGGCACCCGCGTGTGGCGCCGTTCGTCGCCTTGTCGATGCCATGTCTCGCCAGCAGCTCTGATCAATCTCTTCCAGTTCGATGTCGGAGCGGTGACACTCCCGCAGATGACGGCCTCCGCTCCCTGCCGGTCGGTGCCACACTTCCTGCGAACGGCTTGAAAGCCCACGCCGTGAACGGCTTGAAAGCCCACGCCGTGAACGGCTTGAAAGCCCACGCCGTGAACGGC
>CAYMQV010000189.1:2372-8977 GCA_964392395.1 uncultured Gemmatimonadaceae bacterium
TGAACGGCTTGAAAGCCCACGCCGTGAACGGCTTGAAAGCCCACGCCGTGAACGGGAGTCACACGTGACGGCTGATCCTCATCGCCACCGCCCCTGATCTCCCGTCGCGCAACTGCGTTCGCTTGGCGATCAAGGGGGTGGAGTCGTTACTGCCCGAGATCGAAAAGTCCATCAAGAACTCTGACCCCTTGATCGGCCGACCCCTTGATCGGCCCCTTGATCGGACCCCTTGATCGAGCGTGGGAATCTGCGGCGCTGATTGCACCCTCGCACAAGCTCGTACAAGCTCAATCGCTGCAGCAATCTGCCGTCGAGTTCCACAGCCTTGATCCGGCGCGTGTTCGCGATGTCGCTCAGAGGGTTGGCATTCAGGAGCAGTAAATTCGCACGATGTCGCGGGGTACATTGTCTTTCGTCGCTCTGGTCGAAGTAGCGAGCAGGCTCGATCGTCGCCGTCCTCCGTGCATCCAGCGGTGAGAGGCCCGCAGTCACCAGCTCGCTCAGTTCCTCGTGAAGCGAGTATCCTGACAAACCACTCTCGCACGCAGCGTCAGTTCCCGCGACAAGCTTCACCCCTTCGCTGTTCATGCAACCGAAAAGCCGCTACTGAGTTCTCCGCCACACCCGCTCGCTCGCTCTTTCAGACGCTGGCTGGCTCAGCTTGCGCCTCACATATGCTGTGCGGTCGTCACGAACAGATTGTGGCAGCGTTCGCCATCGTGGAACTGCAACGTGAGCCGCACTCTCCACGTATGTTTCTGCCTCCTCGACGGTCAGTGTCCTCGTGATCAGATTCGCGCTGCCCCGAAGCGCACCGATCAGAGCTGAGGATGATGCGTGACCCGTACGGCCCCACTGCTTATCGCTCTCGCTCCAGCCATCCTTGCCGAAGCAGCGGTCCAGCTCGATCGCGTCATCAGTGAAGCAGACCAGCAGCGGATCGCGAATATGCTGGATACTTCGCTGCCCCGCGTGGACCGGGGCAAGTGGCCCGACCTCTTCGGGAACATCGCCAGCGAACCACAGACCCATATTCTTCGCCTCAGGCGCCACGGCTCTGTATACCGTGAGAGCAACTGCGTCGTACACCTTGATCAAGTCCACCTGCTGTCGCTGCCGTGTTCGTGTCGCATCCGTTGCTTCCTGCGGTCGGCCCGCCGGTACGCGGGTGGGCCAACCGGTTGCACTCACGACCGGCCCACTGCTCACCAGCTCCAGTCCGACCCGACGGCCAGATGCGACTTCAGCGTGGCAGTTGCTCAGGATCGTTGGCCCAAGTGACTCGATACCATCTGACCGCTCTTCAAGACCACCGCCCATATCACCGGACGCCGGTGATGCCGTTGGCGAAGAAGAGGTCAAGATATCGCTCCGCTGTGACGTGCTCCCCTCGCAAACAGAACCCAGGTGGCGTTTCCAAAATCGACAAGAAAGCGATTTCATCGCTGCCCGGGCTCAGCGCCTCAGCGAACTATATGGTGCGAACTGGAAAGCTCCCGAAGATCTCGCGCGAAGATTACACAGCGCTGTCGCTGGCCTAGAGTGGCGCACTGATGCTACACACGATCGCGAGCACGCTCCAGGAACCGATGTTGCCGAACTGGCACGGATCCTGATGCGCGATCGTGCGGCATCGCTGATGACGCTCCAGCATGTGATTCCGGCCGCGACAGTGTCGTTCCTCGCATCCAGAGGCATGGACGCTGACGTCAGCGTCTCACCGGTGCTCAACTCGACTATTCACGCTGCCCGGGCATAGCGCTCAGCGGGATTAGCCAACTGAAGTGTTTGTCGAGTGGTTGACGTCACCACGCGTACGCGCACAAATGTCAGCCACGGCGCCACGAAATGCTGCGACGGTTGATGGCGCTTCCTCAGAATCGGAATCAGCGTGCTGTCGAATACCGTGTTCGTCGCGATGCTGGCTGGCTGGTGCAGCGTGCCGCCTCTCGAGCCGGTCTCGTTGCTTTTGGCGTCGGCGCCAAACCAGGGCAAATCGAGTGCGCTAACGGACTCGGCATAATGATTCTGACTGACACTGCGCGGAGTCGTCGCATCGCTCGATGTAATTGCGCCACATGAGATACCCAGGCTCTTGGTTACCATCTCCTCCGGTCTTCCAAACCCGAAACGTCGAAGATGGCGCGGCAATTGCTGTTGGGAATGCGTTGGTTCCTCTTCCAGGAGTCTGCAACATGATGCGCACAGTTGCGGCTGCGGCATTGTTCCTACTCGGCGCCTGTGGCGGCAATCCGAAGGACGAACTCGCTACGAAGTCAGATTCGAACGCAGCACCGGCGATGGCTCGGTCCACGGCAGAGCCGGCGATGGCGGTTGTAGGCAAAGACATCATCGAGACCGCTACCGAGGCGGGCAATTTCGGTGCGTTGGTTCAAGCGTTGACGGTTGCTGGCCTCGTCGAGACTCTGAAGAAGACTGGTCCGTTCACGGTGCTCGCGCCAAACAATGAAGCCTTTGCAAAAATTCCACCGAAGGATCTTGAGGCGCTTCTGGCCGACAAGGAACAACTGACGAAGGTTCTCAAGTACCACGTCATCGCCGGCAACGTCCCATCGTCACAGGTCGCGACGATGAAAGATGTCAGGACGCTCGAGGGCGGTGAAGTAACGATGACAGTCACCGATGGCAAGGTCGTGCTGAATGGGAACAGCACCGTGACGCTCGCCGACTTACAGGCCTCGAACGGTGCCATTCATGTGATCAACACGGTACTGATGCCGCCGAAGCGGTAGTACAGCTTCGTGTTTCAACTTCTGCTTGTCGCGCCTGCCGTTCTCGACGGTCGGCCCATAGTTCATCGGAGAATAGGCGCTGGTATGGAGAACGCTCGCGCACCACCTCATCGCAGGAGCGGCTGGGAAGACGCGATGCGGGCACAGATTCCAATCGTGATCGCGAAGCGAGGTTGTCGTTCCGCTGCCGCGCTGATCACATCAGGGATGGGTTCGACCATCACCAGCGACGGATTAGACCTTTCCGCACTTGTTCGTTCACGCTCAATTCAGGAACAATAATGAAAGACATCATCGATACCGCGGTTGCGGCAGGTACGTTCAAGACTTTGGCGACGGCTTTGACTGCCGCCGGCCTGATTGACACGCTCAAGGGTACCGGCCCATTCACCGTGTTGGCTCCTACCGACGAAGCGTTTGCCAAAATTCCGGCAGCGGACCTGAAGGCGCTCCTGGCCGACAAGAAAAAGCTGACCGACGTGCTCACCTATCATGTCATTGCGGGCAAGGTCCCTGCGTCGGTGGTGACGACGCTTCATGATTCCATGACGGTAGAGGGCGGCAAGGTCACAATCGCGACCGCCAACGGCAAGGTCACTCTGAACGGCACGAGTCACGTGACCGCTACGGACATCGAGGCCTCGAACGGCGTGATTCACGTCATTGATACCGTGCTGATGCCACCAGAGAAGCATTAATGGCAGGCGGGTCGGCGGAGCGCGTCCAGATCTTTCTACGCGCGCCGCCGTTCAGGTTTCACTCCATGGCTCGGCCAGCGCAGGCCCATTGCGTCCGTGGGATGGGCGGTGGCAGATCAAGGAGATGACCTTTCGGCGATCCTTCCCAATGAGATATTTCGCTCGAACTAGACGAATCCACGCTACACCAATCATCAACATTTCTCGCGGCGCTGAACCGAACGTGCGTCGGCGCTGCTTGTCGTTGGTCGTCGCATGGACTCGCGCATGAAGAATGAAGTCAGGTCGCATTGAGAAGACTCCATTGGTAAACACAGCAGAGTCGCGTGCATCTCCCCACGCGCCCGCCAGGACGAGAAGGGCCCAGCAAGGCAGGCTGTGCGTGCACCGGAGCACGTTTGCCGATTCTTCTGCTCGCAGCAAATGGCCCTCGGCACACAGGCCAAGCGGATTTATGTGCGCTGGCCGATTACCTCTCTCGAGCGCCGCGATTCTCTGAGCACCTGACTCACTTATGCACGATTTGACACTCCCGCTGCAGAACCAAGTCGCCCTCGTCACCGGTGCAAGTTCCGGCATCGGCGAAGGAATTGTACGCTGCATGGCCGAGGCGGGCGCTTCGGTCGGAGTCAACTACTTCAGCCATTCAGATGCGGCGGAGAGGATCGTCGATGAAATCAAAAGCATGGGTGGGAACGCCGTGGCGCTCAAAGCGGACGTAAGCAAGGAAGATCAGGTGAGAGCGATGTACGTCGAGTTATTCAAAACGTTTGGCACGATTGACATCCTGGTCAGCAATGCCGGCCTGCAACGCGACGCTGCATTGCTCGAGATGACTCTCGAGGAGTGGAATGACGTCATTGACATCAACCTGACTGGTCAGTTTCTGTGCACGCGAGAAGCGGTGCGTGAATTCTGCCGGCGCGGCCTCAGGCCGGAGATCTCCTGTGCGGTCGGTAAAATCATCTGCATCAGCTCAGTGCATCAGCTCATCCCTTGGGCGGGACACGTGAACTATGCCGCGAGCAAGGGCGGTATCAACATGATGATGCAGAGCATCGCGCAAGAGTTCGCGGCGCAAAAGGTCCGCATCAACAGCATAGCACCGGGAGCGATCAAGACACCGATCAATCGTGCTGCGTGGGAGACGCCGGAAGCAGAAGCGCAGCTCCTGAAGCTGATTCCTTATGGGCGCGTCGGTGTGCCACGAGACATCGGAGATGCAGCGGTATGGCTGGCTTCGGACAAATCTGATTACGTCAATGGCATAACGTTGTTCGTCGATGGCGGTATGACGCTGTACCCGGGCTTCGCGACCGGTGGTTGAGTGATGAAGCCGAAGAGCGTCGATCGATTCCCGCGAGGGCCCGTGCAGTGCTCGTTGCGATGCAGCTGGCCTGCTTCGCTGGTTCGGTCTTCGACGCGGACGGGTAGGTCAGTGAATACGCGTGCAGGCGCTGGAGACCTGACGGGACAGACACGATCGACACGGTCGCCAGGGGCCGTTACGATCTGTCCGTCATCGGTTACCACGAAGCGGCGACGCTGTTATGAGGGTTGAAATTCACCCTGATACAGTTCCGGCGCGGTGTCGCAAGCTGCAGCAGCGAAGCCGCCAGTCATGAGCGCGACCTTCACCTGCTGCCTCTCCGCACCAAGCACGCCGCTCAAACACGCATGGGAGCACACCGTCGGAGGCAGCCGCGCGGTTCTCGCGCTGCGAGGGGATTGGCAGGAGCAGCTCCGCCGCTGCCACGAAGAGCTAGGCTTTCGGTACGTCCGCTTCCACGGACTGCTCTCGGATGACATGGGGACGCTGGTCGTTCATGAGGACAAGCCACTCTACTCGTTCTTCAATGTCGACCAGATCTGCGACTTCCTGCTGTCCATCGGCATGCGCCCCTTTGTCGAGCTGGGATTCATGCCGGAGATGCTGGCGTCGGGGCCCGAAACTGTCTTCCATTATCGGGGGAATGTCACGCCGCCCAGGGATTACGACGCGTGGAGTACGCTCATTCGCACCCTGGTGGGCCATTGGGTGGAACGCTACGGCATCGAGGAGGTGCGGCGGTGGTTCTTCGAGGTCTGGAATGAAGCGAATCTACCGGCATTCTGGACCGGCACACAGGCGGACTATTTCAGGCTCTATGCGCATACCGCGCGGGCAATCAGATCCATCGACGGATCGCTCCGCGTAGGCGGCCCGGCGACGGCGATGACCGCGTGGGTCGAGGAGCTGAGGGCGTACGGCGAAGACAATCTTCTGCCGGTCGACTTCATCAGCACGCACATATACCCGACTGACCCACTCGGCTTCGAGGGCGCGGATACGGAGGAGCAGCTCGCCAACAGCCCGCGGGACCTCCTGCGCGACCGGGCGAAACTCGTGCGCGAACAGGCGCGCGGACGCCCCGTCTATTTTACCGAATGGAACATCTCCTCCAATCCGCGGGACCACTACCACGACGAGCCGTTCGCCGCGGCCTACGCCGCCAGGATCGTGTTGGGGATGGACCCCTTCGTGGAGGGTTACAGCTACTGGACCTTCACCGACATCTTCGAGGAGAACTACTTTCCCTCGATCCCGTTCCATGGCGGGTTCGGTCTGCTTAATCTCCATGGCATCCCAAAGCCGATCTACCGCGCCTTCCAGCTCTTGCACCACCTCGGCAACGAGCTGCTTCCAGTCGTCGGCGTGCACGAGACGGTCGATGTCTGGGTCGTTCGCAAGCGCGGTTCGATCACGGTGTTTCTCACCAACCACGCCCAGCCGCGTCACGACATCGTCATGCAGCGCGTGGAAATCCGTTTGACCGATGCCCCCGCGCCCCTTGCGGCCACCATCGAGCGCATCGACGAGGATCATGCGAACCCGCGCAGGCGGTGGCGCGAGATGGGCGAGCCCGAGTATCTGAGCCGCGCGCAAGTAGAGGAACTCGAAGCTGCCTCTCGGCTCGTGAAGGAGCCGTTCGATGTGACCTACGCGGATGGCACCGTCCGCTTCGACGTCGACCTTCCCCCGCACGCGATCGCAGCCGTCACGCTGGAACTTACCCCCGAACCGCCAGACGGAGGCGCCGCCACATGATCAGCGAGCCACCAATGACCGAGCAGACGCTCGACCAGCTCCAGCGCGCCGCGTTCAGCTACTTCC
>CAYMQV010000190.1:0-8860 GCA_964392395.1 uncultured Gemmatimonadaceae bacterium
CACGTCGACCATGATCGCCGACGCCGGGTCGACCTTGCTGATCTCCTCCACCGCGATTGCGATCATCATCGCCGATCCGCCGGCACCGCCAGCCGACTCCGGCAACTCGATGCCCATCAGCCCCATCTCGAAGTACTTCGCGATGATTGCCGGGTCGAGCTTTCCCGCCGCCTCCATCGCCCTCACCCTCGGCGCGACATCCTCGGCGGCAAAGGCCGCGACGGCATCGCGAAAGAGCGACTCGTCTTCGGAGAGCAGGGTCAGTGCAGGACGCACCGCGGTGGTGTCGGGCTGAGACATGTTCTGAGGAGTCCGTGTGGCCTGCAGGTCGGTAGGGTGATGCGGGACCCCTGAAAGATCGCACACCGCCTCCAGAAGCAGGCCGGCGCCTGCGACTGGCCGCTGGAAGTGAATGAGCCTTCCGCTGTTCGATCCGCCCTTCGCCGTTTCCCGCGCCCTCGTTGCTCCCGCACCCACGAGATCGTCCCCCACCTGGCTGACGAACCGGAGGAAGCTACGGCCGTTGACATATAAGCATAACTTTATATGATTTATTCATGGCCTCCCCAGTCCATCGCCCCGCCGACCCCGACATCGAAGCCTCGCCCGCGTCCTACCGGGCGCTCCTGGACGCGCTGCGGGCAGCGGCTGAGCCCACGCGGCTTCGGTTGCTGGGAATCCTTGCCCAGTGCGAGCTCACCGTCACCGAAATCACTCAGGTAGTCGGACAGAGTCAGCCCAGAGTCTCGAGGCACCTCCGACTGCTGTGCGAAGCCGGGCTGCTCGATCGGGTGCCTGAGGGCAGCTGGGTCTTCTACCGGCTCGCCGACAACCGGATCGCCCGCACGTTCATCGAGCTGCTCGGCACCGATGACCCGATCCTCGCCGATGACCGGACGCGCCTCGAAACGGTACAGCGTGGCCGACAGGAAGCAGCCGACGACTACTTCGAGGCGCACGCCCACGAGTGGAACGACATCCGCTCTCTGCACGTGCCGGAAGAACAGGTCGAACAGGCGCTGCTGGCGCTCCTCGACGACCAGCCGGTTGGTGATCTGCTCGACATCGGTACCGGCACCGGACGAATCCTGACGCTGCTGGCACCCAGAGCGACCCGGGCGGTCGGCATCGATCGATCGCACGAAATGCTGGCCTACGCCCGTGCTGCGCTGGTCTCGCCCGAGTTCCGCCATGTGCAGCTGCGCCATGGTGACATGTATCGACTGGCGTTGACGCCGCGGAGCATGGACCTGGTCGTTCTGCACCAGGTGCTGCACTTCGCCGACGATCCCGTTGCCGTGATGCGAGAGGTGGCGCGGGTGCTGCGACCCGGCGGCCGCCTGCTGCTGGTCGATTTTGCGCCGCACGCCGAGGAGTCATTGCGGGCGCAACACGCGCATCGACGTCTCGGGTTCGCCAGCGAAGACGTCGCGCATTGGTGCGTTGCGGCGGGATTGTCCGCGCGCGAAGCGACACGCCTCCGCGGTGCGCCACTCACCGTCGTCATCTGGGACTGTTCACTACCACACGTCACGGCATCCGCATGAGCCCCTCGATTCTCAATCGCCCCAGCGCGAACCGGTTCGGTGTCTCGTTCGAGTTCTTCCCGCCCAAGACCGAGGAGATGGAGGCGCAGCTCTGGCGCGCAGTGGAACGACTGGCGCCGCTCGCGCCACGCTTCGTGTCGGTCACGTATGGCGCCGGTGGCTCGACCCGCGAACGCACCCATGCCACCGTACGACGCATCCTGACCGAAACTGCACTGCGACCGGCGGCTCACCTGACCTGCGTTTCGGCCACGCGCGAGGAGATTCTCGACGTCGCGCGCGAGTACTGGAACACGGGCGTCCGGCATCTGGTGGCACTGCGTGGTGATCCCGTCACCGGCATCGGGACCAGCTACCAGCCACACCCGGGAGGGTTCGCGTACGCCTCCGACCTCGTCGCGGGGCTCCGGCGCGAGTTCGACTTCGAGTTGAGCGTGAGTGCCTATCCGGAAACGCATCCCACCGCGGGGTCGATGGACGCCGAGATCGACAATCTGAAGCGGAAGATCGACGCCGGCGCCACCCGGGCCATCACGCAGTTCTTCTTCGACAACGCGATCTATCTGCGCTACCGTGACCGTGCACGGGCGGCGGGGATCACCGTGCCGATCGTGCCGGGCATCATGCCCGTGACCAACTTCGGCCAGACGCGGAAGTTTTCGGCGATGGCAGGGGCCTCGGTGCCGGACTCGATGGCGCGGCACTTCGACGGGCTCGAGGAAGATGCCGACACTCGCAAACTGGTCGCCGCGACCCTGGCCGCCGAGCAATGCACCAAGCTCGCCGACGAGGGGGTGGAGGACTTCCACTTCTACACGCTCAACCGCGCCGACCTGGCGTATGCCATCTGTCACATCCTCGGACTTCGCGCCACGCGTGAACCCGCACAGGCCATTGCATGAACACCGGCGCGCATTCGCACGATCATGATCAGCAGGCGGAATGGGCACTCGAGCCACTGCCGCCATTCTCGCTCGGCGACGTCAGGGCCGTCACACCAGTGCTCACGCGTCGGCAGCGGCTCGAGCTGCTGCAATCGCTGCTGCCGACGCGCATTCTGCTGCTCGATGGTGCAATGGGCACCATGATCCAGCGCGAACGCCTCGATGAAGCGGCCTACCGCGGAGCGCGCTTTGCGGACTGGCACCGTGATCTGCGCGGGAACAACGATCTCCTGACCATCACCCGACCCGAGCTGATCGGGGCGATCCACGCCGCCTATCTGCATGCCGGCGCGGACATTCTCGAGACGAACACGTTCAACTCGACCTCGATCGCGATGGCCGACTACGGGATGGAGTCGCTGGCCTACGAATTGAATGCCGAAGGGGCTCGTCTGGCACGGCAGGTTGCCGACGGCTTCGAAGTGCGCGAATCATCTCGTCCGCGCTACGTGGCCGGTGTGCTCGGGCCTACCAACCGCACCGCCTCCCTGTCGCCCGAGGTGAACGATCCGGCGGCGCGCAACGTGACGTACGAGGAACTGGTCACGGCGTATTCGGAGGCGACCCGTGGCCTGCTGGACGGTGGCGCCGACATCCTGCTGGTCGAAACGATCTTCGATACGCTGAACGCCAAGGCGGCGCTGTTCGCCATCGAGCAGGTCTTCGCCAGCACGCACGAACGCGTTCCCGTCATGATCAGCGGCACCATCACCGATGCCAGCGGTCGCACGCTCAGCGGACAGGTGACCGAAGCGTTCTGGATCAGTGTCATGCACTCGAACCCGCTCAGTATCGGTCTCAATTGTGCGCTCGGTCCAAAGGAGCTTCGCGCGTACGTGCAGGAGCTCTCTCGCGTGGCCGATGTGCTCGTCTCGGCGCACCCGAACGCCGGATTGCCGAATGCATTCGGCGGCTACGATGAATCGCCGGATGACATGGCGAGGATCATCGGCGAATGGGCGCGCACCGGCTACGTGAACATCGTCGGTGGCTGCTGCGGCAGTACGCCCGCGCACATTCGTGCCATTGCGGCGGCGGTGAAGGATGTGGCGCCCCGGGTCGTGCCGACGCTGGTGCCGGCGCTGCGCCTCAGTGGGCTCGAGCCGGTCGTCATCCGCGAGAACACCAACTTCGTCAATGTCGGTGAGCGCACCAACGTCACCGGATCGGCGAAGTTCTCGAAGCTGATCCTGGCCGGTGACTACGAGGCGGCACTCGAAGTGGCTCGGCAGCAGGTCGAGAGCGGCGCCCAGGTGATCGACGTGAACATGGACGAAGGCATGCTCGATGCCGTCGCGGCGATGACGACCTATCTGCGGCTGGTGGCGACCGAACCATCGATCAGCAAGGTCCCGCTCATGATCGACAGCTCCAAATGGAGTGTGATCGAGGCGGGCCTGCAGCAGGTGCAGGGCAAGGCCATCGTGAATTCGATCTCCCTCAAGGAAGGGGAGGCCGAGTTCATCCGGCAGGCGACGCTGGTGCGCCAGTACGGTGCGGCGGTGATCGTGATGGCGTTCGACGAGCAGGGGCAGGCCGACACGAAAGAGCGCAAGATCACGATCTGTACGCGGGCCTACCGATTGCTCACCGAGCGCATCGGCTTCCCGCCCGAGGACATCATCTTCGATCCGAACATCTTCGCCATCGGCACCGGGATCGAGGAGCACGCGAACTACGCGGTGGACTTCATCGAGGCCACGCGCGAGATCAAGGCCACGCTGCCCCACGCCCGCATCAGCGGTGGAGTGAGCAACGTCAGTTTTGCATTCCGGGGCAACAATCCGGTGCGCGAAGCGATTCATGCCGTGTTCCTCTATCATGCGGTGAACGCGGGCATGGACATGGGCATCGTGAACGCTGGCGCGCTCACGCTCTACTCCGACATTCCACCGGAACTGCTGGCGCGCGTCGAAGATCTGGTGCTGAATCGGCGCCCGGACGCCACCGAGCGGCTGCTCGAAGTGGCGGCCGATGTGAAGGGCACGGCGGCGGTGGCGACCAACTCGCTGGCCTGGCGTGAGCTGCCGGTGCGCGAGCGTCTGGCGCATGCGCTGGTACACGGTATCGCCGACTTCATCGTCGAGGATACGGAAGAGGCGCGCCTCACCGTGGAGCGGCCGATCCACGTCATCGAAGGTCCGCTGATGGACGGGATGAATGTGGTCGGCGATCTGTTCGGCGCGGGCAAGATGTTCCTGCCGCAGGTGGTCAAGAGTGCGCGTGTCATGAAGCGCGCCGTCGCACACCTGATCCCCTACATCGAAGCCGAAAAGCTGCTCCAGCCGGTGGAAGCGCAGAAGAACAAGGGGAAGATCCTGATGGCGACGGTGAAGGGTGATGTGCACGACATCGGCAAGAACATCGTGGGCGTCGTGCTCCAGTGCAACAACTACGATGTGATCGACCTTGGCGTGATGGTGCCGTGCGCGAAGATCCTCGAGACCGCGCGTCGCGAGAATGTCGACATCATCGGCTTGAGCGGATTGATCACGCCGTCGCTCGAGGAGATGGCGTTCCTGGCGGGCGAGATGGAGCGCGAAGGGTTCACGATTCCATTGCTGATCGGTGGTGCCACCACCAGTCGCGCCCATACGGCGGTGAAGATCGAGACGCAGTATGCGGGTCCGGTGGTACACGTGCAGGATGCCAGTCGCGCCGTTGGTGTCGCGAGTGCCCTGTTGAGCGACGACGGCCGGGACGCGTTCGTGGCCGGCGTGAAGGCCGAGTACGACGCCATCCGGGTGCACCGCGCGACCTCCGGCAAGGCGAGGCGCCTCGTCTCGCTGACCGGCGCGCGGGCGAATCGCATGGTGATCGACTGGGGCGCATCCACGCCGGTGGTGCCGAATCGCCCAGGCGTGACGGTGTTCGACAGCTGGCCGCTCGAGGACCTGGTGCCGCGCATCGACTGGACGCCGTTCTTCCAGACATGGGAATTGGCCGGCCATTATCCGGACATCCTGCAGGATCCCGTCGTCGGCGAAACCGCCCGGAGTCTGTGGGCCGACGCCCAGGCGATGTTGACGACGCTGGTGGCGGAGCGGTGGCTCACCGCGCGCGCCGTGATCGGGCTCTTTCCGGCCAATGCCGTTGGCGACGATATCGCCGTCTGGTCGTCCGAGGCGGCGCGCGGCACCGACCGCACGGCCACCATCCACACCATCCGGCAGCAGATGGCCAAGGGTGACGGTCGCCCGAACATGGCGCTGGCCGATTTCGTGGCACCGGTGGAGAGTGGCGTTTCTGATTGGGTCGGTGCGTTTGCGGTGACCACCGGGCACGGCATCGATGAGCGGGTGGCGGCGTTCGAGGCGGCACACGACGACTACAACTCGATTCTGTTGAAGGCGTTGGCCGACCGGCTGGCGGAGGCGTTGGCCGAGCGCCTGCACGAGACCGTGAGGCGCGATCACTGGGGGTATGCGGCCAGCGAGTCGCTGGACAACCAGTCGCTGATCAGTGAGGCGTACCAGGGGATCCGGCCGGCCCCTGGCTACCCGGCGTGCCCTGACCACACCGAGAAACGGACGCTCTTCCGTTTACTGGATGTGCCGGCGCTGGCCGGGATCACCCTCACCGAGAGCTGCGCCATGCTGCCGACGGCGAGTGTCTCGGGCTGGTACTTCTGGCGGCCTGAGGCGCGGTATTTCGGGACGGGGATGATCGGTGAGGATCAGGTGTCGGATCTGGCGGCTCGGAAGGGGATGGCGATGGGGGAGATGGCGCGTTGGCTGGCACCGATCCGCGCCTGAGTCGAAACGAGGTTGACATGTCACGGAACAGCGCCCTCGACCTTCCCGTCGAGGGCGCTGTTCTCGTACCACAGCCGGGTTCGCTGATGCACGCATCTGTGGCATTGGCACCACGGTTGTCGTGCCGCTACACACCTTGCTCATAACGGCGAGCTCGGCCAGAACGGGGTTGACCACTACTAAGTCGTTGTCGTATAATGGCTTCATCTGAGTGTGGCAGGAGCGCGGCACGCCGGAATTCGCGGCACGACCCCTGCACTTGGATCAGACGTCCACGCTTGTACAGGCCAGATCCATTTACAGGATGAATCAGATGCGTCGTATCACTTTCGTTGCCGCTCTGGCGACTGTTGCGGTGGTTTCACCGCTCAGCGCTCAGACCTGGCAGGCGATCGGTGCCCCCAGCAACAGCGGTTCTGGGTCGTACTGGAACAATGTCTCCGACGACAACGTCGGTGCAGCGGTCTGTAACGTTGGTGCCATCCTGACCAACACGCCGGCGCTTTCGGCCGCGTCGTGCAGCAATCAGGCGCCGGTGTACCTGCCGCTGAACCCGGCTCCGCTCACGACCCAGAATGTGTTCCTCGGTGGTGCCGGTGGCACCAACCCGGGCGCCTTCCGCTTCGCGGCCGGTATGTACAACATCCGCAGCCTTGGCCGCGTGGCCGGTGATGCGAGCACGTCCTGGGGCGTGATTCTGGACAACGGTACGGTCTTCACCGCTGCCCAGCTCTCCTCCGGCAACACGGTTCTTTCTGGTCCGTTCGCCATCTGGATCACGCAGGCGTTGCCTGCAGCGGGCGCCGGCACGATCTACACGTCGACCCAGTCCACGGGCGCCGTCGCGATCGGTTCGCGCACGGCCTCGATGAACCAGCAGTTCGCCGTGTTCACGAACGGAACCGGTGTCGGTGGTCTGGGCGCGATCACGACCGATGCTTTCGGCGCGATCATCAACGCCACCAACCCGGCCGCTCGCTTCTTCGTCGGCATGGAAGACAACGTCAACGGTGGTCGTGGGTTCGGTGTCGCTGGCGCGGGTCGTGTCTCTGACCGCGATTACAACGACATCCTGATCTCGATCCAGGCTGTTCCGGAGCCGGCCACGATCGGCCTGATGGGCTTCGGTCTGCTGGCGCTGGCCGGCGTCGCTGCAAAGCGTCGCAAGGCGTAAGCGATCGGTCTGCTCGAACTGAAGTGGGGCGGCTGTCTTCGGACAGCCGCCCCACTTCGCGTTCCGGCGCAGTGACTCGCTCGAACTCTCGAGCGACCGCTCGTCGTTGAGTCCAGCCACAGAGAACGGAAATGGATGGTGGTTGCTACCGCCGCATTGTCGCCGCTCAACGACCGACACAATCGATTTGCTGTCGTCGGTCTCCACGGCACCGGCGTCGCCAGGCACAATAAGCCTTGAATCGAAAGCGGCGCCCTTCATGAAACGGGAGCCGCGTTGTGGCTCACACGAGTCTTGTGCTGTGCAAACGCCACACACGTACTGAACCGTATGGCGATCATGAGCGGGCTGAGCACGAGACGACAACTCCTGCTCAGGTGCAAGCGCACGAACCACTTACCGACTTTCGCATGAGTCGAGTGCAGGGTGCACTCCTGGATACGGATGTCGGCACGAGTTCTGCCCCCTTACCGAATGTCCGCGCACCTTTCAATGGCGTAGCATTCCTAAGAGGTGTGTCAAAATGCAGTTCAAATACATGTCGGTCGCTCTGGCCGTATCGTGCGCACTCTCACCGGCGATGGCGCAAACCTGGCAGCCGATTGGAGTTCCGAGCAACACGAACACGGGCGCGTACTGGAACAATCAGTCGTACGGGTCACCCGCCGGAGTGGTATGCAATGTCGGCGCAGTATTGACGAACACACCGGGTTCGCCAGCGTCGTGTCCGAATCAGAACCCTGCTTTTCTTCCGCTCAATCCAACGCCTCTGACCGGCCAGAATGTGTTTCTTGGCGGAGCCGGTGGAGCTGAGCCTGGGCTGGGCGGATTTCGCTTCGCAGGGGGCACGTACACCATTTCCCTCATCGGCCGTATCGAAGGCGCGCCCGGCGTTCCGGCGTGGGGCGTAATCCTCGACAACGGCACCGTTTTCACGTCAGCTCAACTGAGTTCGGGCAACACGGTTCTGTCTGGTCCGTTTGCCGTCTGGATCGCTCAGGCCTTGCCGCTTGCCGGTGCCGGCACGGTGTACACCTCCGATCGCCGGGTTGGCGCGCTGGCCATTGGCGCTCGCGGTGCGACGATCAATCAGCAGCACGCCGTGTTCACCAATGGCACAGGTGTCGGAAACCTTGGTTCACTGTCGCAAGACGCGTTCGGCACGATCATCAATTCGACCGGTGTGGGCGCACGTTACTACGTGGGCATGGAAGACATCGTGAATGGCGGTCGCGGATTTGGCGTAGCGGGCCCGGGTGAAATCTCGGATCGCGACTATCAGGATGTGCTGATCTCCATTCAGGCAGTTCCTGAGCCGGCGACGTACGCACTGTTCGGCGCTGGTCTGCTCGTCCTCGCTGGGATGGCAAAGCGTCGCAAGGCGTAAGTGCGGTTAGGCGTTCAGCAGAAAATCGGGCGGCTGTCTTCGGACAGTCGCCC
>CAYMQV010000191.1:0-8859 GCA_964392395.1 uncultured Gemmatimonadaceae bacterium
TGCACCATGTCGAGCGCGTGATGCGGGCGAACGCGCTCCGTGCTCGGCCCCGCCGCCGCGGCTTGCCACCCGATACCGGGGAGCGGTGGACCCATGCGATTGCGCCAAATCTGCTCGACCGGGATTTCACGGCGACGGCACCGAATCGGAAATGGGTCGCGGACTTCACCTGTCTCTGGACCGCGGAAGGATGGCTGTTCGTGGCCGTGGTGCTGGACTTGTTCTCGCGCCGTGTCGTCGGGTGGTCGATGCCCGGCGATGACGGCGGAGTTGGTGACGGACCCGCTGCTGATGGCCGTGTGGCGACGCGGCACGCCGCCCAGCGATCTCGCCCACTCGGACCTGGGCAGTCAGTACACCAGCGACAGCTTTCAACGCATCCTCCTGGCATGAGGTATCGTGTGCAGCATGAGTCGCTCGGGCAACGTCTGGGACAATGCCGTCATGGAGAGCTTCTTCTCCACGCTGAAGACGGAGCGGACAGCCCGCCAGCACTGCGCAACTCGCGACGCGGCCCGCGCGGACGTCTTTGACGACATCGAGCGGTTCTACAATCCGATCCGGAGGCATTCGACTTGGGCTATCTCAGCCCCATGCAGTTCGAGCAGGCAGTAGCTGAGCCGTGTGTCCACGGAACCCGGGACAGCTCATCCGCCTGCTCGGCCTGCGCGTCGAATGCTCGCTGCACCCACAGGCAGGTGCGAACGGCGAGCCGCTCGCGTTGGCGTCACGCCATCCGTTCGAGCGTCGGCTCGCGATATGAAGCCCGGGCCGGTGGCAGGTGATCGTCCACGCGTTGCCTCACCGTTGGCGAGGCTACGTTCGGGGGTACGATCCAATGCGATGGGTACGATGTGTTGTTTGCGGCAGCGCAAAGAATTTCGACCTTTTCCAAGGGTAAAGTCGCTCCATCGCAATGAATTACATGTTGGTTGCGCACGAAGCCGCCGCCGTGCCTCTGACCCTCCGCCAGCACCCGGCCTTCGCTGCGTGAATCGCGTGTGGGGTTCGTTGTGCCCGGAGCGGACGCGGTCGGCCGGCACCCTGGCAGGCTGAGTGTCGCCCAGTGCAGCATCTTCGCGCCCGCCGCCGCCGAAGCAGCAGACTCGACACCCGCCTCGCGCCCCGCGCCGCTCCTGCCAAACGGCCAACTCGCTCCAACGCACCATCGATGTCACCGCCATCCGGCATTGCCGCACAGCTGATCGCATCCACGCTGCTGTCGCTGCTCGCAGTGACCACCGTCGAGGCGCAGGCGCGGCTCACCGCCGGCGATCTGCAGGTGGAGCTGAGCGCGACTGGCACCATCACGGCGCTGCGAAATACCGCCCGCGGCACCGACTCGCTCCACCACGGCGCACCGGCCCCGCTGCTGACACTCGTCCTCGACGGTCAGCGCCAAGCACCGACTGCCCTTTCGATGTCGCAGTCAGGCGGGAGCACACGCCTCACGCTGAGCTATGCCGAGTCGGGTGTCCGGATCGTCGTCGGTGTCCGCGAACAGTCCACCCACCTGGCACTCGACATCGTCAGTGCGACTCCGGAACGCCGCGTCGATGCCGTGATCCGGGGGCCGTATCCCACCACCATCACACAGACCGTGGGTAAAGTCATCGGCGTTGTGCGTGACGGAAGGGTGTCCATCGGCCTGCAAGTCCTGAACGTGAAGACGCTCGGTGGTGACTTGCCGAACAGTGAGGGCAGCACCTGGGCCCGCGGTATCGCCGCCACCGCACATTCGTGGGGCAGCTCGCTGCAGGCGTATGCCATCGACCGGAGCCGAGAGCGCCGCGTGGATGCGTGGGGCGGCAATCAGAAGAACATGCCGGTACCACCGATTCCGGGTGAGACGGTGGTGGGCAGCAGCATCGCGCTCTTCACCTGCCCGGAGCCGGCGACGCTCGACCGGCTGGCGCAGATCGAAATTGCGGAGCGTCTGCCCCACCCGACGATCGATGGTGTCTGGATGAAGCGTTCACCGATCCATGGCCGTTCGTACATGCTCTCATCCTTCGGTGAGAGTGAAGTGGACGAAATGCTGACCTTCACCAGGCGCGCGGGGCTGTACTCCCTGTATCACGATGGGCCGTTCAAGAGCTGGGGCCACTTCGCGCTATCGGGATCGCAGTTCCCGAACGGCCGAGCGGGGCTCAAGCGCGCTGTGGACAAGGCACACGCGCTTGGCATCCACCTCGGCGTGCACACACTCACCAATTTCATCAACACCAACGATCCGTATGTCACGCCAGTGCCGGATGCACGGCTGAGCGTCACCGAGCAGTCGACGCTGGTTGGTGCCATCGACAGCCTGCAGACCAGCATCGAGGTCGCATCGCCCGAGTACGTCAGTGAAGTGAAGGAGAACCATCTGCGCACGGTCCGCATCGGGCGCGAGCTGGTGCAGTACGACAGTGTCGCGGCAACGCGGCCCTATCGACTGCTTGGCGCCACACGCGGCGCATTCGGGACGACGGCCGCACCGCATCGCGCCGGCTCGGTGGTCGGCAAACTGGTCGACCACAGCTACAAGGTCTTTTTCCCGAACTTCGAGATGCAGCGCGAAGTGGCGAAGAATCTCGCTGATTTCCTGAATGAGACAGGCGTCGATCACATCGACTTCGATGGCCATGAGGGTGGCCTGGCGTCCGGGCAGGGCGACTATGCGGTGGGGGTGTTTGCCGAGGATGTGCTTCGCGGCGTGAACCACGACCTGATCACCGGGACCAGCATCAGCAAGACGCACTACTGGCACATCGGCTCGTACTGCAACTGGGGCGAACCCTGGTGCGGCGGATTCCGCGAGAGCATGCAGCAATACCGCATCGACAATCAGGCGCTGTTCGACCGGAACTACATGCCGCACATGCTGGGGTGGTACCTGCTCACCGACAGTACGACGATGAGCGTGGTGGAGTGCATGCTCGCGCGGATGTGTGGCGACTCTCCGCACATGCGCTCTCGACGGTGCTCGTGCGCGAGAACGTCGAGCGACAGCCCGGCGAGCCGACAGCCACGACCTGGCAGCTGCAGCAGGATTGGGATGTGCAGCGCGCGCAGTTCCGGCTCACTGTGCCTGCCCGCAAGGGATCGGCCCGGAACTTCCGGCTGCAGATCGATCGGACCGCAGCGATCCGGCTGCCGGTTGTGCTGAGCGCTGGTGAGAGCCTTGTCTGCGATGGCTCGAACGCGTGTCAGGTGCGCGAAACGTCGGGCGTGGCGAAGTCGATCGTCACGCTGGCGACACCACTTCCGATGCTCGCGACCGGCACCCATACCGTGACGCTGGACTCGGAACGTGAGGGTGACGCGGCGCCGCGGGTGGAGCTGCAGTTCAAAGGGCTGAGACAGATCGACCAGTTGCGCGCGTCGCGGTCGTCGCGATGACGCCGCTCCTTGGCCGGCCCCCACGTATGAACCACGATGGCCGTTGCGCGCGCACCGACGTACTCTACAGTTGTGAACACTGCAGCCACGATGATGTCGGTGATCAGAACGCTGCTCGTCGGGGTCACCCTCGCGAGTTGTGCCACTGCCGGCCCAGTCGGCCATCCATCCCGGGTGGTCTATCAGGGCACCGACGGACCTGGCGCTGGCAAACGCGTCGTCCTCATTGCCGGAGACCACGAGTACCGGTCCGAGGAACTGCTCCCTGCCTTTGGACGCATTCTGGCCCGACGACTCGGGTTCACGGCCAGTGTGTTCTTTACCCTCGATAGCGCCGGGTTCATCCAGCCCGGCAGCTCCAGCATCGGTGGGCTCGAGGCGCTGAAGACCGCCGACTTGCTGATCCTGGCCATCCGCTTTCAGGATTTTCCTCCTGACCAGATGCAGCACATCGTGGACTACATCGATCGTGGTGGCCCAGTGCTGGGGCTGCGGACCTCGACCCACGCGTTTCAGATCAAGGATGGTCCATTCGCCAGATACTCATGGGACTACAATGGCACCGACTACCTCAGCGGGTTCGGGGAGCAGGTGCTCGGAGAGACCTGGGTGGGTCACTACGGGACCAACCACGAACAGAGTTCCCGTATTCTCCCGCGCAGCGACCAGGCCGCCCATCCGATCTTTCGCGGTGTGAGCGACATGCATGTCCAGTCAGGCGGCTACAAGGCCTATCCTCTCGCCGGGTCTGATGTGCTGGCGACAGGACAAGTCCTCAATGGCATGCAATCCGATGCGCCGCCCGACACCAGCAAGGAGCAGCTGCCCGTGGCGTGGACCCGGACCTACCAGGGGGCCGACGGCAAAGCGGGCCGGGTGTTCACCACCACCCATGGCGCGTCCGAAGACTTTCTCAATCCCGGCTTCCGGCGGATGTTGGTGAATGCCGCCTTGTGGACGCTCGGCATGGAGCAGGTCATCACCCCCGACCTCGATGTGGGATTCGTGGGACCGTACCACCCGGTGACGTTCAACTTCGACGGCTATCGTCGCCGCGTGCGTCCCTCGGACCTCGCCGGCTGGGATACCCCCATCATGTCGCCCGATCACCCCACGGACTCGGCGTCCCATCAGACCGGAGGCAAGACCCCATGACGTTGCGCCCGCTTGGCCCATTCGCGTTGGTGGTGCTTGTGATGACTGCGGCTTGTGCGCGCCCGCCACTGGAGCTGAGGGAGGGCGACCACATCGTCGTCATCGGCAATGCCCTGGCGGACCGGATGCAGGACGACGGATGGTTGGAGGCCTCCCTGCAGATGGCCCGCCCCGAACTGCACCTCGTGGTACGCGACCAGGGATTCACAGGTGATCGGATCGATCATCGCCCACGGAGCAAGGGCGTGCCTTCACCGGATGACTACCTCGGCCTCTCGCAGGCCGACGTGGTGTTAGCCATGTTCGGGTACAACGAATCGTTTGACGACGATGCAGCGGGCTTCGCGGCCGCACTCACCACCTGGATCGATCACACCCGCGCGCAGAACTATTCCGGTCGCGGCGCTCCACGCATCGTGCTGTTCTCGCCGATCGCACACGAGAACCTCAACGATCCGAACCTGCCGGATGGGACCGCGAACAACGCTCGCCTGGCGACCTACACCCACGTGATGGATTCGGTGGCACGCGTCAAGGGTGTTGGGTATCTGGACCTGTTCGCTCCTTCCCAGCGTCTGTATGCAGAATCGCCAGCGCCGCTGACACAGAACGGTGTGCACCTCAACCGCGAGGGGAACCGCCGCATTGCCGAGGTCATCGTTCGTGGGTTGCTGCGCTCGTCGCCGAGCGGGAATACCGCCCGGGTGGAGGCGGTGCGCGCGGCGGTGCTCGAGAAGAACCGGTACTGGTACAATCGCTACCGCGCAACCGATGGCAACGATGTCTGGGGATCGCGCGCCACGCTCGCATTCGTCAAGGGGCAGACGAACTACGAGGTGCTGCAGAATGAGCTGGTGCAGTTCGACCGCCTGGCCACCAACCGGGATCCGGTGATCTGGGCGGCCGCCCGCGGAGAGGCGCTCACACCAAACGACTCGAACGTTCCGCCGCCGATCCCGGTGGTCTCCAACCTCGCGGAGCCACAACTTCAGGGTGGCGTGAGCAAAGTGGGGACGCTCGACTACCTGGGTGGTGAGGCCGCGATCGGGAAGATGCGGCTCGCACGCGGGATGCAAGCCAACCTGTTTGCGTCAGAGGAGCGGTTCCCCGAACTCGTCAATCCCGTGCAGCTCGGCGTCGACACCCGCGGCCGCCTGTGGGCCGCCACCTGGGGCACCTATCCCAAGTGGGAGCCGTCGGGGAAGATGAATGACCGGTTGCTGATCCTGCCCGACGACAACCGCGATGGGGTGGCTGATACCGCGATCACGTTTGCCTACGTACAGAACCCCACGGGCTTCGAGTTCTGGAACGGCGGCGTGATCGTCGCGTCCCAACCCGACCTCCTCTTCCTCAAGGACACCACTGGCGACAACGTGGCCGACATCCGCTACCGGATCAGCGGCACGTTAGGCTCCGCAGATACGCACCATGCCGCCAACAACTTCGTGTACGGGCCCGACGGCTTCCTCTACTACCAGGAAGGGATCTTCAGCGTCTCCAACGTGGAGACACCCTGGGTCACCAACCAGGAGTCCAAACGTTCGGGGATGTATCGCTTCAACCCGCGGACCCACGCGTTCAGCTTCCATGCGGAGAACAGCCCCAACCCGCACGGTGTCAGCTTTGACTATTGGGGCCGCCACTACGCGACCGATGCAACGGGCGGCACGGCCTATCAGGTGAAGGACAACCCCGACGGGACCTTCGCGATGCGTCAGATGCTGAAGCACACCGTGCGTCCGGTCCCCTCCAGCGGAATCCTCTCGAGCGCGCACTTTCCAGCCGCAAACCAGGGCAATTTCCTGATCCTGAACGTGATCGCCTTCCTCGGCATCAAGCAGTACACGCTGTCCGCTGACGCGACCACCGGCGACGTCCAGGGCACCGAGACTGAGGATCTGATGGTGTCGTCCGATCCGAACTTCAGGCCCAGCGACTTCGAGATCGGCGACGATGGAGGGGTATATGTCGCTGATTGGTCCAATGCCATCATCGGACACATGCAGCACAATGTTCGCGACCCGGCCCGCGACCGCACGCACGGCCGGATCTACCGGATTACCATGCCCGGACGGCCACTCTCGGATCACGTTGCCATCGACGGTGCGCCCATTCCGGCGCTCCTCACGGCGCTCGAGAATCCGGTCGACGGCATTCGGCATCGGGCCCGGGTCGAGCTGTCGGAGCGGAACACCGCTCAGGTGATCGCCGCGACGCGTGAGTGGGTCAAGCGGTTCGACCCCGCGCGTGAGGCCGATGCCCATCACCTGCTGGAGGCACTGTGGGTCCACCAGCAGCACAACGTCGTGAATCAGGAGCTGCTCGACCTGGTCCTGAACTCGCCGGTGCCGCAGGCGCGGATCGCGGCACGACGGGTTGAGCGGATGTGGACACACCGCGCGCGCCAATCATCAGCCGGCGGCGTGGTGGCGTCCGTTGTGCCCAGGCCGGCCGCTACCGGTTCCCCTGATGATGGCGCCATCGTCATCCGGACCGTGGTCGAGGGGATGCGCTACGAGCTCCCGATGTACACCGTCACCGCCGGCAAGCCTGTCAGGGTGCGGTTTGTGAACGACGACTTCACGCCCCACAACCTGATCATCGGAACTCCCGGTTCACGCGACGAGATCGGCGTGGCAGCGGACCAGCTCGGATCGAACGGCTTTCGGCAGCGTTTCATTCCGAAAAGCGACAAAATCATCGCGTCCAGCAATCTGCTCAACCACCAGACATCCGAGGGGCTCGAGTTCCGGGCTCCAACGGTTCCGGGAGACTACGAGATCCTCTGCACGTTCCCCGGCCACCGACAGACCATGCACGCCGTGCTGCGTGTCGTGAAGTAGAGCGCCCATCTCCATGATCGTCCCTCGTACCACACGCGACGCGATACTCCGGAAGCTCCGGGCAAAGCTGGCGGCCCGCGATCCGATCTTCATTGCCAGCGCTGGCAGCGGCCTGGTGGCCAAACTGCTGGAGAAGGCTGGCGTCGACTGCATCAATACCTTCTCCGGTGCCCGACTGCGGTCCAACGGGATGGGCACCATGGCGATGATGTGGCCGATCCTCGACTCGAACGCGCAGACGCTGACGTACACCGAGCAGGATATCCTGCCGGCACTGAAGGGGGATGCGTTCGTCTGCGCCTGCCTCAACGCCAATGACCCGCTCAAGGATATGCGGACGGTGCTGGAGCGGCTCAAGGCGATGGGTGTCCTTTCGGTCTCGAACATCGGCCCATCGATCGGCTACGTGGACAAGGACAGCCAACTCTATCAGGTGCTGGTGAAGAGTGGCATCACCTTCGACCATGAGATCGAGATGCTGGCGCTGGCGAAGGAAATGGAGATGGTGACCATCGCGCTGGCGTTCGACCTGGAGGACAGCCTGCGGCTGGTGGAACGCGCGCGACCGGACATTTTCTGCTTTCACGCCGGGACGACCAAGGGTGGCCTGACGGGTTACGACTCGGGCGAGACCATCGAGGAGACGGCGCGTCGAACGGAGGCCGTCTATGTGCAGGTGCGCGCCATTCATCCCGAGGTGATCCTCGTTGGTCATGGCGCCGCCATGGAGACGCCGGCAGACGCGCAGTACCTGCTCGACCACACCTCTGGGCACGGATTCTGGACCGGGTCCTCCACCGAGCGGTTGCCGATCGAGCGCGCAGTGCTCGAAGCGGCCCGGGAGTTCGCCAGCCTGACGTTCACCAACGGAGAGAACCCGTCGTGACCCGCACCGTCGTCATTCTCGCGACGCTCGATACCAAGGCCGAGGAGGCCGAGTATCTCAGCCGTCACGTGGTGTCGCTGGGCGGCAGAGCCATCGTCATCGATCTCGGCGTGGTGGGCACGCCTGGCATGGTGGCGGACGTCGCTCGCGACGCGGTTGCCGAAGCCGGCGGCGTAGAGCTGGGCGAGTTGTTGAAGGCGCCGACGCGCGAGGCGGCTGGCCCGGTGATGGTGGCCGGTGCGACCACGATTCTGCTCGACCTGATCAAGGCGGACCTCGCCCACGCGGTGCTCGGCGTCGGTGGAACCCAGGGCACGTCGTCCTGCACCCAGGTCATGCAGGCGCTGCCGTACGGTTTTCCCAAGGTGATGGTCTCCACGGTCGCGTCGGGCGATACGTCCCGGTTCGTCGGCGTCAAGGACATCACGATGATGTTCTCCGTGAGCGACCTCGTTGGCGTGAACCCGTTCACCGCGCGAATTCTCGCCAATGCGGCCGCGGCGGCGTACGGGATGTCGCGCGTCGAGGGAACGATGCTGACCGTCCGGGGCGACAAACCGCTGATCGCGATGACGAACCTGGGTGTCC
>CAYMQV010000192.1:0-8810 GCA_964392395.1 uncultured Gemmatimonadaceae bacterium
ATGCGCCAGTTCGCCGGTTTTGGATCCGCGCGTGACACCAACGCGCGATTCAAGTTTCTTCTGTCGCAGGGTCAGACCGGCCTGTCGGTGGCCTTCGACTTCCCGACACTGATGGGGTACGACGCCGACCACCCGCGTTCCGAGGGAGAGGTGGGCAAGACGGGCGTGTCGATCTCGTCGCTGGCGGACATGGAGACGCTCTTCGACGGGATTCCGCTCGATCAGGTGTCCACGTCGATGACGATCAATGGGCCGGCGCTGATTCTGTACTGCTTCTACATCGCGGCGGCGGAGAAACAGGGCGTGCCCGCGTCGAAGATTCGTGGCACAGTGCAGAACGACATCCTTAAGGAGTACATGGCGCAGCATGCCTGGTGCTTCCCGATCGAGCCGGCGCTGCGCCTGATCGTCGACGGCTTCGAGTGGAGCGCGCAACATGCGCCCTTGTTCAACACCATCTCGATCTCCGGCTACCACATTCGCGAGGCGGGATCGACGGCGGCACAGGAACTGGCCTTTACGCTGGCCGACGGTTTCACGTATGTCGAACGCGGCATCGCCCGCGGACTGGACGTCGACGCCTTCGCGCCGCGCCTGTCCTTCTTCTTCGACATCCACAACGATTTCTTCGAAGAGATTGCCAAGCTGCGCGCCGCGCGCCGGATCTGGGCACGGGTGCTCCGCGAGAAATACGGCGCGCGCGACCCCAAGTCGTGGATGCTGCGCTTCCATTCGCAGACGGCGGGCGTGACGCTGACCGCGCAGCAGCCAATGAACAATGTGGCTCGCGTGGCCTACCAGGCGCTGGCGGCGGTCCTCGGCGGCACGCAGTCGCTGCACACGAATTCGATGGACGAGACACTCGCCCTCCCCACCGAAGAGGCGGTGCAGGTGGCGCTGCGCACACAACAGATCCTGGCCTACGAAACCGGTGTGCCGAACGTGATGGACCCACTCGGCGGCTCCTACTATGTGGAAGCGCTGACGGACGCGCTCGAGCGCGAAGCGCAGTCCCTCTTCGCACAGATCGAGGAGCAGGGCGGTGTGGTCCGCGGTCTCGAGGAAGGGTGGTTCCAGCGCAAGATTGCCGAGGCTGCGTCGCGGCATCAGTGGGAGATCGAGCAGCGGCGCCGTCTGGTCGTGGGCGTGAACGAGTTCACGAACGACAACGAAGAGATCACGATTCCGTTGCTCAAGGTGGGCATGGACGCGGAGCGCGAACAGCGCGCACAGATGGCGGCGATGCGGGCGACACGGGACAATGCCGCGGTGCAGCAACACCTCGACGCACTGCGCACCGCTGCCCGCGGATCGCAGAATCTGGTGCCGTTGATTCTTGAGTGTGCCAGATGTTACGCAACGCTCCATGAGATTCGTGCGGCGCTCGAAGATGTGTTCGGCGCCTACCGTGAACCCGTCTTCTTCTGAGTCTGTTGCGTGTGCCGGCGACCCTTCCGGTCGTCGGCGGAACCTGGGCGAGGAACGGCATTTCATGAACGAGTTCAGCTGGAACCTGCGGACGCCGAAACGCGCCTGTTGCTCGACCGCAGCGTCGTGTTGATCGACCCGGTCCAGAACGCGAACGGACATGGGCAGCATGCGCAGGACACCTGGCGTGCCCGGGGATCACAAGGGGTGAATCCCTCGGACGGCGCAGTGGTCCACCGTGGCGCGTGGCCTCGGCCAAGGATCCGTTACTTTTTACTTCGAAACGTCTCGCGACGGGCATTCTGGAGCAGGACGCTGTGCTCGACTGGTCGTTCATTGCCGGAGAAATCGAGGGACGGCGGTATTGGCCAGCCGTCGACGTTCCATGACGTCACCGGGTGGTCGCTGTCGTATGCGTTCCGCGTACGCGTGTTCGTCACGAAGGCGACTGTCTCCGGTGGAACGGTGACGACGCGTGCGATGCCTTGCCGTCGGCCATGGTCGACGACGGCACGGACCTTGGCAGCAACGGTGTGATTCCGATCGTGCCGACCCGGGCACTGGGCGACGCTGGCTGGAAGCGGGTTGCCGCCTGGGTCCGCGCGGCCGGCGTGCTCGTGACCCGCGAAAACTCGATGCCTGAGACTGATCGGTTATCGCTGGCCAGAAGCGTGGGATCTCGTCGCCGGTACGCCCTGCCTGTGGACGGAACAGGTGGGCCCCGGTCGGGTGATCGGTGTTGCCGGCGATCCGAACTTTCGTCCCCGATGGCGCGGTCTCTCGGCGATCTTCGCCAACGCCATGGTCCTCGGCAAAAGCGTCTGAGTCGCCCCTGATGCCTGCAAAAGCCAACGCACCGTGGTGGACGACGTACTTCGACGAGAGCTATCTGCTCGAGTTCGAGCCGCTGTTCGAGGAAACCATCAATCGCGCAGAGGTCACGCGCCTGATGGAGATTCTCGAGCTCCCCGATGGCGCGCGGATCCTCGATTGTCCCTGTGGTCAGGGGCGCCACGCGCATCTGCTGGCTGAAGCAGGCTTTGACGTTACCGGAGTCGATTACTCGATGCCCCTGTTGCGCATCGCGAAGGCCCGCGGCACGGGTAAACGGCTGCGCTATCGACGCGGAGACATGCGAACACTGCCGGCGAGCTTCACCGGCCGCTTTGATGCGGTCCTCAATCTGTTCACGAGTTTCGGCTTCTTCGACGCCGCCGCCGATGACGCACGGGTCATCGGTGAGTTCGCGCGGGTGCTCGCGCCCGGCGGCAGGCTGGTCTGGTACGGCGGCAGTCGCGACGGCGTCGTGGCTCGTTGGGTGGGCCGCGACGCGTGGACGACCAATGACGGCACGGCGGTCAGCCATGCCCGGGCATTCGACCCGATCAGCGGCGAGATCACGATCCGGACGACCTGGTCCGGGCCGACCGGTACCGGCCAACGAGTGCATCGCATCCGTTTGTACACCGCGACGCGGCTGGCAGAGCTCTGCGTCGAGGCGGGCCTGGTCGTCGAGGCGGTCTACGACGGGCTCGCCGATCGGCCCCTGCGGCGGACATCGGCCGAGATGCTGCTGGTGGCGTCCAAGCCGTTGCTCCCTCGTGCGCGAGCCCGCCGTTAGAATTCTTCAGCTGCTTTCCGTCCCCACGACCTCTTTTCGATGACCCGACCGATTCGCGTGCTGGTAGCGAAGCCAGGCCTTGATGGCCACGACCGCGGTGCAAAGGTTGTGGCTGCCGCCCTCCGCGATGCCGGCATGGAAGTGATCTATACCGGCCTGCATCAGACGCCCGAGATGATCGCCACCGCCGCCGTGCAGGAAGACGTCGACGTCGTCGGGCTGTCGATCCTGAGCGGCGCACACATGACGCTCTTTCCCCGCGTGCTCGCGCTGCTCAAGGAGCAGGGCCGCGATGATATCCTCCTGACCGGCGGCGGGATCATCCCGAAGGAAGACATGGAGTCACTGAAAGCGCAGGGGGTCGGACAGCTCTTCGGGCCAGGCACCAGCACATCCGATCTGGTGGAGTTCATTCGCACCTGGTTTGCGGAGAAGGAGTCGCAGCCCTCGTGAGTACCCGCCTTCGGCAGCTCAGTGAGGTCGTACGCGAGGTCGAGGCGCGGATTCGTGAAGGGGGCGGTGCCGAACGCGCCGCCAAGGAGCACGCGCGTGGGAAGCTGACCGCTCGCGAACGGGTCAGCGCACTCTGTGATCCCGGCGCTCCGTTTCTGGAGCTTGGGTTGCTGGTCGCGTACGATCAATACGACGGTCAGGCGCCAGCGGCCGGCGTGATCACGGCACTCGGTGTGGTGCACGGCCGCGAGGTCGTGATCGTGGCCAATGACGCAACCGTGAAGGCCGGATCGTGGTGGCCCGAAACGATCCGGAAGATTCTGCGTGCACAGGAACTGGCGATGCGGTGCCGGATTCCGATCGTGTATCTGGTCGACAGCGCCGGAGTGAACCTGCCCTATCAGGGAGGCGTCTTCCCCGGGCAGTATGGTGCGGCGCGAATCTTCTACTACAACTCCATCATGCGCCGATACCTGCGCATTCCGCAGTTGTCCGCTGTGATGGGGCCGTGTATCGCAGGCGGCGCATATCTGCCGGCGCTGAGCGACGTGATCGTGATGGTGAAGGGGACCTCATTCATGGGGCTTGGCGGCCCGAACCTGGTGAAGGGTGCCACCGGGCAGACGATTGACGGTGAGACGCTCGGCGGCGCCAGCACGCACACGGCGATCAGCGGCGTCGCGCACTACACCGCGGAGGACGATCCGCACTGCCTGCGCATGCTCCGCGACATGATTCACCGGCTGCCCGGCGCACGTCATGACGCCCGGAACGCTGATGTTGCGGCGATCGCTCCGTCGCGCGCGCCGGAGTCGCTCTACGACGTGCTCCCGTCGGACCATCGCATGTCGTACGACATGTTTCATCTGTTGGACGCCATTGTCGACGCCGGCTCGCTGCTCCCGTTTCAGGCCGATCTCGCAAAGGAAGTCATCTGTGCCGACGCGCGAATCGACGGCATTGCGGTTGGTCTGATCAGCAACCAGCGTGGGCTGATCAAGGGACGACCGGGCGAAAAGCCGCGTTTCGGTGGCATCATCTACGCCGAGAGCGCCGAGAAGGTCGCCTTCTTCATCGATCGATGCGACCGGCAAGGCATCCCGTTGCTCTTCGTGCAGGACGTCTCCGGTTTCATGGTCGGCCCCGAGGCTGAACACGATGGCATCATTCGGGCCGGCGCGCGATGGGTGGAGGCGATGGCGACCGCGCGGGTTCCCAAGCTGGTGCTGACGGTGAATCATGCCTCTGGCGCCGGCTACTATGCGATGGCCGCGCAGGGCTTCGACCCCGACCTCATCCTCGCCTGGCCCACCGGACGCATGGCAGTGATGGAAGGCGAGAGCGCGATTTCGGCAGTGCACGGCCCGACACTCGACGCGTTGAAGAAGGTCGGCGCCACGCCGTCGGATGACCTGCAGCAGTCGATCGCGTCGATGCGCGATGACTACGAGCAGCAGTTGGATGCCCGGTATGCTGCCGCGCGCGGATTTGTCGACGCGATTGTGTACCCCGAAGACTCCCGCACGCTCCTGGCACTCGCGCTGCGTGCCGTGCGGCGCAATCCGGGCCCTCATCTGGGCGCCTTTGTGCTCCCACCGCAACCGCTGGAAATGGCGTGAGCGACTCACGCCTGGAGAGATAGATGACACGGACTGTACGCGTGGCCAGTGGCCAGGGCTTCTGGGGCGACTCGCTCGATGCGCCGCGCCAGCAGGTGGACGGCGGGCCGATCGACTATCTCATGCTCGACTATCTGGCTGAGGTCACGATGTCCATTCTGCAGAAGCAGAAGGAACGTGATCCGGCGATGGGATATGCGCGGGACTTCATCGGCGCGATCGAGAGTGTCCTGCCAGGGATCGTCGATCGCGGCGTCAAGGTGATTGCCAATGCCGGCGGGGTGAATCCCGTCGCCTGTGCCCACGCGCTGCTGGCAGCGATCGCGCGGGCAGGTCATGGTGGGAAAGTGAAGATCGGCGTCGTCACCGGCGATGATCTGCTGCCACGCATCGACGCGTTGCTGGCTTCGGGGCACGAGCTGAAGAACATGGATACCGGAGCACCGCTGTCCACCGTTCGCAGCCGAGTCCTCTCGGCGAATGCCTACATCGGCTCGACGCCGATCGTACAGGCACTCCAGCAGGGGGCGCAGATCGTCGTGACCGGCCGATCGACCGACACCGCGCTCACGATGGCGCCGCTCCGACATGAGTTCGGCTGGGCCGCGGACGCCTGGAACGAACTCGCCGCCGGGATTGTCGCCGGCCACATCCTCGAATGCGGCGCCCAATCGTCCGGCGGCAACTGCCTCCACGATTGGCGCAACATTCCTGACCTGGCGAACGTCGGCTACCCGATTGCCGAAGTGCAGGCGGACGGCACGTTCGTGATCACCAAACATCCGAACACCGGTGGCCGTGTCAGCGTGCCCAGCGTCACCGAGCAGCTGGTCTACGAAATGGGCGATCCCCACTCATATATCACCCCCGATGTCGTCGCCGACTTCACATCGATTCGCGTGGCCCCGGATGGTGACAACCGGGTGCGGGTCCACGGCATCACCGGCGGGCCATCGACCCCGTTTCTCAAGGTGTCGATTGCCTATCGTGCCGGGTACAAGGCGGTCGGCTCGCTGGTGTACGCATGGCCAGATGCCATGGAGAAGGCGGAACTGGCCAACCGTATCCTGCGCGAGCGGATGGATCGACTGGGCCTGAAGTTCGACCAGGTGCTGTCGGAGTTCGTCGGCGCGAACGCGACGCATGGTCATCTGGCAGGCGACGGCCGCAACGCGCCAGAGGTGCAATTCCGCATCGGCGTGCGCGGTGACGATCGCGCGAGCGTCGAACGTTTTACGCGCGAGATCGCGCCGCTCGTCCTGAACGGACCGCCCAGTGTCACTGGTTTCGCGGGTGGCCGACCGAAGGTCGAAGAAGTGATTGCATATTGGCCGGCGCTGATCGACAAGCGCGTGGTCACGACTCAGGTCGAGGTGCTGTCATGAACGCGTCCACCGTCGCGGTCCGGTTGCTCGACATCGCCCACACTCGCTCGGGTGACAAAGGTGACATGGCGAATTGCGGTGTCATTGCGCTCAAGCCGGAGTGGTATCCTGTGCTGGTCCGCGAACTGACCACCGATCGCGTCCGCGCGCACTATGGCCCCCTGATCTCCGGTCGCGTAGAGCGATTCGAGCTGCCCAACCTGCATGCGCTCAACTTCCTGCTGCACGGCGCACTCGATGGCGGGGGAACGCTCGCGCTGAAGACCGACGCTCAGGGGAAGGTTGTCTCCACCGCGATGCTGCGCATGATCATCCAGGTGCCGGTCGCGGAAGCAGAAGTGCTTGGTTTGCCTTCGTACTCCGGACCGGTCTAGCCGATGACACATGCCACGCCTGCCTCCGTCTCGATTCCACGCTCACGCATCCGCACCGTTCGTGCCGACGGACTGGGCGTGATCACCCTCGCGCGGCCGGAGAAAAGGAACGCGCTGGATCGTCAGACGGCGGTCGAGCTGGTGGAATCGCTGCGTGAACTCGAAGCCGCAGACGATGTGCGCGTGGTCATCGTGGAAGGTGATGGCGACGATTTTTGCGGCGGCGCTGACCTGTCGGCAATCGAGGCAATGCTGGACGCTGGTTCGGATACGCACATCGACGATGCCCGAGCGCTGGGACGAGTGTTTTCGACGATGCGCAGCATGACGAAGCCGATCGTGGCCATCGTCCGCGGTCGGGCGCTGGCCGCTGGCGCTGGGCTCGCGACGGCCTGCGATATCATCCTGGCCGAAGAGTCGGCGCAGTTTGGCTACCCAGAGGTCCGGATCGGCTTCGTTCCGGCAATGGTGATGACGATGCTGCGTCGCGCCGTTGGCGAAAAGCGCGCCGCCGATCTGGTGCTGACCGGGCGACTCATTTCCGCCGCTGAAGCGGAGCGCATCGGTCTCATCAGCCGCTGCATTCCTACCGCCGCCTTTCCATCCGAAGTGGCGCAGACGATCGAGGTGTTGCTGACGACGCCGCGCACCGCGATCGGGATGACGAAGCGACTGCTCTACCGGATGGACGATCTCGATTTCGCGCAGAGTCTCGGGATCGGGATATCGGCGAATGTCGAATCCCGCGCGACGGACGACTTCCGGGCGGGAGTTCGGCGCTTCCTCGATCGGTCGCGGACGCCGCCGTGACCATCATCCGGGTGCAGATCGCCCTCACGCTCATCGGCGCCGGTATGTTCGGGTACGGTGTCCTGCGCGAGAGTGACGCCTTCCGGCTGGCCTCGATTGGCACGCTGGCGGTCGCACTCGTTCTCCGATTCGTCCGGACGCGCGCGCGCGACTGAGGTGGCCGCCAATCGGCGGTTGGCTGCCCGGTCGGGGCCGTGGGTCGCTATCTTCATCGCATGTCGCGCTCTGCCAACGCCGTCCCTGAACTGCTCGCCCCCGCCGGATCCTTCGATGCGGTGCGGGCAGCTGTCGCCAATGGCGCCAACGCGGTGTATCTGGGAGCCGAACGCTTCAACGCACGCGACGAGGGCGCACAACTCACGCTGGACGAGTTGGAGGCCGCCTGCCGCCTCGCTCATCAGCATCAGGTTCGGGTGTACCTCACCTTCAACGTCCTGCTCAAGCCGGCCGAGCTTGCCGATGCCTTGACCTACCTGGGTGAGTGTATCGACCGGGGTATCGATGCGGCCATCGTGCAGGATGTGGGTGTCGTCCGGCTGATCCAGCGTGTCTACCCCGACCTCGAGATTCACGGGTCGACGCAGATGACCGTGCACGACGAGTCCGGGGCGCTGGTGATGCAGAAGCTTGGCCTGGAACGTGTCGTCCTCGCCCGTGAGAACACGCTCGAGGACATCCGGGCCATTCATGCCGCGGTTCCCGACCTTGGGCTCGAGACGTTCGTGCACGGTGCACTGTGCATTTCCTATAGCGGCCAATGCTACATGTCGGGAATGATCTCCGAGCGTTCAGCCAATCGGGGATCGTGCGCCCAGAGCTGCCGCAAGGACTACGTGCTGAACGACGACCGGACCGGCACCGTACTCGATCGTGGCTATCTGATCAGTGCCAAGGACCTGGCGGCACATGATCACCTCGCCGACATCGCCGATGCCGGTGTCGGCTGCCTGAAGATCGAAGGACGAAAGAAGAAGCCCGAGTACGTGGCCACCGTCACGCAGGGATATCGCAGCTTTCTGACGCGGCTGGCCTCGGGTGATCGGTCGGCGCCATCGATCATCTAGACCGAACCGCTGGTGCAGATCTACAGCCGTGGCAACACCGGTGGCATGTATGGTGG
>CAYMQV010000193.1:0-8785 GCA_964392395.1 uncultured Gemmatimonadaceae bacterium
TGCTCTGGCATCGACACGCCGGTGACTTCACCGATGAATCGCTTCCGCGAAGCGCTCGCCATCGCCGCGGCATTCTGAACTGCGTGCGCTGCAATCGGATAGCCTTCGCGGGCGCTTACCGTTTCGCCGGCGGCGCCGCCGTGCCGACCGTGGCCGTCATCACCTGATACATCCCCTTCGCCACGTGCGAGCGACCGTCGGCAGCCGGCAGCAGGCAGGAGAGGATGTAGCGACCGGGGGGCATGCGGAAGGCGAGGAATGCCTCGCCGCCGGCCGGCACGACTGCGGTCTGCGCGACGGTGCGACTCCATGCTGGCGCACGCCCAGTTGCGCGGGCCGCATCGAAGAACTCCTTCGGCGTCCTGGTACCCGGAAGTTCCTGCACGGTCACGTGATGAATGTCCACGCCCTGATTGAGGAGATGGATCGTCGCGATGCCCGACTGGACGGTCGCCGGTGCGTCATAGACATAGTCCTTGGCGATCACCCGGATGAACTGAGGCCGGTCGACGGTACTCGTCGCCTGAGCCGAAAGCGGTGCGGCGGAGAGGACGACAAGCAGGCCAGCCATGGCTGTGCGCGCAGTGGAGATCATCGGATGGCTCCTGACAGGTGACGCCGAACATAAACAATTTGTTGTGGATGACATTGCTGCCAGGGACGCGCCGCGTCAATGCGCGCGGCCTGAATAGAGCCCAGGATCGTGCCCGCACCGAACGTGCGTCCACTGGCACGGTGCTGCACCGGGTCACAACTTGGCCTCACTCCAGTCGGACTCATCTTCCCCGGAAACACGCGCATGGCTGAACTCACCCTCGGGCCGTCTCTGGCTCGATCGATCGCAGCACACGGTGTCGCTCACCGGCTCCGTCCATTGATGCTCCTCCTCGCGCTGGCGTCCCAGCTCCCCGCTCAGGCACGCCGCGCGGTTCCGGCGACCGTGGGCACTTTGCTCGACACCTCCGTGCTGTCGAGGCTGGCATTCCGTGGGATCGGTCCGGCGAACATGATGGGGCGCGCGACGGATGTGGAAGGCGTGACCGGCGAGCCGAACGTGGTCTACGTCGGCACGGCGTCGAGCGGCATCTGGAAAACGACCAATGGCGGCACCACGTGGAGGCCACTGTTTGAAGCACAAGCGACGCTGTCCATCGGCGATCTGGCCCTCGAGCCGGGTAACCCTGATGTGATCTACGCTGGCACGGGCGAGGCGAATGTTCGCAACTCCGTCTCGTTCGGCCGCGGCATGTACAAGTCGACAGACGGCGGTGCCACCTGGCGTTTCCTCGGTCTCGGCGACACGCGGCACATCGCGCGCGTGGTGGTCAGCCCGGCGGATCCGCGCACGGTGTATGTCTGCGCGGTGGGCCACATCGGTGGCCCGAACGCTGAACGCGGCGTCTTCGTCACGCGTGATGGCGGTGACTCGTGGACCAAGTCGCTGTTCGTGGACGAGCGCCACGGCTGCGGTGACATGGACATCGACCCGAAGAATCCGAACATCGTCTATGCCACGATGTGGCACTTTGATCGCAAGCAGTGGACGTTCACCAGTGGCTCCGAGCAGAGCGGCATCTTCAAGTCGATCGACGGTGGTCGCAGCTGGAACAAGCTGACGGGTGGTCTGCCGACGTTGCTCGGTCGCGTTGGCGTGAAAGTCGCCGCCTCGAGTCCGAACACCGTCTACGCCATTGCAGAGGCGCGCGAAGGGTTCGTCTGGCGCAGCGATGATTTCGGCGGCACTTGGAGAATGACCAGCAACGATGCCAACACGCTCTGCCGCGGCTTCTACTACGCCGATCTCCGTGTCGATCCGACGAACGCCGAGCGGCTGTATTCGATCGCCTGCCAGTTCTCCTTCTCGATCGACGGCGGCAAGACGTTCACGCCGTTCTCGCGCACCATCCACGGCGATCATCACAGTCTCTGGATCGATCCGCGCGACCCGAAGCGCATGTGGCAGACGAACGACGGCGGTATTGCGGTCACGCAGGACATGGGTGTCACCTGGCGTTTCCCGCAATCGTTCGCCTTGTCGCAGTTCTATCAGGTGCACGCGGACAATCGCGAACCGTTCTACTTCCTTGGCGGTGGCCTCCAGGACAACGGCAATTGGCTTGGCCCCAGCCGGACACGCGAGCCACAGGGCATCCTGACCGACGACTGGCGCCTGGTCAGCTACGGGGATGGCTACTACCAGACGTCGCATCCCGACAACCCGGATCTGATCGTGTCGGAATCGCAGGGCGGCTGGATCTTCCGCACCGACATGAAGACGCTCGAGCAGCAGGACATCTCGCCGCAGCCGCGACGGAACGACGGTGGTCCAGTGAACGGCTTGCCGTATCGCTTCAACTGGAATGCGCCGATGGTGTCATCGCCGCATGACGGCAAGGTGCTCTACTTTGGCGCGCAGGTTCTTTTTCGCTCGAAGGATTTTGGCAGCACCTGGGACATCATCTCGCCGGATCTCACGAAGAACGACTCGACGCGGCAGGGGTTCGCCGGTGGTCCGGTGCTGAAGGAGGCAACGACTGCGGAGTATTACAACTCCCTTTACAGCGTGACTGAATCACCGGTGCAGCGAGGGCTGATCTGGGCCGGTGCTGACGACGGCAACCTGCAGATCACCCGCGACGACGGCAAGACCTGGACACGCGTCGATCGCAATGTGCCTGGCATTGGCCCGGAAGCGGTGGTCTCACACATCGAAGCATCGCGGACGGCGGCCTGTACCGCGTATGCCACGTTCGAGCGTCACTTCATGGACGACTACAAGCCGTATGTCTTTCGGACCACCGATTGCGGCAGCAGCTGGACGAACATCTCCGGGAACCTGCCGGATGGGTCCTATCTTCAGGTACTGCGTGAGGATCCGAAGAATCCCCGAGTGCTCTACGCCGGCACCGAGGCGGGCTTGTATGTGAGCGTGACGGGCGGAACGACCTGGTTCCGCCTTGGCGGCAATCTCCCCGCCGTGCCGGTGCATGAAGTGCTGGTGCATGGTCGCGAGAACGATCTGATCGTGGCCACGCATGCGCGGGGCATCTGGATTCTGGACGACGCCACCGTCATCCAGGAGCTTGCGGCGGCGGCGGCAGCGCCACGGCTGCACCTGTTTGCAATGCGGACCGCGACCCGTTTCGCAACCAAGACGACCAAGACGCCGAGCCTCGGCGATGCGATCTACCGCGGCACGAATCCGCCATACGGGGCCATCATCCGATATCATCTCGCCACCAGGCCCGACTCCGCCACGCCGGTGAAGATCGAAGTGCGTGACAGCGGCGGCACGGTTGTGCGAGTACTGACCAACATTCCGCGACTGGCCGGCATCAACACCACGTCGTGGAATCTGGCCTACGATGCCCCACGTGTGCGGAAGGCGATCGACCCGAATGACCCAGCGTTCGCGTTCTTCGGCGTGCCGGCAGGTCCACGCGTGCTCCCTGGCAGATACAGCGTTCGGCTGGTCGTTGGGGAACAGCAGGTGGAGCAGCCGCTGATCGTCCGGCTCGATCCCACCGTGCCGGTGACGTCGGCGGCGCTGAGGGAACAGTTCACGCTGGCGATGCAGCTCCGTGACCTGCAGTCGGTGGTGAACGACACGCTGCGCGCACTCGACAGCCGCAAGGGAGAGCTGGAAGCGAAGAAGCGCTCGGCGGAGGCAATTCAGGATGGGTCAGGCGTCGCTGCGGCGAAGAAGGCCGCCGAAGAACTGGCCGAAGTGAATGAGCTGTTGCTGGTACTGGTGAAGCCGACCACGATTCCATTCTACAGTGACGGCCCGCGCATTTCCGATCGGGTCGGCGCACTGCTGCGCACCGTCGACGGCGTGAACGCCCCACCGACCGCACCACAGAAATCGCTGTCGACGCAGTTGGCCGCCGAATTGAAGGCGGCCCTCGACAACGTGACGCGAGTGCTCGGCCGGATGGGGATCACCATGTGATGATTGCGTGCGATCCACGGGATTCGACCGTGACGGCACGGCGCATGGCGCGTGCGCTTGCGTGCCTGAGCGGTGCCCTGTTCGCGGCGTCGTGCGCGCGTCCCCCGCTCGTGACTGCACCTTCCGCCGCCAGTGTGGAGCAAACCACGATGGGGCGAGGCGAGGCACCGGTGATGGTTGCATCGTTCGACGGCCTCGGGGCCGGATTCACGGGACCACAGGGACGCGCCACCCTCCGGAATCCGTCAGACAATACCGTTGCCGTGGGGCGCGATCACATCGTACAGATCGTGAACACTCGCCTGGCGATCTTCAGCCGAGCCGGAGCGAAGTTCGATACTACGGGCCGTGCGCTGTACGGCCCGGTCCAGAGCAACGTGGTCTTCCGGGGAGCGGGCGGCGCCTGTGAGGCGCGCAACAGCGGTGACGCCGTGGTGCGTTACGACCAGCTCGCGGATCGCTGGCTGATTGTCATTCCCGTGTTTCAGCGCAGCGTGTGGCACGCCGATGATCCGAAGGCACCGAAGCCGGGCGATCCGCCGGTGGCGAGCCGCCCATTCCGACGGGGACAACCGGGACCCGCCGTGCCGCTCTTCCGGCCCGCGCCGGTGCGCGACTCGATCGTTGCGCGACCGCCGGCACCGCGCGATTCCGGCGCGTATGCAATCTGTTACGCAGTCAGTGCGACAGATGACCCGCTGGGCGCGTGGTACCGCTACGAATTCGTTCGGCCGCTCTTTCCCGACTATCCGCGCCCGGCCGTGTGGCCCGATGGCTATTACGTGCCAACCAGCACTGGCGACGATGTCATCGAGAAGCACGCCTGCGTCGTGGATCGCGTGCGGATGCTGCGCGGTGAGGAGGCGAGTGAGCAGTGTGTCGTGATCGCCGATGTGAATTTTCTCAACAACGTCGACCTCGATGGTACCACGCTGCCCCCGGACGGTGCGCCCAACATCATGCTGGCAGCCGGTGGCACACAACTGCGCGGCAGGCTCGCCGACAGTGTGCTGCTGGCGTGGACATTCCACGTCGACTGGACCGACATCACCAGAACCCGCGTCGAGGGACCGGTATACATCCCCGTTGCGCCGTATCAATACCTGTGCGGTGGGCAGCTCACGAACTGCGTCCCGCAACCCGGCACGGAGCGCGGCCTCGACTCCCAGGGCGACAAGTTGATGGCGCGTGTCGTCTATCGTCGGCGCGGCTCGCGTGAGTCGATCGTCGCGGTCCACTCGATCAACACAGCCGCCGGCAAGGGTGGTGTGCGCTGGTACGAGCTCCAGCCGGGCAAGGATCGAGCGCTGCGCGTGCTGCAGCAGGGAACGTATGCGCCCGACAGCAGCTACCGATGGATGGCGAGCCCGGCGATCGACCGGTTCGGCAACATCGGGATCGGCTACTCGTTCGGCGGCACACCGTTCTTCGCCGGCCAGCGCTTTGCCGGGCGTCGCGCGAAAGATCCGAAAGGCACGCTCACACTGCCGGAAGTGGTACTGGCTGACGGTCGGGCGTCGCAGACAACCACGCTGCGTTGGGAGGACTACACGCAAACGGCGATCGATCCGCGCGATGATTGCACGATCTGGTATGTCGGGGATTATCTGCAGGCCAACGCTACGTCATACTCCACGCGGATCGGCGCCTTCCGGCTGCCGGGGTGCCGTGGTGTGACAGTACCGGTCAAATAACGGTTCATCACTCTCAAGCAACTCCATATACACATGCGATTTCCCGCTCCCGTTCTCCTCGCCTCGATGCTCGCGCTGCAGGTTGCGTTGCCAGCGGCCACGCTTCACGCACAAGCGGCCTACCCGACAGCCTGGGAAGCGGCGGTCCTCCGACGCGCCGACGTCCGTGCTGCGCTCGCGCACGTGGAGCAGGGCATGCCCTCGCACATCGAGGAGTGGATTCGGATCGCCGAGATGCCGGGCAAGTCGCGCAGCGAAGCGCAGCGTGGTGCCTACGTGAAGCGCGCCATGGAAGCCGAGGGACTGCGTGTGAGCGTCGATTCGATCGGTAACGTGATCGGCGTGCGCGCGGGCACTGGCGGCGGTCCGAGGATCGTCTTTGCCGCGCACATGGATATCGTCCACGCACTGGAGACGAATCTCAAGGTTCGGCGGGCGGGTGACACGCTGCATGGGCCCGGCATCTTCGACAACAGCGCGTCGGTGGCGAACATGCTCGCCACGATCCGCGCCTTGAACGCGGCCAGGATACGGACCAAGGGTGATCTGATCTTCATTGCCACGGTGCAGGAAGAGCTTGGCCTGCGCGGGATGAGCTACTGGTTCGAACACAATCCGAAGCCGGATCTCCTGATCTCGATGGATGGCGGACTGGGGCCGATCAACTACGGCGCCCTCGGCATCTACTGGACGAAGTACGTCTTCACCAGCGCCGGGTCGCACACCGTGACCTCACGCGGCAAGCCGACACCGGTGAAGGCGTTGGCTGATGCGATTGCACGCATCTACGAATTGCGTTTCCCGGCGTTGCCGGAGGGCGCGGTGGTCAACGTGGGCCAGGTGCATGGTGGCGTCATCTTCAACGGAATTCCGCAGGAGTTGTACCTCACCGTCGATCTTCGCTCGCCAGATCCGATCCTGCTCGATTCCCTCGATCGCACCATCGGTCGCATCGTTCAGGACGCGGCGACGAAGGAGAGGGTCGGCCTTCGTGTGGAAGTCGAGCAGAAGAATCAGGCCGGCGGCACCACGGCCCAGCTGGAGGGCGCGCGGCGTCACCCGCTCGTGCAGACGGCAATCGACATCCAGAATGAGCTCGGCTTGACCGCACTTCCCGGTGCTCCGGAGGCGCTTGCCACCGGAAGCACCGATGGCAACATCGGCGTGGTCCGTGGGGTGCCGAGCATTGCGATCGGTCGGTCGAAGGGCGGCAATCAGCATACGCTCACCGAGTGGGCGGACGGGCCGAGTGCCCTGCCTGCCACCAAGCTGGTGCTGCTGCTGGCGGTGACCTTCGGTGATGGCATCAAGGCCGTGTCGCAGCCGCCGATTCCATAGTCGTTGGTCGGCGGTCACCGACCAATCCAGCGGCTGAACTTGATCAGAAAGACGTGACGGCCCGGATCAGCGAACGTGCGACCGGCCTGCCCGACCACGTTCGAGCGCACGTCGTCGAACGCCTGCTCACGCTGTTGCGACCAGACGAGGAAAAGAGCGGAACCTGGCTGGTACTCCCACCGGAGCACAGCGTTGCCGCGCAGCGCACGCACCGTGAAGTCCTGATTCGGAATCGTGAACGGACCCGCGGTGCCCATTCCATCCGGATCGATGCGCACATCGCCGCCACCCAGCGGCGTGACGGTACCCAGGTCGACTCCATACTCGGCAAATTCGAACCGCCGCGGTGTCGTGAACTCCTTGAAGCGGGAGAACTTCCCGCTTGATGCAAACGGTTGCAGAAACACCTGGAACGAGAGCCACGGAGAAAACGTCCAGTCGAGACGGGTATCGAGGCGCACCTCATTCTGCCTGACGTTGGCAAACACGTAGCGCGTCGGCCATGAGAATGAGGATCGCGATGCTGGCACGGTCAGCACGTATTGCCCAGTCGTCCGTTGCGTTTCGTACGATGGACCGAGGCGTATCCGCGCCTGCGGGGCCGGTCGCCAGTCGAGCCCGAACTCGGCGCGGTTGATCGTCAGCCCGGAGGCGTCAGTCGATCGAGTCAGCTGCGAGTTGGCAATGAACGTCCGGCGACTGTCACTGGTGACTTCGACTCGCTGAACCAGTGATGCAGGCCGGCGCGCGATCGGTCCCCCGCGCAGCAGTCGATCGTTCTGGGTCTGTGGCGAGAAGGAACCAAAGACGGTCAGGTTCCAGAAGTTCAGGAATTCGGTCGTGGCGTTCCAACTGACGCGTTCCTCGATGCGTTCGCCGCCGAAGTTGTCGCTCAGCGTCGTGAAGATCCCGAGATCGTACTCTCGCGCGATGCTGGATTGCAGCGGATTCCGGTATGTCAGCGAGGTCGACACGGTTCGGAAATCGGATCGGAACTGAAAGCCGACGTCGTTCACGTCGAAGCCCGGACTCGTTTCTTCGTACGTCACCGAGCCGAGCACTCGCTCACCGGCAGTCTTCGCTGCGGTCAGTGCACCGTAGTGGCCGCCGAGCGACCGCCGGGAGGGATCATAGGTCAGGTGCGTGGCATCGGGGCGTTGCAGACTGCGGTAGTTCGCCCGCTGCAGTCGATCGATCGCGGCGGCGCTCCCTCGGACGGCACTGCTGGCGAGTACACCGCTGACCGTCCAGGTGCGGCGCTGCCATGCTGATTCCCAATCCAGGCCGACGATGCTGGCCGATGATGGCAAGCGGCCGCTGAGCGCGGAATCGGCCAGGTCGCGTCGCACATCGGAAATGAATCCACCGACGCCAGCGTTTCCACCCCTGAGCAGCTTGCGCACCCGCGTAACGTGATAGTTCGAAAGCGGTTCGGCGGCTTCGCGGCGCGTACGACCGAGTGTGTCCAGCACCTCCGCGTTTTCGCGCATCGTGACCGCATTGAGGGCGCCGATCTGCCAGCCCGACGGAGTGGTGCCGGAGAGCTTGAGCGCCCCGAGGATCGGCGTCTGCGACCCGAGGCCGACGGCGCGGACGTCGCCACCTGATGGTCGGCGCTGGGGTGGCCGCCCGATGCGGCGGGTGTAGAAGAAGCGGGGGCTGTCGTTGCCATTGAATGTTCGCGTGCCACCAAACGCGAATCCGTCGGCATTCTCGAGGAAGAATGGCCGACGTTCGGGGAAGAAGATCTCGAACGCCGAGAGGTTGACCACTGCCGGATCGGCCTCCACCTGTCCGGAGT
>CAYMQV010000194.1:0-8780 GCA_964392395.1 uncultured Gemmatimonadaceae bacterium
CACTTCCGAGCGCCATGCTCCTTGGCCAGTTCGATCAGACGATCCACGCCCGCCACCTCCCCGGAGACGACGACCTGACCCGGGGAATTGAAGTTGGCGGGGACCACCACGCCGGCCTCGCGCGTTGCACGCTCGCAGAGGTCGCGCACGCGGACGGTCAGATCACCAAGAATCGCAGCCATCGCGCCCGGTCGCGCGACACCGGCTGCCAGCATCAACTCGCCCCGGGTGCGGACCAGCTTGATCGCAGTCTCGAAATCGAACGTGCCAGCCGCGACATGTGCCGTGAACTCGCCGAGCGAATGGCCTGCCGCACAGCGTACATGCGCGCCGAAGCGCGCCGCCAGCAATCGCCACACGGCGACGCCGTGCGTGAGCAGCGCCGGTTGGGCGTTGTGCGTCTCCATCAGCGTCTCGGCCGGGCCCTCGAAACAGAGTCGCGAGAGGGGAAATCCAAGCGCCGCGTCCGCCTCTTCGAAGGTCGTTGCCGCTGTGGGGTGCGTCTCAACGAGATCGCGCGCCATCCCGGGCTTCTGTGAGCCCTGGCCGGGAAAAACGAGGGCAATGTCCATCAGAGCCGCACCACCATCGAGCCCCAGGTGAAGCCAGCGCCAAACGCGCAGAGCATCACGGTGTCACCGATGCGCACCCGCCCCGATCGGATCGCCTCGTCGAGCGCGATGCCGATCGAGGCCGAGGAGGTATTGCCGAAGCGATTCACGTTCACGTACACCTTATCCATGGAAACGTTGGCGTGTTTGGCCGTGGCCTGGATGATTCGGACATTGGCCTGATGCGGAATGAGCAGATCGATGTCCGCACCCGTCAGCCGGGCGCCATCGAGCGCACGATCGCAGGACTCCGCCATCATTCGCACGGCGTGCTTGAACACTTCTCGACCCGCCATTCTCAAGTACGACGAGCGGTCTTCGAGGACGGGGAGCGAAAATGGCTGGCGTGCGCCGCCACTCGGCCGCCAGAGCAATTCAGCGAGGGCGCCATCGCTTCGCATGAACGACGAGAGAATGCCGCGCTTGCCATCGCTGCGACGTACGATCGCAGCGCCGGCTCCATCGCCGAAGAGGACGGCCGTACTGCGATCCTGCCAATCGGTGATCGCGCTCATCTTTTCCGAACCGATGACCAGCGCCGTCTCGATCGTTCCAGCAGCAATCAACCCCTCAGCGACAGTCAAGGCGTACAGCCACCCGGTGCAGGCGGCGGAGATATCGAAGGCGGCGGCGCGCGTGGCGCCGAGGACCGCCTGGATCTCGACTGCCGTCGCCGGCAGCAGTCGGTCGGGTGTCGCGGTAGAGAGAATGATGGCATCGATTTCGGCGGCGGTGATGCCGGCTTTCTGCATCGCCTTGGCCGCCGCGTCCGCGCCCATGCTGCAGGTTGATTCGCCATCGCGCGCGATGTGGCGTTCGACGATTCCGGAGCGCTCGAAGATCCACTGATGCGTGGTATCGATCCCGATCGCCTGAAAATCGTGATTGGTCATCACGTGTTTCGGGACGCTGTATCCAGTGCCGGTCAATGCCGCGATCGGGCGCTTCATGGCCTCTCCTCCCGCTGAAATCGATGCACCGTCTGACGGGTGAGTCGATCACTGCATGGTGTCAGGCCGCGGGAGCCGCCGCGGCGAGTCGTCGTCCGATGTGCTCGGACATGTTCGACCCCGCCGCCCGTATGGCGACATTCACGGCATTCTTGATGGCACGCGGCGACGAACTGCCGTGCGCGATGATGCTGACACCCCGGACACCCAGCAACGGCGCGCCGCCGTAGTTGGAAGAGTCCAGGTGCGACAGCCCCTGCAGCATCTGGTGCGGGTCGGCACTGACCGACGCTGCGATCATGCGGATCAGCATCGGCGCGAGTCCCTCGTAGAACTTGAGAAGGACATTGCCGGTGAACCCATCGCACACGACGATGTCGAAAGAGCCGCGATCACAGGTGCCTGCGGCGACGTCACGCCCCTCGATGTTGCCGACGAAGTTCACGCCCGCCTGCACCAGGAGCTGGTGGGCGGCTTTCACCGCGGCGTTGCCCTTCTCCGGTTCCTCACCGATGCTCAACAGCCCGATTGCGGGATTGGTGCGGCCCATGATGTCCTCGGCATACACCAGCCCGAGACGCGCAAAGTTGACCAGCTCTTCCGGGCTGCAATCGACATTGGCGCCGCTGTCGAGAACCACGACGGTCTGGAGCGCGGTCGGAAAGATGGCGCCGATGGCGGGCCGTTTCAGGTCACCATGCAGCCCGAGGATATTGTACGACGCCGCCATCTGTGCGCCGGTGTTGCCCGCGCTGACGAAACCGTCGGCATCACCGTCGGCGTGGCGCTTCAGGCCGATGGCCATCGACGACTGCGACCGACGGATGACCGTCGAGGGCTTGTCGCGCATGGCGATCACATCTGGCGCATGGATGATGTCGATTCGCGCACGCTGCGCCGCCAGATGAGCATACTCGCCGCCGAGGGCAACCTCGAGCGCACCGGCAACCTCGGTCTCGCGACCAATCAGCTGGACACGGTGCTCAGCGCCCAGATCTGCGAGGGCGAGCAGCGCGCCACACACCGGTGCGATGGGGGCGAAATCGCCTCCCATCGCATCCAGGGCGATGCGGGCCAAGGGTCAGCCTTCCCGGGCCGCGATCCGCTGCTCGCCGCCGTAGTATCCGCACTCGTCACAGACGCGATGCGGACGCTTCATGCTCGAGCACTGTGGGCACTTCTGAATGACGATCCGCGGCGCCACCTTGTGGGTGTTGCGGAGACGCTTGCGCTGCTTGGATGTCCTGCGCTTCGGTACGGCCATCAGTCAATTCCCGGTATAGGACGAATTACGAATCAGTCGTGCGCTCAGGGAGCCCTGCCCAGCGCGCATCACCTGGCGACGCGCAACTGCAGACAGTCGTATTGCGGTCGACGCCGCATGTCGGACACAGACCTTTGCAATCTTCACGGCACAGCACGAATGGCGGGACTGCAAGGATCCACCCTTCGCGAACCGCCGGACGGAGGTCGATCGAGCGCGACTTCGCGTCCAACAGGAACACATCAGGGTCATCGTCCAGACCGTCCTCGTCGGAACTGACGAAGAGACACTGGATCGAATCGCCTGCCCTCACCGGCACCGTAATCAGGCACCGGGTGCATTCACCAACCGCCGACCCGTCGAACTCGCCGGTGAAATAGTACCGCCCTTCACCCGCGCTCGAGAGTCGGCCCTGCACCGTCACCGGCGAACTGGGGCGAACATCTCCATCCAGCCACACCGCATCGTCCGGATCGATCGATCCGTCCACCTGCACAGCCTGGCCATCAAGACTCCGGAGATCAACTGACAGCATAGCCATGGAAAATAGACGAGCCGTGGACACCAAGCAAGTGCCCACGGCACCGTGACTTAGCTCACCGCGCCCGGAGCGGTGTGCCCCAGTCAGGCCAGCGCGGGGAAGAAGAAGGCTGATTCAACAGCCGCGTTCTCATCCGAATCGGAGGCATGGATCGCATTGCGTCCCTTCGACTCGGCGAAGAGCTTCCGGACTGTCCCATCGGCGGCCTCCGCCGGATCGGTCGCGCCGATGGCGTTCCGCAGGGCGGCCACGGCGTCCGGCTTCTCCAGCACCATCGGCATACAGGGGCCGGAGGTCATGAATTCGACCAGTTCAGCGTAGAAGCCGCGCCCGCTGTGGACCTCGTAGAAATTACCGGCCTCGGCCGTCGTCATATGCATTACGCGAGACGCCTTCAGGACGAACCCCTGAGCCTCGAGATGTGCCAGAATCTTGCCGGCCTTCTGTGTGCCGAATGCATCCGGCTTGATGATCGTCAGCGTGCGATGTCCAGCCATGATACCGAGCTCCAGTGTGGTGCAGGCGCCGAGCGCCGTGGGTTGTCTGAAAATCGCGCCCGGTCACCGAAGTGACCGGGCGCGCCCGAAAAACTACTCTGGAACGACTGTGACGCGAAACTAGAGGCGCGCCTGAACCAGCTCCACGAAATCCATGGGACGCTTGGCGATCCCCATCCCGGCCTTCTCGAAGGCTTCGATCTTCTCGGCCGCCGTTCCTGCCGAACCTGAGATGATCGCGCCTGCGTGGCCCATCCGCCTTCCGGGGGGCGCCGTCTGGCCAGCGATGAAGCCGACCACTGGCTTCGTCATCTTCGTGCGGACGAACTCAGCCGCTTCCTGTTCATCTGTCCCACCGATTTCACCCATCAACGCGACCACCCTGGTCTGCGGGTCGGCTTCGAATGCCGCCAGTGCATCGATGAAGTTGGTGCCATTGATCGGGTCGCCGCCGATGCCGACGCAGGTGCTCTGCCCGATCCCGGCCTTGGTCAGCAGGTTGACGATCTCGTAGGTCAGCGTGCCGGAGCGGCTGACGACTCCCACCGGACCTGGCATACAGATGCGGCCCGGGATGATCCCCACCTTCGCCTGGCCAGGCGTGATCAACCCCGGGCAGTTCGGGCCGAGCAGACGCGCGCCCATTTCCTTCACGTACGGATACACCTTGGTCATGTCGAGCACCGGCACCCCTTCGGTGATGCAGACAATCAGCTTCACCCCAGCGGCGGCGGCTTCCATCATGGCGTCGGCCGCGAACGGCGGCGGTACGTAGATGACCGAGGTGTTGGCACCAGTTGCCGCCACGGCCTGCGCCACGGTGTTGTAGATCGGGACGGTTGCCTCGAACGTCTGTCCACCCTTTCCGGGCGTCACGCCGGCCACGACCTTCGTGCCGTACTCCATCATCTGCTTTGCGTGGAACGAGCCGTCGCGGCCCGTGATCCCCTGGATCAGGAGCGTGGTGCTGTTGTCGATGAAGATGCTCACTTGGCGGCTCCCGTAGCGAGGGCGACGGCCTTCTGCACCGCTTCGTCCATGTCAGACGACGCACTGAAGCCATTGTCCGTCAGAATCTTCATCGCGAGTTCTTCATTGGTGCCTGTCAGACGGATCACGATCGGCACCGTGAGCGGATTGGCCCTGGTGGCGGTGACGATGCCGTTCGCCACGTCATCGGTGCGCGTGATGCCGCCGAAGATGTTGAACAGGATCGCCTTCACGTTCTTGTCAGCGGTGATGATGCGCAGGGCGTTGACGACCTTCTCCGGATTCGACGAGCCGCCGATGTCGAGAAAGTTGGCCGGATCGCCGCCGTAGTACTTCACCAGGTCCATCGTCGCCATGGCGAGGCCTGCACCGTTGACGACACAGCCGACGTTGCCATCGAGCTTGATGAACGTGAGGTTGGCCTTGCGCGCGTCCACTTCGGCGGGGTCTTCGCTGCTTTCATCGCGCAATGCCTCGATTGCAGGCAGGCGCTCCAGCTCATTGTCATCGATCACCATCTTGCCATCCACCGCGACGACCTTGCCGGTCGGCGTGACCACCAGCGGATTGATCTCGGCGAGCGAGCAGCCGCTTTCGATGAAGGCTGCGTACAACTGCTGCATGATCTTTGCGGCAGCGCGCGCCTGCTTCACGTCCACGTAGAGGAAGAAGCCCATCTCCATCGCCTCGAAGGTCCGCAGCCCGTAGCGCGGATCGACGGGATGGTACATGATCTTTTCCGGCGTGGTGGCGGCCACTTCCTCGATGTCGATACCGCCCGCCGCGCTGACCATGAAGACCGGCTTCTTGGTGGCGCGGTCCACGATGATGCCGACGTAAGCTTCACTACCGATGTCTTCGGCCACCGTGACGAGCACCTTGAGCACGGTGAGGCCCTTGATGTCCATCCCGAGGATGGCCGTCGCCTTTTCGCGCGCGACGGCGGGGGTGGCGCAGTACTTCACTCCACCGGCCTTGCCGCGCCCGCCGACGTGCACCTGTGCCTTCACCATGACGGGAACGCCGTACTTCACAGCCAGCGCTTCCGCCGCGTCCGGCGTCGTGGCAATGTCGCCATCGGGGATCGGGACGCCATGGCGCCGCAGAATCTCCTTGGCCTGATACTCATGTAGGTTCACACACGCTCCATCTGCGATCGGGTGATTGCAGCGACTGTGACGTTGAACAGCAACACGTGCCGGTGCTCATCGCCGGCGCGTGGGACGACGGTGCTCCGAGTGAGCACCGCAACTCCGGCGGCAAGATAACCGTGACATCGCGTCATCGTGGCAGTGAGTCGCGAGGGACCCCGAGCGCGCGGCCGAGGGCGTCGAAGGACGCGCCGAACTCTCCCCATGCGCCCTTCTGGAGCGCGTCACGCATCTGCCGGTACAGCGAGGCGGCTGCCGTCGGCGCGACGCCAGTCCGGCCGCCGTCTCTCCACCGGAGGGTGGCCTCCGGAACATTGAAGGCGACGCCCCGGTGCATGCCATCCGTGATCAAGACGGCTGCGAGCTCTGTCGGTCGGCCGTCACGCACCGAGAAGTACGGGGTGAGGAAGCGGGCAGTGGGGCCGGGCACGATGCGCGGCGCGCCCCGCCTGGCCCCGGTCAGCGATCCAGGTTGCCGCAGCGAATCCGTCGTTTCCTGCGCGCCACGCACGACTCCTTCGTAGGGCGCACTTTCGAGACTGGGCTGCCAGCGAGTGCGCCGATCCTCACCTCCCGGAGCGAGCAGCACACCCCGCACCGCGCCGCGCCCGTCGATCGCGGCCGCCGTCAGCGCATAGGTGCTGCGAAACGGCAGCCAGACGGGAACGAAGTCGTCCGGCGTGAACGCACTGTCGGCAAGGACGCCTCGGACCACGGAGAGCTCTTCGAGCGGGCCGCCGCGTCGAATGACCGAATTCGTATCCTCCTGGATCGCACGCGAGCCGAACCGCGCGGCGATGGCCGCTTCAAGTTCGAGCGCATCCGCTCGCGGCGGCAGTGCGCGGCGCAAGCCGTCCGGCAGCGCCGCAATCGGCACCAGATGTTGCGCGAGTCGCTGCAGGGGCCGGCGCGCCAGCAGTGGTGGATCCTTTTCCTGCAGCAGCGACACGCGGCCCGTATGCGCGTTGACCAGCGCCGTGGCCGCGAACTGCACCGCCGAGAACTCTTCGCCGTGCAGCATCACGTGCTCGCTGAGCGGGTAGGTGGCGCTCACGGCGTAGAGATCTATTGCCCACAACAGCGAGTCTGCGTAGACGAGCGGCACGACCTGCGAGCCGGCGCGGAGGCCCGGGAGCAACCGGGCGACGCGATCGCGGACGTCGCGGACAGTGACCAGTACCGGCGACGGCTGCGGCGTGCGGCCGAAGAGCAAGCGGGGATTCTGCTGATTCCAGGCAAAGGCGAGCCGCGCCGACGCGCTCGAAATCAGCGGTGCGGCGATATGCCGGCGGGGATCGCTGACGATGGCATAGCCACGACCGGAATCACTGACGACGATTGGCGGCAACGTTCGTCCAGAGCGCGCCGACACATCGCGAAACGGATTGCCCGATGTGAGGTCGACGGGGATGGCCCGCCAGGTCGGGAGGAGCCCTGGCACCTTGAGCGCATCGAAGACGAGTGCGCCTGGCATGCCAGCCGTCTGATCCCACGCCAGGACCGCGCCCAGCCGACCTGGTGTCGCGTGTGGGACTGAGGCGCGATCCCAGAGCGGTGTCGACGCCAGCGATGCCGTGTCGCTCGACGCCGCAGAAATCACCCGATCCGATTCGTAGGCGCGCCGAGTGAAACTCGCCCCGGCGTCGAGATAGCGACGCTCACGCGCGATGGTGTCGCCGCCGCCTTCGACACTCTCCGCCAGCAGCGGCATGCCCTGACGCAGCAGCAGGGCCATCAACAGCACCGTCGTGACGGCAGCGATCGCGGCACGCGGCTGTCGCGACCACGCGCTCCACGCCACCACACCAGCGGCGCCGAGCGAGATCACCTGCATCACGATCCCACCCGGCAGGCCGATGCGATGGTCGGCGAAACCGAACGCGCCCTCGGCCCCCGTTCCGTGCACCAGCCGGTCAAAACCATCGACGCGATAGCTCCAGGCGATCAGCGCGAGCAGCATGGCTCCGAGGATGGTGATATGGCGTCGTGCGTGACGCGTGACCCGTAATGCGCGCCCATCAACTCCGACACCGCGGGTGAACACGTAGCCAACGACGGTCAGCATCGACATCACCGCATGTGCGAGCAGCGCCCATGTATAGGCCTGCCACTCGAACGGCAACCACGTGGTCCAGAAGGCCAGATCGTACTGGAAGTACGGATCTGATTCGCCCAGCGGACGGGCGTCCAGCACGTTGGCCAGGGGGATCCAGTCGGTGATCGGTATCGTCAGGAGCACACCAACGGTGCCTGCCGCCGCCCACAGGACAAGGGAGATGGTCCGATCCGGCACCGCGCCCTGAAACTCGAGATTCCCGATGTTGCCGGGGACGACGACGCTCACGAACGAGCGCCGAACCGCCGCCAGGTGCGCGCGCATGACCAGCGTGGCAAGTGCTCCGGCGCCGAACTTGAGCAGGCAGGCCACGATGGTCTGCCACCGCCAGACATCGGCAAACCCGAGGGCGTCGAACCAGGCATGATCCCCGGCCAGCGCGCCCCAGGCGCGTCCGACCGCGAGGATGGCGGCGACGCCCGATACCAGCGTCAGCAACCCGCGACGACGAATGATCACAGGCGAGGCAAACCGACGGTCAGGCGGACACGCCTTGTGCCCGCAACCACGCGTTGAACTCGGCGCGAATCTCGTCACGACGCGCGGCCGTCAGTGCCTCGAAGCGCAGCACGACGATCGGTTGCGTGTTCGAGGCACGAATCAGGCCCCATCCATCGCCGAAAAGGACACGCGCCCCGTCGACATCGATGACCTCGTGGG
>CAYMQV010000195.1:0-2746 GCA_964392395.1 uncultured Gemmatimonadaceae bacterium
CGTAGACGGCGATCTTCTTGCCGTCGTTCTTGTCGAGGCCGTAGGCGAGCGCCGCGGCCGTCGGCTCGTTGATGATGCGCAGCACGTCGAGGCCGGCGATCTTGCCGGCGTCCTTGGTGGCCTGGCGCTGCGAGTCGTTGAAGTACGCCGGCACCGTCACCACCGCCTTGGTGACGCTGTGGCCGAGGTAATCCTCAGCGGTCTGCTTCATTTTCTGCAGGATCATGGCCGAGAGCTCGGGCGGCGTGTAGCGCTTTCCCTGGATCTCGACGGTGACGAGGTCGTTCTGGCCGGCGACGACCGAATACGGCACGCGGCCCTTCTCCTGTGTCGCCTCGGACATCTTGCGGCCCATGAAGCGCTTGATCGAGAAGATCGTGTTGGTCGGATTGGTGACCGCCTGTCGTTTCGCGATCTGCCCTACGAGGCGCTCTCCATCCTTCGAGAAGCCGACGACCGACGGGGTCGTGCGACCTCCCTCGGCATTTGGAATCACAACCGGATCCCCGCCTTCCATCACGGCCACCACAGAGTTCGTGGTGCCAAGGTCGATGCCAATCACTTTGTCAGCCATTCTTCAGCGTCCTCGTTAGTCGGATCGGGCTCGCTCCAGGCAGGACGCCGGAGCCGTCATCGCCGTACCGGGCAGGTTCGCATACCGGTGACGACGTGATTACACCATGGGCAAGAGGAGGACCTCGTTTTTCTGCCGATATGGCAGGCACTGCCTCTGCGGGCGGCAGTGGTTGGCTCGGCGATGCGGCAGATGGCAGCCGGCTGGCGCTGGGGAGTTACGGGGGCGTTAGTTTTCGCCGCTCAACAGCCTTCCACCTGCGAGTCATGTTCCCGATCGGCGACGAAAACCCGACCGACAATCGTCCGGTCATGACCTGGGCCATTCTTGGACTGATGGTGTCCACCTGGCTCCTCGTCCAAGGCGCAGGCGCCGACGGTGAGGCCCTGATCCGGAGTGTCTGCGAGCTCGGCCTCGTGCCCGGCGAAGTGACCCGGGTGGCCCCGGTGGGCCAGGCCGTGCCGATGGGGGCGGGGTGGGCCTGTCTCGTTGATCGGTCCGCTCTCAACTGGGTGACCCCGCTCACCTCGATGTTCCTGCACGGTGGCTGGGGCCACCTGCTTGGCAACGCACTCTTTCTCTGGGTTTTCGGTGACAACGTCGAAGACCTGATGGGCCCGCGCCGATTCCTCTGGTTCTATCTGCTCTGCGGACTTGCCGCCGCCGCCTTGCACGTGGCCTTACAACCCGGCTCGCCGATTCCGACCGTCGGGGCGTCGGGCGCCATTTCGGGGGTGATGGGAGCCTACCTCATCCTGTTCCCGAAGCATCGGGTCCGAATGTTCTTTCCGCCGATTTTTGTCTTTCATTTCCCAGCGTGGCTGGTACTCCTCTGGTGGTTCGGGCTTCAGCTGCTGGCGGGACTGCCTCAGCTGAGTGTGCTTGGCGCCGATCCCACCGGCGGTGTGGCCGTCTGGGCGCACGTCGGCGGATTTGTCGCCGGGGTCCTGCTCGTCCGTCGTTTTGCGATTCCGGAGCGGCTGGACCGGCGGCTCGCCAGGCAGGTCGCCGGCGGCATTGGCGTGAATCTGTAACGGTCGCGCATCGATTTCATGTAACGCCGTGCTGATCTTCTAACTTGTCGTTCGCGGTTTGTGCCGACGGCGAGCCGTCGGCGCCCATTTTACTCTGGAGCTCCTCCTCCGTGCGTTTGATCCCCCGGGACGATCGATTTTTCGATCTCTTTGCCGAGATGTCCGGTATTCTGGTGCAGTCGGCCAACACCTTGCAGCAGCTCTTCACCGACCCCTCGCGCCTGGACGAATTCCAGACCAGCATCAAGAATCTCGAGCATCAGGCCGACCGTTTGACCGCCGAGGCGAATCGCAAGGTCGATACGACCTTTGTCACGCCGCTCGATCGTGAGGACATTCATACACTCGTGACGCGGCTCGACAACGTGGTGGACCTGATCGACGGCTGCGCCCGACGGGCGCAGATCTACCGGATCACGGAACCGCGAGATCCGGCGATCCGGCTCTGCTCAGTTCTCGGCGAAGCCTGTGTGCAGATCCGTGAGGCGGTGGCCGCCATGAAGAAGCCGCAGATGGTCTATGAGCATGGCGTGCGCATCAAGCGGCTCGAGGAGCAGGCCGACGCGATCTACCACGAGACCCTCGGCAACCTGTTCGCGGGCACGCCCGATCCGATGACCGTCATGAAGTGGAAGGACTTGTACGATTCGCTCGAGACGGCGATTGACGAGTGCCACTACGTGTCGCTGGCGCTCGAGAGTATCTCGCTCAAGAACAGCTGAGTTGCCGTGATTGCGTACGTCATTGGAATCGTGGTGGTCGCGCTGGTCTTCGACTTCATCAACGGTTTCCACGATTCGGCCAACTCGATCGCGACCATCGTCGGGACGCGGGTGCTCACGCCGTTCAAGGCCGTCTTGTGGGCGGCAACCTTCAACTTCGCCGCGCTGTTCACCGTCGGGACGGCGGTCGCGAAGGCGATCAGCTCCGGGTACGTCGACCAGAACGCGATTTCCGCGAACGTGATTGCCGCAGCGCTGCTCGGCGCGATCATCTGGAACCTGATCACCTGGTGGTTCGGAATTCCCTCCAGTTCGTCACATGCGCTGATCGGAGGATTTGCCGGTGCGGCGGTGGCGAGCAAGGGCTTCGATGCGCTCAACTGGGGCCCGAAGTGGATTGAGACGCTGTCGGCGAT
>CAYMQV010000195.1:2756-7731 GCA_964392395.1 uncultured Gemmatimonadaceae bacterium
GATGCTCGGGCTTGGGCTGATGGCGCTCGTCTACCGTCTGTTCGCGACGGTGTCGCCCGGGAAGGTCGACAAGTTCTTCAGGCCAGCGCAGCTCGCCAGTTCTGCGCTCCTGTCGCTGGCACACGGCGGCAACGACGCGCAGAAGACGATGGGAATCATTGTCGGCCTGCTGGCGTCGCCGTCGGTGCGCAAACTGTTCGAGCCGTACACCACGGGATTGCTCAGCAACATGTACGTGCCGGACACATCGACGATTCCGCTCTGGGTGGAGATCTCGGCGTACTTCGCAATTTCCCTCGGCACGCTGTTCGGTGGCTGGCGCATTGTGCACACCATGGGAACACGCATCACGAAACTCCGGCCGGTCGGCGGCTTCTGCGCCGAAACCGGTGGTGCGATCGTGATCCTGGTCGCGTCGAAGTTCGGGATCCCGGTCAGCACAACCCACACGATCACCGGCGCCATTGTCGGGGTCGGTGTCGCGAATCGCATTCGTGCCGTTCGCTGGGGGCTCGCCGGCAACATCGTGTGGGCCTGGATCGTCACGATTCCCGCCGCCGCCCTGTTGTCTGCGCTCAGTGCGCTCATCTTGAATGCTATCGTGGTGGTCGGACGACCGGCCTGACCACCGGCGGTGCGTGGTGGCGCCGTTGCGACTGCCTTGAACCCCGCTGAACGCTCTATGGCAACACGACAGAAGAAGGTCCGACGTGGTGGCGATGCCGATGCCGATGCCATGGGCTCGGTGGGTGCCGCCGGTGAGGCGCATCTGTTCTTCAGTCGTGAACTGAGCTGGCTGGAGTTCAACGCGCGGGTGCTGAACGAAGCCCGTGATCCGCGTACACCGCTGCTCGAGCGTCTCAAGTTTCTCGCCATCTTCAGCTCGAACCTCGACGAGTTCTACATGGTCCGCGTCGGCGGCCTGCGTCGCAAGGTGAAGAATGGCCAGAGCGGATACCCGCAGGAGCGGCTCTCGCCAGCCGAGCTGCTGCTCGCGATCGAGAAGCGGGTCAACGAACTGCTCACGTTGCAGCGCCGATGCCTGACGGAGGATCTGCTGCCGGCGCTGACAGCCCATGATGTGAAGCTGGTGCGGATGAATGACCTGACGCCGGCGGAGTGGCTGGTGGTGGACGGGTTCTTCGAGAGTCAGGTGTTCCCCGTCCTGACGCCGCTCGCCGTCGATCCGGGGCATCCATTTCCGTACATCTCGAATCTGTCGCTGTCGCTGGCGGTGCGTGTTCGCGACCCGCACACGGGTGCCGAGCATTTTGCGCGCGTGAAGGTTCCGAAGTCGTTGGCGCGGTGGGTTCCGGCCGGTCGCCCCGGTCGCTTCGTGCCGATCGAGGACGTGATCGGCGTCAATCTCGGTTCGCTGTTCCCGGGCATGGAGGTGCTGAGCTGGCACGCGTTCCGCATCACGCGCTTCTCCGACTTCGAACTGACCGGCGTGGAGGAGGACGACGACCTGCTGTCAGTGGTCGAGCGTCAGGTCTTCGAACGCAAGTTCGGCGAGGTGGTGCGACTCGAAGTACAGACAGGTATGCCGGATGCACTTCGCACCCTGCTGATGGAGGAGCTGCGTGATGAAGAGGACGCGGCGGTGGCGGCGCTGCCCCTGACGGAACGCGATGTCGACGAGCCGGGCATGCTGCTCGATCTCGGCGACCTGATGACGTTGGCGAGCGCGATCGATCTGCCGGAGCTTCGGTACCCGCCGTTCACGCCAGGCATCCCGTCGGAACTCGCCGAGCACACGAACATCTTTGATGCGATCCGCGAGAAGGACATCCTCGTGCATCACCCGTTCGAGAGCTTTCGGGAGACGGTCGAGCACTTCATCGAACGTGCGGCGCACGATGAGCAGGTCCTGGCGATCAAGCTCACGTTGTACCGGACGTCGGGCGAGACGGCGATCGTGCGTTCGTTGATCGAGGCGGCTGAGCGCGGCAAGCAGGTCGTGGTGTTGATCGAACTCCAGGCCCGTTTCGATGAAGCGAACAACATCGCGTGGGCGCGTGCGCTCGAGAACTACGGTGTGCATGTCGTCTACGGCGTGCCCGGGCTCAAGACCCACACCAAGACGGCGCTCGTCGTGCGCCGCGAACCGGATGGTATCCGGCGATACCTGCATATCGGCACTGGCAACTACCACTCACGCACGGCCAGGCTCTACACCGATATCGGTCTCTTCACCTGCAGCCCAGGCATTGGTGCCGATGTCAGTGACCTGTTCAATGCGCTGACCGGCTTCAGCCGGCAGCAGCTCTACCGGAAGCTGCTGGTGGCGCCCGCCAACATGCGCAAGCGCTTCGTCGAGATGATCGATCGCGAGGCCGATCACGCCCGCGCCGGTCGTGGCGGGCGTATCATCGCCAAGATGAATGCATTGGTCGACCCCGATGCGATTCTCGCGCTGTACCGGGCGTCCGCCGCCGGCGCCAGGATCGATCTCATCGTGCGTGGTGTCTGCTGCCTGCGCAGCGGGATGCCGGGCGTCAGCGAGAACATCTCGGTGCGCAGCATCATCGGACGCTTTCTCGAACATTCGCGGATCTTCTACTTCGGCAACGGTGGCGCGCCCGAGTACTACCTGGGCTCCGCCGACTGGATGCCACGGAACTTCGATCGTCGCGTCGAGACGGTGGCGCCGATCGAAGACCCTGTCCTGCACTCCCGGCTCGAGTCGCTGCTGCGCACCTGTCTCGAGGACAATCGGCAAGCCTGGCTGCTGCAGACAGACGGCACGTACGTGCAGCGGAAGCCATCCGACGGTGAGCCGGAGCGCGGCACGCACGCCATTCTGCTCAAGGACGTCTGGGGGCGCTGATCGAGCGGGCGCCGAAATGGGCCGCTGGCGGTGTCCAGCGATACGTCGCGACGGGCAGCGCACTCCCGGATCGACGAATCGCGGCTTCAACACCTGCCCGAGTTGCGTTCCCGACCACCACCATGAGGAGGCGTGAGCGAACGGCCGGTGCCACCCCGTGCGCTGGTGCTGTCCGGGTGGTTTCAGGTCCGGCACCTGGACGCGGTCAGCAACATCGCCTCAGCCAGCCTATCCCGATGCGACCACATCTGGAAGCGCCGTCCGGGACCGGGAAGATCCGCAGCAATGACGGGCGTCAGCGTGGGAATGTGCTGCGTGGACGGTGATGGCGTGTTGCTGTGCCGCGTCCAGGGCGCACCTCGACTCGTGCACGCCGGAATCAGTCGACCGAGTCCGTGGCCTCCCACTCCACCGGCTTGCCGTCCGGCCCGATCACATGCACCGGGAGATCGACCAGCTTCTCGAGCAGATCGCTCTTCCGGCTCGCCCCCCAGAGTTCGAGCCGTGTCGAGCGCGCGCGCGGGTCAGGCACCGGCGTCAGTCGGAGTGCGCGCTCGGTCCAGCGGACCTTCACCTGCTGCACGGCACCGATGTGGCCACGATCAAATCCGTCGGCCACACGAAGAATCGCCGCCAGGCGCCGCACCCGCTGCTGCTGTTCCTTCGTCAGCGCGGCGAACATGGGGTGCTTGGCCTTTGGTGGAGCGCCCCGATGATATCGCGCGACGTTGGCCATCACGACCTGTTCTTCCGGTGCGACCCCCAGCAGGTCGGCATGCACGATCAGGTGATAGGCATGCTTGTGGTGATCGTTGTAGCTGATGTGGTAGCCCGTGTCGTGGAGCAGTGCGGCGTCGCGCAGCGTGTCGCGATCCTCAGGCAGGCAGCCGATGCGTGCACCGATGGAATCGAAGAGCTGCAGTGCGAGCTTCTGCACATGTTGTGCGTGCGGTTCCTCGTACTGCGTGCGCTCGGCAAACTGCTGGACGCTGCGCCGCCGGCCCTCGCCTGGATCGGTGGCCTGCGCCGTGACCTCCGCCGCCTCGAGCAGTAACCCTTCGCGAATGCCATACGCTGAGACGTGAAAGTCGCGGATGTCGAGAAACGCCATCACCTCGGCGGCGACCGCCATGCCAGCGACGATGATGTCGGCACGAGCCGGGTTGAGCCCCGGCACGATCAACCGCTCGGTGGGTGACAACTCGATCAGCTGGTCGAGCAGATGCTCGAGTTCACCGCGTGAGACCTGCTTGCCGTGCACCGTCCGCGCGGTCGCCAGCCCTTGCTGCGACAGCAACATGCCAGCCACGTTGGTGAAGGTTCCGCCGGAACCGATCATGCCGGCCCCACGCCATTCCTTCACGGCGAACCGCTCGCGGATTTCCGCGCGGAGCGCCTTGCGCAACCTCGCGACCGTGCTGCGCCGTACCCCTTTGTGCAGGTACGCCTCGGTAGCACGAATCGCGCCGAATGGCATCGAGAGCAGGCGTTCCACCAGACCGTCCGCCGACAACGCGAGTTCCACTGAGCCACCGCCGATGTCGCAGGTCACCATGCGACCATGGCCGACGTCGAAGTGTGCCTGCGCGCTGCGGAACGACAGCCGTGCTTCATCCTCCCCGGAAATGATGCGCACCGTGAGGCCGGCCGCTTTCTTGACCTGACGCACGAATGCCGCACCGTCGGTCGCATCGCGCACGGCGCTGGTGGCGACGCATTCGATGCGTTCAGCACCGAGCTGTTTCGCGAGCGTGACCATCCGCTGCAACGCTTCGATGGCCGCCAATACACTTTCGACCGAGAGCCGTCCCGTCTCGTCGACGCCAGTACTGAGGCGTGGTGCGGCTTTCATCTCGTCCACCGTGCGGATCTGCCCCGTGCTGCTGACATCCGCGACGATGGCGCGGATCGAATTCGATCCGATATCGATCGCGGCAATGCGTCGTGGCCGCGCCGAGGCGAGTCCAGCCCCGCCGATCACATCGCTGAACGCGGGTGTCGGCAGCGGCACCCGGGGCGGCGTGACCGGAATCGCCGGGGACGCGGGCGCAGGACGACGGGGAGAGCGAGCAGGCATGCTGTCGGGGGCAGGGGAGCGAGCGACAGGCAAGTTACCGGCCGCACTCCACGATTGTCATCGCCGTC
>CAYMQV010000195.1:7741-8737 GCA_964392395.1 uncultured Gemmatimonadaceae bacterium
CCGGGATCGGTCGGCCCACTGCCGCTGCAGGGTACGCCGCATCGGCTCCGGGAGTGGCGCGTACCCCAGCGCCAGCGCGTCCGCTTCGCCTGCCTCGAGCGCCCACCGCACGAATTGCTCGATCGCCGCCCGGCGAGGTGCTTCAATGCCGCGTGTCGGGACGATCAGCCACGAGAGTGACGCCATCGGGTAGCTCAGCTCACCGGGGGCGTCGCTGATGCTGGTCGCGAACTCCACGGTGTCTTCAATCGACGACAGCATGGCGCTCGCTGCCGCGCGGAGTGCGCCGGTCTGCGGCGTGACCCAGGCACCGGCGTGATTGCGGATTCGTGCCACCGGCAAGCGATTCTGCATGGCGTACACTGCCTCGACCACACCCACGGCATACTCGGTCGCCTTGATCTCCGCCGCCACGCCCTCATTGCCGCGAACGCGACGCCCCACTGGCCAGGAGGGAAAGGTGCTGCGTCCGGGTCCGGTGGCCCACGCCGCACTGACGCGTGAGAGGTAGTCGGTGAGGATCCAGCTGGTGCCGCTGCTGTCCCCCCGCGTCACAACGCGGATGCTGTCGGCCGGGAGCGTCACGTCGGGGTTCAGCGCCACCAGTCGCGGATCGTTCCAGCGCGTGATACGACCAAGAAAAATGTCGGCCACCGCGGCGCCATCGAAACGCAGTTGCCGCGCGAGGCCGGGCACCTGATAGGCCACCGCGGCGCCACCGACGATCAGTGGAACCTGACGGATGCCGCGTTCCGACAGCAATTCGCGATCGCTTGCGGAGAGCGGGGCATCGGTGGCGGCGAAGTCAGCGCTGCCATCCCGGAGCGCGCGCATGCCCGCTCCTGAGCCCACCGACTGGTAGGTGACGCGAATCGCGGTCTCATCGCCGAAGCGCGAGAACCAGCGCGTGTAGACAGGATACGGGAACGTCGCGCCAGCCGCGGCGAGTGCGATCGAGGGGCTTGTATCCGGCCGCGCTGCATCACGCGCAACTGG
>CAYMQV010000196.1:0-8721 GCA_964392395.1 uncultured Gemmatimonadaceae bacterium
CTCCCCGCCCACCCGGTCGGCGGCACTGGACGGTCGCATGGAGCGAGATTGCCTCGGGGGTCAGGTCATCGCGACCTCGACGTTGCGAACTCGACATCGCGCACTACGTCGTCCAGCCGGACCTCAGAAGTGCCGATCGATCCGCGTGTAACTCCCCGTCGTGATCAGCTGCACCAGCACCTCGCGCGTGCCGCGATTCCGCCAGTACCACCCGTGGTTCCCGGTGAAGCCCGCCACCAGCTCACCGGAATCAGCAGCCGCCCGCTGCCCCTTCCGGTAGCTGACGAACCAGTCCTTCGGCGCATTCGTCGAGTCGCCGTGCATGTCGAAGTTCACCACGCCTCCGCTCACACTCCAGCGATACCCGGCGCGTGATCCAGCCGGCATCACCAGCTTGATCTCTCCGCCCTTGTTCGGCAGCAGGGTCACCAGCGAGGTGTCCACGCGCATCGCTGGCGCATCGACCGGCTGGCCCGACTCCGTCGTCGCCGGTGGCGCCGCCCCCTCCGCCGCCGCAATCACCGAATCGGCCGACGCCTCCGCCGCCGCGTTGCTCGCCGCTTCTTCGGCCAGCGCCGTCTTCACCTCACCCATCTGCGTGAGACCAAGCACACGCCCGATACCCGTGGGATCCACGCCATACTCTGCCGGCAGCACGCACGTCAGCAGCAGCACACCGGCGACCGCCACCGCGATCGCCGTCGAACGCAACAGCGATCGGCCTGACGGCGCTTCGGTTGCCGCAGTCGGTGTCGTCATGTCGTCGCGCCTCGCATGATGAAGAAACCGGCGAGCTGAAAACCGACCAGCACGAAGCCCGCCGTCATGATCGCCACATTCGCGCCGTACGCCAGCGGGCGGAAACTGCTCGTCCGACGCCAGTGATTCATCGCGATGAGGATCGCACTCAGTGCGAGCACCTGCCCGATCTCGACGCCGACATTGAACGCGACGAGGTTTGGTACCAGTCCATCGGCCGACATGTTGAAATCGAGGATCTTCGTCGCGAGGCCGAAGCCGTGAATGAGGCCGAAGATCAGTGTCGCGGCACGCGCGTCGGGCGCCACGCCGAACCAGGTCTTGAAGGCGCCGAGGTTGTCGAGCGCCTTGTAGACAACCGACAGGCCGATGATGGCGTCGATGAGATACGCATTCACGTTGACGCGGAACAGCACACCGAGCAGCAACGTGGTCGAGTGACCGATCGCAAAGAGCGTGACGTAGAGCGCGACGTCCTTCAGCCGATAGAGGAAGAAGATGACGCCCAGCAGGAACAGCAGATGATCGTATCCCGTCACCATGTGCTTGGCCCCGAGATAGGCGAATGGAATCATCAGCACGCCGCTGCTCTGCTGGATGAACCCCTTGTCACCAGCCGCAACGCCGTGTGCCAGCAGCTCGGTCGATACGCCGACGAGCAGCAGGCACGCCAGCGCACATCGCAAGCCAAGGTTCACGCTACTTCACCGCGAACGTCAGCGAGCCCCACTTCGACGCATGATTCGCCTCGGCGTCGCCCGTCAGGCGGACCATCGAGATGAACTTGACGTAGTACGTGCCCGAGCGGTCGAGGGGAATCCGGACGACGCCCGCCGCATCGGATCGGATGTTCCGCTGCGCGACACGACCGTTCGACGCCGACAGTCCTCCATATTGAACGAACTGGTTCGCCACCGGCTTCCCGTCCACCAGTACGCGCACCGAAAGCGTGGCGCCGATCTTCAGCGCGTAGGGATTCTCCACCGGCACCAGTTCGGCCGGATATCCGAGCACGGTACTGAATGCGTCACTCGGAGTGGTGCCCACCTGTACCAGCGCCTTGACATGCTTCTGGTACCGTTCCCTGGCACGGTCCTCGAGCCGCTTCTGCGCCCGTCGCGCCGCCAGTTCGTCCGGAATACCGTCCGATCGCAGGTAGGCGTTGAAGTCCTTTCCGCTCATCTCGAGGACACGCGGCTTGGTGGAAACGCCGATCACGTACGTCCCTGCCGCTCCGGTGCGGAAAGGAAAAACGCTGGTATCGCCCGAGGCATCCCACGTCGCGACGTCGATCCGGGCGCGGCCGGCTGGCGACACCACCGCCACATCCGCCAGCCGATCCGGCGCGATCGAGTTCTCGGACAGCGTGAACGTCCCGTTGAACAGCCGCACGTTGACGCTCGCATTCGGTGCCACGAAGAACTGCTCGAGGCGCAGAAACATGTCGTGCGCAAAGAGCGGCGCGGCGATCAGCAGCAAGACGGCGACGACGCTCAGGCGGCGGAGGAATGGACGCATTGGCAGGGGAGTTTCAGGTGGGTGTACGGGTCAGGCCGCGACATCAGCGCAGTACGCTGCACATCACTCAGTCGGATCTCAGCGCCGCATTGTTCAGCGTTTTGCCGTGAGCTCGTCAAACACGGCGCGGACAAATCGCTCGTGACCACCGGGCCAGTCGGTGGTGTACTCGGCGCTGAGCTTCATCGCCAGCACCTGCTCGATGGTCTTGCCTGCGCGCACTTCGCGCTGCACCCGGTCCCGGACGGTGGCAATCGCGTCGCGCCACGCCTTGAGCCGCGCCCGATCGGTGATCTGGCCGTGGCCCGGGATGATCCGCGTTGCCGGAGTGGTCATTGCGTACACGCGATCAGCCGCCGCAATGAACCCATTCACCACGCCACCGCTGGCCCGGTCGATGAACGGCAGCCCGGTGTCGTTGAACACATCACCCATGTGCACCACGTTCGCCTTCATGAAGTAGATGATCGCGTCGCCGTCGGTGTGCGCCGGGTCCACATGCGTCACGGACACCGAGTCGCCATTCATGTGCAGCGTCACCGACTCGCTGAATGTCACCACCGGCAACGCCGCACGCGGAGCTGCCGGCCGGCGCTGATTGAGCGTGGCATTGAAATCCTCGGTCGACATCCGCTTGCGCACGTTGTCGTGGGCGACGATGATCGCGCCCGCATTGCCGAAATTCTCGTTGCCACCGGTGTGGTCGCCGTGCCAGTGCGTGTTGATGACGTACTTCACCGGGGTCGGCGTGAGGGTCCGGATTGCCGCCACGATCTTCGGCGTCAGCGGTGCAAACTGATCATCGATGATGAAGGTGCCATCGCTGCCGGTGGAGACGGCGATGTTGCCGCCGGCGCCGAACAGCACGTGCAATCCGGGCGTGACCTGGACGGCGCGGACCTGGACGGTGTCGAAGTTCGTCTGGGCGGCCAGCGTCGAGGAGAGGCCGAAGAGGGCGAGGGCGGCGATGGATCGCATGGATCGTGGGGTGTGAGGAATCGCGGGAAGGTAGCGAGGCGTGACACGGGCCTGCCGCCCGAGCCGACTCGACTGTATAGCCCGCTGGCAACCGTCTGGCGACCCCGGCCATTGCTCCGCACTCGGGGCGCAAACAGCCCCGTCGGGCGCACGAGCGAATGCGTAACGAGCTCGCGCGAGCTCTGATCACATCCGGATCGAGAACGCCGGTACCGCCAGCCTGGGGCTGACCGCCGAAGCAGGCCACGAACGGACCGAGCTGGAAGTCGACGCGCGGGAGTCCCGCGCTGCCGATCAGCAGCGCGGCGGGAATTGCAGCCGTCTAGCCATGCGAGCGCGACCGCGATCACCTCGCAAGCCGGCACTCCGACGCTGGACCGCGAACATCCCGCCTGAGTTCCCTGCGTTCGACCGGCGCACGGTGTCTGGCGACGTCTGACTTCCACACCGCCGCTTGCGGGGACCATGACCCGACCGTACGATGACTCTGTACACAACATGCGCGAGCATTGCGCTTGCCAGCTCGAATGAGCGAACCCGGCTCAGAAGATGATGGCGCGAGTGGCCCCTCCGGGCTGCCCGCGCCGTTTTGCGTTTGCTCCACGCGATCGCCGATCCACTCGCCGAGTGCAGTCGGTGGCGTTCCGACGTTTCGATCACCTGGAAAGAGGAGTTCTTGTGTCAAAGCAACACTCAGTGGTTCTGTGTGCGGCGTTAGCGTCAATCGCCTTGGCGGCGCCGCTGGCGGCCCAGATGCGCAGCACCGTGGACCCCAGCATGCTCGATCGAGGCGTCAGCGCTCGCAGCGACAGTAGCGCCAGGTTCGTGACTGCCACGCTCACCTCGGGCAATGCGCTTGCAGTTGCAGCCACGATGGGCCTGACTCCCGACGCCGTCCTGGCGCGTGTCGCCACGCTCGACAACGCGTCAGCAAAGAAGGTCGCAGACCAGATCCTCGCCGGCGGTGATCAGACCGTGGTCATCAGTACGACGGCGATCATCATCGGCCTCCTGATCCTGATCCTGCTCACGCGCGCCTAGCAGCGGGCGGGGCTGGCGATGCGCACCCGCCGATGCCTGATGTCCGGGCTGACGATTGCGTGCGTCGTGTTGTGCGCGGCGTGCGCGACGGGGCGGCTGACCGTCGCGAGGGCACTGGTGGCGCACAACGATCGTCAGCCCGGGCTGGTGGAGGTGCCGTATGTCGCGCAGTCAATCCTGCTCTGTGGCGGCGCCGCGATCGCGATGATCGAGCGCTTCTGGGGGCGTCGCGGCGTGTTCGCCGAGGATTTTGCGTCGCTCGTACATCCAGATGTCGGGGGGATGCTCACGACCGACATGGTACTGACCCTGCGTTCCCGTGGATGGGATACTCAGGCGCTCACCTCGACGATGCCGTCGCGGATGCAAGCGTCCATCGCCGACAGCATTCCCGTGGTGGCACTGATTCGCGTCGCGAAGAACCGCTACCACTATGTCATCGTGATTGGCTGGACCGCTGATGCAGTGACGTATCACGACCCGGCCGTCGCACCGGCGGTGAGACGCACACTGGCTGAGTTCATGCAACGCTGGGCCGGCGCCAATCAATGGGCCATGTTCGTGCAGCCGATGCCAGCCAAAGCCACCGCAGTAGTCCCTCCGAGCCCCCGTGTCCACGCGCTGCCAGATGACTCCCTGCCTTGTCGACCCTGGCTCGACCGGGCGGCGGATGCCGCGTCTGAGAATCGCCTCGACGACGCCGATCAGTTCCTGAGCACCGCCGTGCGGGAATGCCCGTCGGAGGCCGTGGTGCTTCGTGAGCTGGCGGGCGTGAGATTTCGACAAGGGAAACAGGCAGAGGCGACGCACCTGGCGGCCGCGTATACTCGGCGCGCACCCAATGATTCCCTGGGATGGCAACTGCTGGCGAGCACGCGATACCTCACGGGCGACGACGACGCAGCCTTGCAGGCGTGGAACGCGATCGGTCGACCGACGATCGACCTGCTCCGGATCGACGGCACACGACATATCCGCTTTCGCGTGTTGGCCAGCCACATCGGAACCTCGCCAGGCACCATCCTGACGCCGCCGCGCCTCGCACTGGCGCAGCGGCGCATCGCAGACATTCCGTCGCTCGAGGGTACACGCGTGGCCTATGCCGCCGTCTCTGGTGGCACGGTGGAGGTCCGTGCCGTGGTCACCGAGCACTCCCGGGTGGATCCATTGCCGCAACTGCTGGTTGTCGGCGCGGTGCGTGCGGCCGTACGTCGTGACGCGGCACTCGTCGTGAGTACACCATTCGGCGCTGGGGAGCGATGGACCGCCCTGTGGCGCTGGGAAGCGGCAGATCCGGCGGTCGTCCTTCGGTTGGAGATTCCGGCAACGATCGGAATCCCGGGGATCGTCACGCTCGCGCGCAGTTGGGAGACGTATCGCTACACAGCCGGCACCGCGGACGAACGCCGACGCACCTCGTCAGCCAGCTTTGATGCCTGGATCCGCCCCGATCTCGAGCAGAGAACTGGCGTCCGCTACGAGCGGTGGTCGGGACACGGCGATTTTGTCGCGCTCTCCGTCGCGGGGAGCCTGCACAAGGCGCATGATGCGGTCAGCGTGCTCGCTCACGTGGAGCATGCCATTCCACTCGGCGGCAACGCGTCATACGACAGGGTTCGAGTGCGCACGGACTGGACGTTGCCGAGTGGCCGCTGGAGGAACAGCTGGTCCATGCATGTGGGCACGGATTGGAACAGCGCATTTGCCCCGCGAGGCCTGTGGGCGATTGCCGGCGGGAATCTCTCGCGCGAGATCCCGCTGCGCGCACATCCGTTCATCGTGGACCGTGTCTTGCCGACCGCGCGAGTTGGTCGAGCGATCACACACGGTGGCATCGCCGGTGACCGACCGGTGGCGCGCGTCGGACCCATCACGCTTGCGGTGGGCATCTTCGTCGACGGCGCCCACGTGTTATCACTCGGCAGTCGGACGACGCCGACGCGACTGTACCTCGATGGGGGTGCGGGGCTGCGAATCGGCTCGAAGGCTGCGCGGTCGCCGTCACTGCGGCTCGACGTGGCACGCGGCCTTGTCGCGGATCGGCGATGGGGGGTGACGATGGGGATCGAACCGCTGCGGCTCGTGCGGTTACGGCCATAGCGTTCGACGCTCCGTCACATGAATCGCGAGTGCGCGCGAACCCCTGGAGTCTGGCCGATCGCAACCGCTGCGCGTGCGAAGCGACGATGATCGTCGACCGTGACATCAATCATGAGCGATTGGCAGCTCACGGCACCTGCTCACCAATGTCCGCGCATCCCTATTTCATGCCCTTCATCATCGTCTCGTGCATTGTGGCGAGATTCATCAAGCGCATTTCGTGTGCCGGTATCATCGCCACCAGCGCCGCGGCACTCATCTTCGACATCGCCGTCAGGTCTCTGGAAATCGAATCCGTGAGTGCCTTCCAGGCTGGGGTGGCCGACATTTTCATGCTCGTCATCTGATCGTTCATCTGCGACAGCATACCATTGGCCATCTTTCGGTGGTCGGGGAGCATCGCATTCATTCTCGCACCGTCTGCGCCCTTCATCTCCGCCATGTGCGCGGTCATTTCCGCAGACATCGCTGGCATGGTGGTGGTGCCGGTCATCGCTGGTATGCTGTCGGCGCCATTGCCTGAACGCATTCCGCTCATGCCTCCCATCGCGCTGGAGTCTGACTGCGCAGCGGCGGTGCTGTCGGCGCGCTCCTGGCTGCTCTTGCCGCAGGCGGGCAGTGCCAGCAGCACGGCACTGATCAGCATACAAGTCCCTAGGATCCTGGAATGCATGTATTGCTCCGGTCGTGAATCGTGAGTTGGTCTCTGATCGGACGACATGCAATCTCGTGTTGCGATGCATGACGTGGCGTACAGCGGATTACCGCGCGTCCAGGCGCAGGAAGCAGGGTCACGCATCCAGTCCAGATGGCGGTGAGCGCTCCAGCCTTCGCTCGAACCCTCTCCGCAACGCCGGAAAACATGGCTGCATCCATGTCGGACCAGCTTCGCGTTGTGCAGCCTGACGCGACGGCAACGCGCAGCACCACGGCGGGTGACTCCTGAATCGTCGCATACCACGGCGGAACGCGTCACGCTGCAGCAACGTGCACCGATGGCGTCGGCGAGTCAACGTCCACCATTCGACGGCGTGACGCTCAGTTTGCTGGCGGAACGTTTTAGACGTGCGATCACCGGCGCCCACACGCCTTTCGCAACATCTCCGCAGCAAACGTGCACCGGTCGGAACTGGCGTACTCTCTCCAGGAAGCTCGAGAGTTATGGTGCCCACGAGCTCGACTCGTTCCATACTGCAACGCAAACCACGCAGTGGAATTCGCCAGTGTCGGGCTCTGCCACCACGACGTCACCACGACGTTATCACGAAGAGTGACGAGTTGCTCGGTCCGTCGGAACTGCTGCACTTACGGCTGACGGTGAGCTACATTCAGCAACAGTAGTACCGGCGCCAGGATGACCAGTGAGCAACGACAGGCCTGAAGCACCAGCGGCCGAGGAGTTGCATCACGGATCGGGCGGTGCCGATAGTGATGCGGTGCCGCCCGACTTTTTTGCGGCACGAAATGCGCTTCACGATTCCCAGCCGCAAGATCACGGACGCGTGACGTTCCATAGTCAGCCCCGCGGCCACCATGCGATGACGCACCGTGGTACCGAACCGATCCTGCGCTTTAATTTTTATACCTCACAGGGATTGATCCAGCGGAGGCGTCGCGATGAGTACGATTCGATCAGCCAGTGACGTTCGGTATCTTCTGGTGAAACGCGAGGTGCACCAGCTCGCAGCGTTGATCGGTCTCGCGCTAGTTGGGTGCGCAGGTGGAGGAGCAGACTCGTGTGCCGGTCTGGTCGAGCCGAACCGCATGATCACCGCCTTCCCTGATGCGCTCTCGCTCGATGTTGGCGTGCCTGGTCAGGTGGCCGCCAGCGTGTACACCGGCTGCGCGGCCGACAACAAGTCGGTGGTCTGGACTTCGAGTAATCCTGAAATCGCCGCGGTCGATGCGAGCGGGACTGTCCTCGCTGTCGGACCCGGCACCGCGACACTGACCGTCAGCGCCTTTGGTGATCAGGCCCGGAGCAACGTGTCGGTGGTCGTACGCCCTCGGTTCGCAGCAACACTCGACGCGCGACCGCACATGGATACGCTCGTCACCGCCGCCACACGAACTCTCTCCGCCAGCGTCCGCGATCAGCGTGGTGATGTACTCAGCACCGCATCAGTGACCTGGCGCTCACTCACGCCGGACCTTGCCTTAGTGTCCCACTCGGGCGAAGTGTCCGCACTCGCCGCCGGCGCAGCCAGCATTGAAGCGTCGACGCCCACTGCGACGGTCGACTCGCTGCGCGACACCGTGAGAATACTGATTGTTACGCCTCCGCCGGTCGAACCGCCGCCAACCCCAACCCCGGACGCACCGACA
>CAYMQV010000197.1:0-4272 GCA_964392395.1 uncultured Gemmatimonadaceae bacterium
GGGAGTCGGGAGTCGGGAGTCGGGAGTCGGGAGTCGGGATAGCAATGCCCCTGATCGGCTTGACGACGAGTGTCTCCGCGGAAGTGGCTTCGCAGGGCATCCGGGTCAACCTCCTCTGTCCGGGCATCATCGACACGCCGATGCACCAACGACGGCGAGGGCTGATTGGCGATGACGTGTATGACAATGGCGTGCTTCCGCAGGTACACTTGAAGCGTGCGGGAGCACCGGAAGAGATCGCGAAGGCCGTGGTCTTCCTCTGCTCCGATGAGAGCAGTTACATCACCGGAACCACGCTCACCCCGGATGGTGGGTTCACCCTGACCGTCTGACGAGCGCGCACGGCGCTCGAACAGTGCATTCAGGCGCCCGAACCGAAGGAAAATCAATGCCGACGACAATCGTCGTTCACGGGGTTCCGAATGGTGCAGTGTGGGACGAAGCACAGAAGCAAGGATCAGATGACCGGCATGCGATGTCCCGGACAACAAGGGCCCAATACCGGACTTTTGCGCATGTCGGAGCCTGGCTGGTAGCCGCCCTCTTCGTGAGCGGTTGCAGTGATCGGCCGGACGCCGGAGGGCGCGACGCCGCGCCCGTCTTCGACCTCGAGGCGACGCGTGCAGTCATCACGAAGCAGAATACGCAGTTCGGAGTGGCGCACATTGCGGGAGACGTCGCCACCATTGACGCGATGTTCGCTCCCGACGCCAGATCGTACCCACCCGGCGCCCCCGCGGCGATTGGCATAGAGGCGATTCACGCGTTGACGGTGGACTTCCTCAAGGCCGGCGTCACGGAGTTCCGCGAAGAGACGGCGTCATTCTATGGAAACGCGGAGTACGTCGTCGATGAGGGCTCCTATCTCCTGACATATGGCCGCGGCATCACGGAGCGCGGCAAGTACGTGAACGTCTGGAAGCAGGTGAACGGGAAGTGGCGGATCCAGTCGAACATCTGGAACGCGGACGCGCCCGACTCGACGTCGAAGTAGCACCTGCCGGGGGCGCGGTGATCTGGTTCGTCTCCGTCGGGTGACCGAGGTGGAGATCGCGAGCCGCCGTCGGCGTTGCGCGAATTGCCGGATTCGCTGTGGAAGGATGTCCGGGGCGCGGCCGCTGCGCGGATGAAAACGGACCAAACGAAGTGTACGTGCCCTCGTTCCCGCGCACGGACGATGTGAAGCGCCCTACCGGCCAGCCGTCGAGCTCTCCACTTTTCTTCCTCGGCGACGACAACGATGCGCTCCGCCGAGATACCTCCGCCCACTTCAATGCGTCGCTCTCCGTTACCAATCGTCCTGCTCGCGTCCGTGGGCGTCGCCACCACCGCGCTCGCGCAGCCCACTCCCCCGCGGGCGGTGCCGGCGCACCGCGAGCCGCGGCATCACCTCGTGTATGAGAACGCGCTGGCACGCGTGATGGAGGTGCGCACCCCCGCCGGAGACACCACGCGCTGGCATCTGCATGCCGACCGCATGTTCAGTGTGGTCATCGCCGGGGCACGCACATGGGATCAGTGGGCTGGGCGCGCGCCGGAGCCCGCACCTGCGCTCACAGTGGGCGAGGTGTTCGATAACGGCGGCTGGCTTCCCTACACGCACCGTGTCGGGAACGTCGACACCGTGGCCTTTCAGTACGTGGTGGCCGAGGTGAGACGCCGGACGGGGTTCACTGCGCCCGCGCTGCAGGGCGTGTCACACCTCGCGCTCGAGCGCGACAGTGCGGGCGCACGCGTCTACCGAATCACGCTCGCCCCCGGCGAGGCGACCACGTCGCACCGCCACGCCGCGCCTGGGCTCACGATCCAGATCGGTCCGGGCAGCGTGCGCACCGAAGGGATGAAGCCGCGACGGTCCGGTGCCGCGTCTGGTGCTGGCGCGTGGACGTGGCGTGCAGCGGGACACACGCACCGGGCGCGCAACGTGGGAACGGTGCCGGTGCAGCTCGTCGAGATCGACTGGCCCTAGCGCGTCGCCACGTTGAGCTTGCACGGACAGCGCGCCTCTCCAGGTGCATACTGAGTCGAACAGTCCTGAAGAATCTGCATGCACACTGGAATGCACACACCCACGCGTCGACGCTTCCTGGGCCTTGGCGTCCTGACATGGCTGGCCGGATGCGCGCGTGCACTCGGCGTTCCGTCAAGTCAGAGCGAGTCGATCACGAGGTTGCGCCGCGTCGTGACGGGGAGGAATCGCGAGGGGAAGGCGATCATCGTACACAACGGGGTGTCGCCGCGCGTCGTCACCACGGAAACACTTCCCGGGCTGGCACTGGTGGAGGTGTGGGCGACCGAAGCGACTCCCACAGTGCCGGTCGCACCTGTCGACCGCATCACGACCATGACGTCGTTCGTACCGGGTCCCGGCGGCACGCGCTTTCGTATCGTGCAGTTCCCGGGTGTCAGCACCCGCGCCTTTGATCAAGATGCATTTCGCCGCGAGTACCTCGTCAAAGCGCCAGGTCTCGCCGAGGCGATGGAAGCGCACGACTCGGGCATGCATACGACCGACTCGGTCGACTATGGTGTCGTCATCTCCGGCGAGATCACCCTGGAGCTCGACGACGGTGCGACGGTGAGCCTGAAGCAGGGCGACTGCGTCGTGCAGAATGGCACACGACACGCGTGGCGAAACAGCACGACGACACCCTGCGTCATGGCATTCGTGCTGGTGGGTGCGGTCAGAGAAGGCAGGGCCGGCTGATGACGCGGCTGGTTGGCATTTTCCTCCTGGCGGTATGCAGCTGTTCGCCGACTGCAAAGACGACGACGAACGAGTCGAGCGGCAGCACGCACCTCTTTGTGTGGGCGTGGGACATCGACACGCGTTCTGACGATTTCCTCACGGTCGTGGATGTCGATCGCCAGTCGGCGACCTACGGGCAGGTCGTCGGCACCGTGCCCGCGCCGGGTGGACGCGGCGCGCACCACGTCGAGTACGAGCTGTCCACGAATCAGCTCTTCGCCAACTCCTTTGAGACGGGACGCACGTTTGTCTTCGATCTCGCGCAGCCGGCCCACCCGCGCCTGCGCGGTGCGTTCGATGACGCCGGGCCGTACACCCACCCACACAGCTTCGCCCGGACGCCGAGCGGCACGGTGCTCGCCACCTATCAGGGTCTCGCAACCGATCACGACGCCATTGGCGGGCTGGTGGAGCTGGACGGCCGTGGACGCATGCTCCGGGCGGCCAGTGCCGCCAACGCACTCGATCCGGAGCTCCGTCCGTATAGCCTGGCTGTCGTCCCCCAACTCGACCGCGTGGTCACGACATCGGCCGATATGCACGGCCGGCACGTGGGGCGGTCCGTTCAGGTCTGGCGGCTCTCGGACCTCAGCTTGCTGCATACCGTGCTGCTGCCGCCCGGACCGCGCGGCAACGAGCACCTGCACCCGGCCGAACCACGTGTGCTCGCCGATGGCCGAACCGTGATGGTGACGACGTTTCGCTGCGGGATGTACGTGCTCTCCGCGCTCGACAGCACGCCGGTCGCCACATTCGTCCGATCCTTTCCGTGGTCCGCGGTCGCCGGAGAGGATACGGACTGCAACGTGCCGGTTCGGTCCGGCCGCTTCCTGGTGCAGCCCGTCGGCACCACCGGATCCCTGGTGGTGCTCGATGTATCGAGACCGGAGAAGCCGACCATCGTCGACGAACTCGGTTTCGGCATCGATGCCCGTCCACACTGGCTCGCCCTCGAACCCGGGGGAAGTCGCCTCGTGATGACGGGTGGCGGCACGCTCGCCGGCGGGGTCTACCTGATCGGCATGGATCCGCAGACCGGAAAGCTGCAGCTTGGAAGCAGACTCCCGTCCGCGGGCGCCGGAGCGCCCGGAATCCGATTCGACCGCGACGAGTGGCCGCATGGCCGTACCGGGCCGGCGTTCGCACATGGCGCTGTCTTTGGCCCCGCGAAAGATCACGACATTTCGAGTCCCATCACTCACTGACCGGAGACGATCGTTCATCGGTTCGCGGCGTCCACGGCCCGCTTCATGTCGCGCACCCAGTTGGGAATCACGCGCACGTAGTACCCGAGGTTCTCCGATGGCGACGGCACGTACGCGATCCGCAGTCGATCGGGTGAGATGGCGATGAAATGCCCAGATCGTAGATCCGCATCTGCCGATCATGGGGTCAGAGTCCTTGATCGCTCCCGATCATGGGGTCAGAGTCCTTGATCGCTCGATCACGGGGGCAGAGTCAAGGATTCAAGGACGCTGACCCCATGATCTGACCCCATGATCGGTTGCCCCCATGATCGGTTG
>CAYMQV010000197.1:4372-8697 GCA_964392395.1 uncultured Gemmatimonadaceae bacterium
CCCCATGATCGGTTGCCCCCATGATCGGTTGTCCCGTCGATCCGATCGATCAATGAATAGGCTTCCGAGTATGCCGTCTCTGCGCCCGGGTCTCCGACAAACACCAGCCGAGCTGCACGCGTGACCACACTGCCGGCGAGCAGGCTTGCGCACATCATGAACGGCCTGCTCCGCCGCGTCGTGAAACCACGCGCGCAACTGTGGTCAGACGCACGAGAGACTCGCGCACTGTTCGACGGTGCGCTCTTCACACGTGCCTGGGTGGCTGGGCCTGTGCGGTTCATGCTATCAACCGATGCACCAGTGCGCGGTGAGTGGACGACGCCGCGAATCGGTAGCGATGGCATGCGAACCATCCTGCACTTGCATGGCGGTGGCTACCAAAGCGGCAGTCCGGTCACCGTCCGGCCGATCACTGGTGGACTCGCGACCGCGGCGCGTGCGCGCGTCTTCGCACCGGACTATCGTCGTGCGCCCGAGCACCGATTTCCTGCCGCATTCGACGATACGCTGGCGTCATGTCGCTGGCTGCTGTCTCAGGGCATTCCATCAACCGCGATTACCGTCAGTGGCGACTCGGCGGGTGGTGGACTCGCACTGGCGTTGCTGCTTGCGTTGCGTGACGGTGGCGAGCCGATGCCGGCGTGCGCAACGCTGATTTCGCCGTGGACTGACATGCTTGGCACCGGCGAGAGCAACCGAACCAACATGGACCGCTGCGCGCTCTTCAACGAACAGTCGATCGCGCTCGCGTCGCGTGCGTATCTGGGCGACGCCGATCCGCGCGATGTGCGTGCGTCTCCAATGTACGGTCGGTTCGACGGGTTGCCGCCATTGCTGGTGCACGTTGGTGAGGACGAAATGATTCGCGACGACAGCACGCGCGTTGTCGACCGGATCCGCGCGGCGGGCGGCGACGCGCATTGTGCGTCATGGCCAGTCGTGCCACATGCGTGGCAGCTGTACGGCACGCTCATGCGCGAAGCGCGCGAGTCGTTGAGCGCGCTCGGACACTTCATTGCGGCGAAGACCTCGGTGCCTGTGGCTGCGGGAATCGAGCAAACGCGCTGATACGCGATGGGTGGCCACCTCTGCTCCCAGGCCATCGGTTCGCTTCATGGGGTCAGAGTCCATGATCTATTTGGAGGACATGGACTCTGACCCCATGATCGTAGACCCCATGATCGTAGTGGTACGCGGGGGCCGCTCGGCTCCGGGTGGCATCCTCACCATCTCCGACTCGGCCATTAGTTTTGGGCATGCCACTGAGCGACGACGTGACACCCCTGAATCTCTACGGCCTCACCCGGACCGAGCTGCAGCAGCAGCTCGTGCACTGGGGCATCAAGCCCGTGCATGCCGCGCGGCTCTGGAAGTATCTGTACATCGAGCTCGTGTCACATCTGGACGACATGCCGGAGCTGTTGCCCAGGCTCGCCGAGCGATTGCGGGCAGAGGCCACACTTGGCGTGCTCCCCACCGCGCTCGACACCGCGTCCAACGATGGATTCACACGCAAGTATCTGTTGTCGCTCCCGGACGACGAGCGTATCGAGACGGTGCTGATGCGTTTCACCGGCCGCGTGACCGCCTGCGTGAGTTCGCAGGTGGGCTGTGCAATGGGGTGTGTGTTTTGTGCGACGGGGCAGATGGGTTATACGCGTCATCTCACGCCGGGCGAGATCGTGGCGCAGGTGGTGCACGTGGCGCGCGTGCTGCGCCACGAGACGCCGAGGGGAGCTCCCACGCGCGCGACGCGACATGCGCTGGGCACGCGCCTGCGCAACGTCGTGTTGATGGGGATGGGTGAGCCGCTCCACAACTACGATGCAGTCATGCACGCCATCGACATTCTGCTTGACCCGAATGGGCCATCGCTTGCGGCGGAGCGCATCACGCTCAGCACTGTTGGAGTGGTACCAGGCATCCTTCGGCTCGCCGCTGAACAGCGTCCGATACATCTTGCCGTTTCGCTGCACGCGGCCACGCAGGCCGAACGTGCGGCGCTGGTACCCGCGGCGCGCAAGTGGCCGCTCGATGAACTCATGGCGGCGTGCCGCACCTATAGCGAGCTCACAGGGCGCCGCATCTTTTACGAGTGGACGCTCATCGAGGGGAAGAACGACAGCGCGGAACAGGCGCGCGCGGTCGGCGAACTGCTGCGCGGACTTCCCGCGCATGTCAATCTCATTCCACTCAATCCCACCATCGGCTACGACGGTGCTCCAACGCACAGCGATGCGGGCAACCGCTTTCGAGAGATTCTGCAACAGGAGTACGCGTTGCCAAGTACGATGCGACAGCGGCGCGGGATCGATATCGCGGCAGGGTGTGGGCAGCTGGCGGTCGTCGCACATGATCTTTCCGCCAGCGCCGGACGATCAAGGGGTCAGAGTCCTTGATCCATTTGGAGGACATGGACCTGTCCCCATGAACTGCATGTAGACTCCATGAACTGCAGACCCCATGAACGGACCCCATGAACTGTAGCGACTCTCCGAAACTGCGACCGAGCGCGTCTTAGGGTCTCGCGGCATTCAAGGGCGCATATGCCACCATCTGGATCTCCACCACGGTGTTCGCGCTGTAGTGCCGATCGATGCAGAGCGCCGTCCACGTCGGATAGACACCCTTCCGATCGAACTCCGCCCGCACCTCGATCATCGCCACCAGCTGCGCATCGAAGTCGCCGCTGAAGTTCGGCGTCTTGCAATTGTGAAAGCTCTGCAACTGCACTACGTCGGCGAAGGTGGCACCGCTCGCCTTGAGGCTGTTACCGATGGCCGTGAATGCACGCCGCAGCTGTCCCTTGAACGCGGCGACATCCGTCCCTTCGCCCGCGACCGGCCCGGCTTCCACTCCCGCGAGATACACAAAGTCGCCAGCGCGGCGGGCCGCCGCATAGTTGAGCGCATCGTACATCTCTACCCTCTCGCCAGGATTGGCGAAGACCACTTCACCGCCAGGCGTCGGGAGGCGTGAGACCTTGACCTGCTGAGCTTCAAGGTGCGGCACAGACGCGAGCGAAAGAACAGACCACGCCAACGCGGCGCCCCAGCAGGTAGTTCGGCTCATAAAGTGCCTTGACAGAGTGGTTGGACGGCGGACCCAGCGCGCGCAGCGCCTTCTCAGCAACATGCCTCCCCGCGCGAGACCACAGGGCGCCAGGCTGCGGGCAGGGTGACTCGGCCTACCCGAGGTACCCACACACATTCAGTCGCCCGAGTCCCCGAGATCGTTGGAGACTTCTGACCACGTGCACCGTCCGATCAAGGGGTCAGAGTCCTTGACCCATTTTGAGGACAAGGACTCTGACCCCTTGCTCCGGCGGACCCCTTGCTGCGGCGGTACCGCGCAGGACGGCCACGCCATCGGAGGCGGAGCATCTGGATTTCCTCACGACCGCAGTGACGTTCCTCAACACGCCGCGACCAGCACGCCATCCTGACGAAGCAGCGCCGGCACTCACGGTCGGCGCGCCGCCGATCACGCGCGCGCCGTCGGTCCCTGCGTCACCGCCAACCCTGACCGTCGTGCACGGATCGCGAGCGACAATCGATCGTGACGTCGGTCGTGGCCGGTCGTCAACGCGATGCCACAGTGGTACCGTGGTATTGCGGGGTTGCGGGATGAACCCGCCCCGGTATACTACGTAAAGAAGGCCCCCGGACCAACCTCGAAGGAACCAGATGGCTACCGCGACCACCGCTACGACCCTCGGCATCCTGACACTCGACGCTAAGGGGCGAACCACGTTCCCTCAGGACCTCCGTCAGGAGCTGGGACTCGACGAGTCCACGCAGTTGCGCGTCGTTCGGGGCGCAGATGGCGCCATCGAGCTGATACCCGCGCGGCTCGTCGATGTCGACCAGCTCTGGTACCACAGCGAGGAGGGGCACGCTCGCATTCGAGCGGGCGAGGCGGACTTCACGGCAGGCCGCTCGACCGTGGCGCGGACCGAGGCCGAGGTCATCGCCCACCTCGACGCGTTAAAGGCGCGTCGCCGCCAGGGCTGATCGCGCTTGTCCCGGCGGATCGCGTTCCTGGCTGCGGAGTTCTCGGCGCAGTGGGATAGGTCGTACGACGACTTGCCCGCCAATAAGCAGGAGGAGACCGACGAGGTCGTGATGGCCCTCCTGAAGAGCCAGCCGACGCACGGGATGCGCGTGAAGCCGATCCAGCCAGACAAGCACTACCACGAGGCCCGCATCAACAGCGGGGACCGGGTGGTGTACCGAGTTCAGGAAGGCGTGTGCCGCTTCGTGGACATCGTCCCCCATGACCTGATTGACAAGTACGGGCGGAAGCCCAAGGCATGCGGCTAG
>CAYMQV010000198.1:0-8636 GCA_964392395.1 uncultured Gemmatimonadaceae bacterium
CTCTATATCGGCGGATTTCATCGCGACAGCGCAGGACTCGCATCGATGCGGCTGCCCGACCTGCGCCGCGACTTCGAGCCCCCCGAGGCCGACGACTTCGCCATCACCCTCGGCCCCCTTGGCGATCATCGCACCGCCTACCAGTTCCACGTCTCGCCGCTCGGTTCGCAGGGCGACGTGCAGGCCTTTGACGGTGGTGATGCGTTCAACTTCAACTGGGACGCCATGTGGCGCACGCGAACCACACGCGCCGACTCCGGCTGGGTGGCCGAGATCGCCATTCCGTGGCGATCGCTGCGCTATGCGAGAGGACTCACCTCGTGGGACATCAACCTCCTGCGCAACACGCGTCGTGCCGCGCAGTTCAGCTCCTGGATGCCGTATCCGCGTCAGCTCACGTCGTGGCGACTGACGTACGCCGGATCGCTCGACTCGTTGCAGCCGCCACCGCCCCGCACCAACGTGCGGATCCGCCCCTATGCCCTGGGCTCCGCGCAGCGAGATCGGACACCCGGCGCCAACAACGCCAGCACTGGTGACATCGGCGGTGAAGTGATCTGGGCACCCACGGCAAACACGCTGCTCGAGGCGACGGTGAACACCGACTTCGCGCAAGCCGATGTGGACCGACAGGTGGTGAACCTCACACGATTCAGCGTGTTCTTCCCCGAGCGTCGGCAGTTCTTTCTCGAGAATGCCGATCTGCTCAGTGCTGGCGGACTCGGAGCAACATCACGCTACATCGTCCAGCCCTTTTTCACACGCCGTATCGGCCTCGGTAACGACGGCACGCTGTTGCCGATCGATGGTGGTGCACGTTTCGCATATCGCACCGGGCGAACCACTGCCGGGATTCTCGCCATGCGGCAGCGCGGGGTCGGTGCCGCAGAGGACGCGACGTTCGCCGTGGCGCGCGGCAGTCAGTTCTTCGGGCGCGCGACACGGGTCGGCGCCACGGTGGCCGTGCGTGATGCCGCCAGCGCGTCGGGCGACAACCTCGTCACCGCCGTCGACGCACTGGCGCGCATCGGCGAGCAGATCCAGTTCACGGGCACCGTCTCGACGTCGACGCGCACGCTGTCATCGACCACGCGCGACAACCGCACCGATTTCGCGAGCACCTGGCAGCTCACCCGGACCACACCGCGCAGCACCGCCGGCCTGATTGGCGCGTGGGTCACGGAGCGGTACGATCCACTGACCGGGTTCGTGTCGCGACCCAATGTGATTCTCACCAATCCGAGCGTCAACGTCACCTTCCAGCCCGCGTGGCGACCGAAGTCGATCGTCTGGTTCAAGCCCGGCATCGCCACGTTTCTGTATCACTCGCCCAAGACGTACGCGCTGCAGGAAGGGCTGGTGCAGGTCCGCGGCGAAGTGTTGTATCGCAATGGCGCCCAGCTCGTACCATTCGTCGAATCGAATCTCCAGCGCCCGACCACGGCGGTGTCGCTTTTCCCGGGCGTCAGCATCGCGCCGGGCGCGCGCGAATACACGCGGTACGGCCTCGAGATCAAAAGTGATCAGAGTGCGCGCGTCTCGACGACCGGCAACTTGAGCAGCGGCACATTCTTCGACGGGCGGCTTGATCGCGCCGCCGTCGGTGCGCGGTTCTCGCCGTCACCGTACGTCGCGCTGCGTGCCGATTATGAGGTCAATCGCCTGCAGGGCATCGGCACGCGCGACACCAGTTTCGTCACCCATCTGCTGGCACCGGAACTGCGGGTGTTCCTGAATCCGCGGGTACAGTGGAGCGCGTTCTACCAGTACAACACGCTGCAGCAACGAGGGGCATTGAACGCGCGGTTCAGCTGGGAGTTTGCGCCACTGTCATTTCTGTACGTGGTGTACAACGACCGACAGGCGATTCAGGATGGGACGACGCCGTCGGCGCGGTCGGTGATTGTGAAGCTGAGCTGGCTGAGACAGTTGTAGGGGTGGTGTGCGTAGTGCTCACCCGGCACGATTCACAGTGACCACGATCGACGCCCGCCATGACTGGGCGCTTAGGGAATTGTTGCAGGCAGCGATGCGCTGAGGACCATGTCTCAACGTACCAGACCTTTACTAACGACTCAGTACCGACATCCCGACCCCGACGAACTCGAGACGGGTCGTGGTGAAGCTGGGTGGGAAACTGCCACTCCCAGGAATCGGTACCGTCGTCCGTCGATCGAGTCCCAGTCGCCGTGACTCCGAAACGATCGTTGCCTGAGATTTTTTCGCCGGCGGAGGTGGTGCCGCCGGCGCACTGCTCGACGGCGGCCGGCGGGCTGGCAGATACACGCCGTTCAACCAGTCCGCGCCTTGCCGCGTGTTGCATGCGGCGCCATCTGAGCCACTGGCGCCGCAACCGCAGGGACAGGCGTTCGGATCCGGCACCTCGACTTCTGTGAAAAGGCGCGCGATGCCAGGAGGTACGTCGCCGCTGATGATCAACTGTGGCCGTGAGCCGGCACGTGGCATCATCGCCAGTATCCGGATGACAGACACACCATCACCAGGCCATCCCCACGACTCGCCGCGCCAACCGTCCGAATTCACGCGGAGGCCGGTCTGGAAGAGATAGCTCACACCGTCAGTCCGAGTTCCATACACATTCGCCTTGCAGATGTAGCGGGCCACCGGTGCAGTACCGGCGACGGTGCGGTGGATCGGGATGCGCACTTCGGTCTCGAGTCCTCCTCGTCGTACTGATATGAACGGCAGCCCGCCACCGCCGACGCGCTGACCGACGGAGTCCACCAGCTCGCAGCCGAAGCCGATGTTGCGGACGCCCGGATCGAGATTGATCAAGCTGACGGGAATAGCGATGAAGGCGTGCGCGGCGCACGTGGCGGTGAACAGCAAAGTTGCGGCGACAGCACTGAGATGAGCGAGCAGTCGTGACTGCATTGTCAGGCTCCTGAGAAAAATTGCAGCAATCCAGCCCGGCCCGCCTCGCTGCGTCGTGAGGAATGGAATATCCGCGCCTGCGTTTCGCCAGCTCCGTTGACGGCCCGCGGTGCGCTCGCGCTGCGTGGCATCGATGTGTCGCACCGACTCATACATTCTCCACTGCCGTGCTCGATGTTGCCGCCCTGCTACAGCTGTATCACTACGGGGTTCGCTTCCTCGATAGCGCGTCAGTAAAAACGATCACAAAGCACGCGGAACAGCGGCAAATCCCTGGCAGACACGCATCCACATGCTGGCACCGTCATTGCAGTAGTCTGCTCCGTGTACATCGTCGTGTCATCACACGTCTTGAAAGCTTACCTCACACCCGGGTCATCATGCGTCGAAGCATCATCACCTGCACGCTCGCACTGGCATCCATGGTCGCGTTGCCGTCTCGCGCAGCTGCCCAGCTGACGCGGACGACTCCCGCCTGCACTGACGGCAACTCCGTCTCCACGCTCGGAGCGACGTCTTGCAAGGGAGCGTTTGCGGGCAACAACAAGAACCAAACGGCCGGCGTCGTCGCCGAGCTTGCCTCGTTCGGCGGTCCGTGGAGCCTTCTCGGATCCTCGGATGACGCCGGTACCTTCGGTCCATTCACCTCGAATCCAGCGGGCGCCACTGGCACCCTCACGTTCGACAATTTGCTCACGGGTCCGTTCGTCCTGATCTTGAAGGCATCCAACAGCTTCAGCATGTACTACTTCGCCAACGCAGGCGCCGGCGTCACTTCCGTGAATTACACGACGGCCGGCACGGCGGTGAATGCCCAAGGCATTCCGCAGGGGCTCTCGCATGCCACGCTGTACGTCCAGACCGGCGGCTTCAACGTGGTGCCTGAGCCGTCCACCTATGCCCTGCTCGCCAGCGGCATGCTCGGGCTCGGCATTGTTGCCCGCCGCCGCCGCCGCGTCTGACCTCTCCTCTGGGTCGGAAACATTTCAGCAGCAACACTTGAACGCCCCGATCAGCCAGGTCGGGGCGTTTTTGCGCGCCTGGCGCTCGGGCCGCATCCCTAAGCCACCGGCGCTGACGCCACCGGCGCTGACGCCACCGGCGCTGACGCCACCGGCGCTGACGCCACCGGCGCCAGATCCACCCAACCAGGCTGAAGCCGGAGCTCGCCCTTCCATTTCGGGGGCCATGTTCCTGACTGAGCCCGGCGCAGTTTGACGCGTACGCACCACGTCTGAACACCAGACTGATGCATACGCGCAACAATATGCCTGAGTCCGCTGTTGATCGCTTCCGATCATCAAAGTTAACTCGTTGATAAACAAGGTCTTACGTTGCAGACTCTGCCATTGGCACAATGGCAGAGTCTGGCTTGTGTATTGCACTTCATGATCAGCGTCAAAGCGATCTCACTCTCGCTGTCTCCGGCTTCGGAGTTCTTCATGCGCCGTTCGCTGCTCACCTTTGCATTTGTCGCCGCTTCGGCAGTCCTGATGCCCAGTACGGCGTCTGCTGCTCACACCTTCGGACTCACACTGACGTCGCCAGTCTGCTCTACATTTGCCGCGTCGGTCAGCTTCAATTACACGTCGTGCCTCGGCTCGTACGCCGGCAACAACCTGAATCAGGACCTGACGGCCGCCCTGAACTCGTTTGGTGCCGGCACGCTGCTCCTCAATGGTTCGTCGAATGATGCCGGCACCTTTGGCCCGTTCACCAGCGATGAGACCGGCACCATCGGCACGCTGACGTTCGATGCCGCGATCAGTGGCCCGTTCGTTCTGGTTCTCAAGGCCGGCAATCAGTTCAGCATGTACTATTTCATGAATGCCGGCTCGACCTCGAGCGTGACGTACAGCACCATCGGCACCAACCTGAACATGCAGGGAGGACCAAACGGTCTGTCGCACGCGTCGCTGTATTCCGCCGGCAGCCTGAACGTCGTGCCGGAGCCCTCCACGTACGCCCTGATGGCGACCGGCCTGATCGGCCTCGGCGCCGCAGCCCGTCGCCGCCGCAACGCCTGAGCACGTCTGCCCGCCCGATTGAAGCAGCCTCGGCATCATCCCGAGGCTGCTTCTGCGTTTGGGGCGCCGGCGAAGCGGCAGCGCTCGCCGCGCGAAAAAACGCCCCGGTCAAGACGGACCGGTGCGCTGATGTGGACTGCAACACAAAGTGGCCGGATAGACATGCTCCAGCAGTATCGGGGCATCGACCGTCTGTTTCCTTACGCCACCGCTCGCTCAGCCCCCCGTGCCGAACTGCCGCGTGAACTTCACGAACACGTTGCGCTGCTGCGGCCGACGCCAGTCAAAGAAACTTCCCGCATCTCGGCCATCGTTGAACACGACGAAAAGCCCCGTCCCCGCCGTGTTGAGCCAGCCAAAGCGTACATTGGCCGACCAGATCGACTGCTGATTGTTGTACTGCGTCAGCGTCTGCACGAAGATGCGCGGCGAGAAGAAGTAGTTGAGTCGAACCGCCTGGAGCGTCCGCGTGAAGTTGCCTTGCGGCAGCCGGACATCGTTGTGCTCCATCGTCAGAGATCCCGAGAATGTGGCCCCTCGGCGCAGCGTGAGCGTGCCGCTGCCACCGCGTCGGGTACCCGTCCAGAATTCGCCGACGTCGAAGCGACCCGTCACCCAGAGGTTCTCGCTCGGGTCGGTCTGATAGTCGAAGCCCACCGTTCCCCACGTGTACGAACCCACCGGCAGCACCACACCCGGCGCGATCGTGAACGGCGCCTGCAGTCCTTCGTGCGCGATGTTGTATTCGGGGCCGAAGCGTGCGCTGTTGGCGAACTCGATCTCGGTCACGTCGATGTGAACGAATCCCGACTGGTAGAAGCCGTCCATGCCATACGTGCTGCGATAGTTCAGGTGCGGATTCCACTGCCGGAACCAGGCCCATTCCGGCTTGCGGATCAGTCGCAACAATGACACGTCGTACTGCCGAAAACCCGCCGGCCGACTGAGGAATCCGACTTCCGGATTGAAGTCCGCGCCGACCTGCGCGACTCGCAGACTGTGATTCCACACATTCGTCTGATAGGCGATGCGCCCACTGAAGGCATTGTCGTCGCCGGCTCGTCCGGGCGTGGTGGTTTTGGCGGCCCAGAGGTCGGTGGTCCACTCCTGCCCCAGCCCGATGCGTCCATCCACGGCGAAGGTGCGATTCACATCGCCCGCATCGCGCGTGGACAATCGCTGCACGGCCATCGCGCCGATCCGCGAGCGTCGCGATACTTCCCGGATCGCACGCACCACCGAGTACGACTGTCCGTCGGTGACGTCGTCCGGCGCATCGGTCACCATCTGCAGCAGTCCGATGGTGGTTTTCCCCACGCGACCGGTGAGGCGACCACCACCGAGGATCGGCTGCGGCGTGCCGTTGTCAGCGATGCCGATGCGGCGCGTGAAGAACAGGTCGATGGCCTGCGGTGTGCCTGCCGAAAAGATGCCGGCATTCTCGAGGAAGAACGGGCGTTTCTCGGGGAAGAAGATGGGGAATCGCGTCAGGTTCACGCGCTGATCGTCCACTTCCACCTGCGCGAAGTCGGTGTTGTAGGTGAGATCCAGCGTCAGTGCCGGAGTGACGCCGTACTTGATCTCACCGCCGAATTCGACGGGCGTGGTCGTGCGCGATCCTGACGTGGGAAACGTCGTCTGCGACGCGCCGAGGACGTATGGCGTGACGGTCTGGATGCGTCGCGCCGGCACCGTCAGTTTTTCGAGTGTGCCGGCGAGTGAGAGTCGATTGAGGTTGAATTGTCGCGGGATGAACGCCCAGAAGAGTTCTTCATTCTTGCGGCGGATGGAGCGCGTGATGTTGAAGCCCCAGCTCTGCTCCGTCCGTCCTGCCTGATAACGGAGTGTGGAGAATGGAATCCGGAATTCGGCCGTCCAGCCGAGCGAGTCGATCGTCGTGGCCACCGTCCAACTCGCGTCCCAGTTGACGTTGAAGCCGCCCAGGCCGCCGGCCAGCGCGCGATTCTGTCCCTGTACCGCGGCGCCACCGCCTTCGCCTTCACGGATCACCTGTCCATCGTACTCCACCCCTGCGGGCGTGGTGGCGAAGACGAAACCGTTCTGTCGATCGTGATACGTGTCGAAGATCAGCGCGATGTGATCGCTGTTGGAGAGTGTGACGTCGCGAATCTTCTCTCCCGGCACGATCAGGTTCGGCTCGCGGTCGAACATTCGGGCCGCGATGTAGAGCGACTGTCCGTCGGTGGCGAGTCGCACGTCGGTGCGTTCCGTGGCCGGCACGCCCTCATTCAGTTCACGCTGCAGGAAGTCCGTGATCGGCACCGCCTGCAGCCACATCGGCTCGTCCAGCCGGCCATCGATCTGTGGCGGCGTGGTGATCCGGAGCGCCCTCGCTTCCGGGAGCGGGCGGGCGCGGGCAGCGCGGGCAAAAGAGTCGGCGCGGGCGGCGTCGAGGCGTACCGGGGCCGGAGACGGGCTCTGCGCGTGCGCAACGGATGGCATCGCGCCGAGTGACCAGGCCGTCAGCGCCGCCAGGGCGCGGGTCAGCCAACGGCGGTGAGAGGCTACTTCGAATTTGCGTACGAGCGGCATGCGGGTGTGCAGGAGAGGACGGTTCTGGCATGCCGGAGACGGGCGGCGCACCGGCGTCGCGGAAGTATGATTGGCTATGTCCGTCGATGCTACGCAGCGGGGGGAGCAGGCGCTGCGGTTCCGCGCATCAAGATCACCGTCCCCACGCTGCACGACTCCGGCACGATCGACGTACCGATGCCCCCCACGACCTTTCGCGGAGGCTCCGTCAGGCGTGGATGTACTTCTCGAATACCAGGCTGAAATCCTTTCGCAGATGGCGCTCGAGCACAGCCTCGTTCAATTCATTCAGCAGTGAGCGGTAATGCGCCGCCACCGCCGACGGCTCAGCCGCCCCATTGAGCTTCAGCATGGAGCCCAGCACCGACGCGGCCGAGATGGCATGCGAACGGCCTACTTCATCCTTGTGCTGCAGCTTCCCGATCGTGTGCAGTGCCTTGTAGATGTCCTTCAGCTGTTCCAGATGGCCCTTGCGCACATCGATGCTGAAGGGCTTGTCACCAATGGCGAACTTGAGTTCGATGTCGAGATCGATCGTGCCTGCCGTTTCGATCGTCACGCCGGTGACAGTGTGCTGCGCGTAGTCGTACCGCTTGATCGTGCGCTTGGCCGAGATGGCGGATTCGCCATCGACGTGAATCAGAGCGAGATTCGTGAAACAGTACTCGTCTTTCTTCGATTTGATGATGAAATAGATCTTTTCCTGATCTTCGTGAAAGAGATAATCGTCGGCGTCCACCTTGTCGTAGTCTTTCTGGGCGACGATGACGCCAATGTCGCTGAGTCCAAGCGCTTCGGCCGCAAACTTCCTGAACATCTGTGTCACTCCTCACAACCGGGAAAATGGCCCGCGCCACGGCATCGGTGCCGAGGCGCGGCAGCGGGTGAATGTATGCACGGAGCATGGCGATACGCGATACAGCCGGGCTGTCGTGTCACGCTCCCTCGGCACTCGGCGGGTGCTGAAGCGCGGCCAAGCCGAGCCCCCCGCAGTGCTTGCATGCGTTGAACTCCGGCAAAGTATGACGCGTCGGGAGCTTTCTGAGCGTGTGCGTTCCGCAATGGACGTTGCCCGCTGGTAGATGGCGGTCCTCCCGAACGTCGGCGCCGGTGATCAGGACTGCCGACTCAGGGCGACCCAAGAACCGTTACAAATGAGCC
>CAYMQV010000199.1:0-8591 GCA_964392395.1 uncultured Gemmatimonadaceae bacterium
CCGATCACCCGTGTCGCCCGCGTCGACGGGGCGAATGCCAACCCGAAGGCGGTCATCAGCAGCGATGCACCCGCGATCCAGCCCGGAATGCCGATCGTGGTGCCGCGGCGCATGTCGACCGTGGCTCGACGCTCCGCGAGCCAGAGCAGCATTGCACCGAGGAGTGCGCCCAGCGTGTTGGTGGCGACGTCGGCGATACTTGCCATCCGATACTGCGAGAAAAGCTGAGCCGATTCGACGACGAGGCTGGCCGCGACGCCCCACAGCGTGGCAAGGATGACGTCTCGCCGCGTGGTCGGCGCGGGCGAGGTCAGGACCCACGTGGCGCCCCAGCCGACAAAGAGCGCGATGTTCCGCGCCGCATCGACCAGATCGCGGAAACTGAGCGAGGGGTCGAAAGCCCGATGCAGGCGGCCGAATGCGTGCTCGAGCGACGGGTCGAACCCCAGCCGGAGCAGCGTCGCAATGCAGATGCAGAGGAAGTAGGCCACCCGCAGTGCGGTGGCGTATTGCAGGGCCGCCGCGGAGAGATCGATCCCGCGGTGCGATGCCTGCGGATCAGGCGCGCGCTCTTCGGCGCGTGTGGCAATCATGAGGTGGCCAAGAATTCCCCGACGTGGATTCGAACCACGATTCACGGCTTCAAAGGCCGCTGTCCTGCCATTAGACGATCGGGGATCGTGGGGAAGGCTAACGGGGGCCGGATGGTGCGGACAAGATTTCGACTGGCGGCACTGATTCCAACGTCGCGGTGAGACTGAGTTCCACCGCGCCATTCTGCGGCCATTCCCGGGCTGCGGCGTGAAAGTCGTCGGCGTGGGCGTTGGTGATGGCGAAGACCGTGGCTCCTGACCCGGACATCCGAACCAGTGCGGCCGGCGCCGCGCGGACCATCGACGCGTGCACGGCGGCGATATCCGGTCGCAGCGCGAAGACTGGAATCTCGAAATCGTTGTGCGCGGCACGCTGCAGGTCGGGCCACGAGCCGAGGCTGTGCAGATCGCGGAGCGCGCTGCCGGTTGGCGCGATCCGACCGTCCGTCCGCGCCGCGGCCAATGCCTGGTAGGCGAGCGCGGTGTTGACGCCGTCCCGGAACTGCGCGTAGCGGACCATGCGCTGCGGGAGAGTTTCGAGCGCGAGCATGCGTTCGCCTCGGCCCCACGCCAGGGCCCGCACACACTCCGTCGTCAGAAAGGGCACATCGGCGCCAAGGCTGGCGGCGACCGCCAGCAGTGTGGGTGTCGCGATCGGTGTCGGGTTGAGCGCGTTGAGTGCGCGCAGCACGGCGCCGGCATCGGCGCTGCCGCCGCCGAGTCCGGCCCCGGTGGGAATGCGTTTCGTCAGCGTGATATCGATGGCCCGGTCGACCGGCGGCCACGCCGCGGCGTGACGATATCCTGCCGCCGCGCGCCAGGCGAGGTTGCGTTCTTCCGGCACGCCCAGATCGGTGTCGCAGCGCACGGTGATGCCGGCGCCATCGCGGACGCGGAGGTCTACCGAATCCGAGAGGGCGATGCGCTGAAAGACGGTCTCGAGCTGGTGGAAGCCACTGTCTTCACGGGCCAGAATCCGCAGGTCGAGATTGATTTTTGCCCAGGCCAGCACCTGCGCCACAAGGATCGGTCGTTCAGGCATCGGTGGCCGATGACTTCTGCGTTGATTCCCGGAAGTCGCGCAGCGAAAGGCCCATCCGCGAAAAGTAGAGGGCACCCATCACCGTGATCGGAACGAACGACAGCAGGTGAAATCCGACCGCCCACGTCACCGCCAGCGTCACGGACACGCCATAGATCTGCAGTCCGGCCTTGGCAAAGGCTTCGAAGGGTCCAAAAAAGCCAGGCGATGACGGAATGGCGACGCCGATGGCAATCAGTCCCTGGAGGAACAGCGCACCGCTGAACGGGGCGGTGATGCCCACCGCGCGGAACGCGATCCAGAAGGCGAGGGCGTTGGTGAGCCAGTGCAGCACCGTCCAGAAGACGACCCGCGCAAACCGCGATGGGCTGCGGAGCACCGCCACACCGGCCGTGGCGTGTTCCATGAGGGTCACGACACGCGGCTCCCATTTCGGCATCACGACGCGGCACGCAGCGCGTGCGATCGCGATGACGATCTGAGGTCGGAATGCCACCAGCACTGTGCCAAGGAAGACGATCAGCAGAACGCCAATGCCCCACGTGCCGACCAACGCGGTGGCCGGGCGTCCGGCGATGGTCGCCCCCGCAGGAAACCCCGGCGCCAACATGGCACCGAACATCAGGGCGAAGACAATCAGGGCGTCGAAGACCCGATCGAGTGCGATCGATGCAAAGGCACTGGTGAATGACACGGCGCGCGTCTCGCGCGAGATCGCGTACGCGCGCGCCAGCTCTCCGGCACGAGCGGGCAGCACGTTGTTGATCATCATCCCGATCGCGACGGCTCGCCACGCCTCCATGAACCTGAGGCCGGGCGCAATCGGTTCGAGGAGCACGACCCAGCGCAGCGCGCGCAGCGGAAAGATCGCGGTCGCGATCACGGCGGCCAGCAGCAGCAGCCAGAGGTTCGCCTCGCGGAGCTGCTGCATCAGCGCATCCGGGCGGACGTCGCGCAGTGTCCAGCCGAGCAGGAGCACCGTCAACAACGCACCGATCAGTGTCTGCCACCGCGTGCGATTCATCGTGCTGGAGCGCTCAGGTCGCGCTCCCGGCGAGTTCGACCAGGTCGAACAGCTCATGGATCAGCGTCGCATCGTGTGCCGCACTGCTGCTGCGCAGCTGCCCGACGATGTGTTTCGCGCGCGACAGGGCACGGGGACCGCGGTAGAGCAGCGTGTCGATTGGCACGACATCCGGCTCGCCGTCCGGGGCGGTGGAGACGGGGGCGGCGCTGCCAGACGCAATCACGATCAGGTCCAGGGGCGTGGCGTCCAACTCGCGCACTTTCTCGAGGCTGCTGCTGAGCATGGCGCTCAGCTCGCGGCCACTGGGGGCGGGTGGCGTTGGCCGGGCGACGGTTGGCGTCGGAATGATGGCCGCCGTCACCGGCGTGTTCCGCCGTGGCGTGAATGCGCCGTTCGGTCGTGAGGCACGCTCCGACTGCGCGCCCGAACTGAGTGGCGTCGCCGCGAAGACGACACGCCGCAGCTCGCCCAGCCGCTGGGCACGGAGGTGCGGCAGCAGATCCTGCTGCAAGACGAGCGTCAGAGCGGTGTCGAGAGCGCCTGCGGCGGCGGCGGGCAAGGGTGCCTGCGCCGTCAGTACGGAATCGCAGAACGCCCGGATGTCCTCGTGCTGATAGCTCGAGGCGATGTCGCGGAGCGAGACGAGCACCGGCCGGAACGCCGCCACCATGTCAGCGCTGGCTTCCTGCATCGCGCCCTGGCGCAGTGGAGACAATCGCGCTCGCAGCGATCCGATCAGGGGTGAGACGTCCGTGATGAATCGCTGCGCGAAGGTGACCGCGGGATTCGGGGCCCGGTAGACCACGGAATCAGCGTCATTGGCCGGCGCGAGTGCTGCAATCGGGACGATGGGCATGTGTGCGTCGGACAGGGCGGTCACCCCAAAGGCGGGGCTGGCTGCCGTAGCGGGCTCGACTGAGCGTATCGCCGTCGGCGTCGGCGGCACGGGTGAACGCGTGTGAGAAGGGACGGCGGGCGCGTTCGCCCTGTGATCGATCGTATTGAAGAACGCAGCTACAGCCGGGTTTGGCTCAGCGGTCGGCACGGCTCCATGAGCCACCGGGCCAAGCCCGGCGCCGCTTTGCATGAGTTCGCCGTGGCGTTCGACGGCGTCAAGCACCAAGGCGAGCTTGCCACCTGCGCTTCTGGCACGCTCATCGTGGTTGTCGCCCCAGAGTCGAGCCATGGGGATCAGTGCGCGCAATTCCGAAACGGAGTCGCTGACGGAGAGTCCCAGCCCGGGTGTCCAGGCAATGCGGCCTTCGTTCAAGAGCCGTGCGGCTCGCTCGAGCCCGGAAGCGGCGTCCGCAAAGGAACCGAGTCGCGCCATGACCGCGCTGCCGCGCAGGCCCCTCGCCAGCTTGAGCAGGGTGGCGGAGTCCGGGCCCTGCGGCTCGTCGGTCGCCACCACGCGCTGGAGGCGATCGACGTAGTCGCTGGCTTCGAGCACGAAGAAGTCGAGGAGGCCGACGGACATGGGCGGGGAAAGGGGGAGCGGTATCGCAGCAGACGACCCGCGCAGTGCAGAAGCTACATGGCGCGGCACCCTGCCTCAAATACCGTCGTCAGATTGTCCCGCGCGCCGCGGTCATCACGGCTCGCAGCTCGTGGATCGCGCCCGCGATGCCGATCAGGATGCTGCGACCAATCAACGCGTGCCCGATGTTCAACTCCTCGATCGGTTCGATGGCGGCCACGGGGGCCACATTACGGACTGAGAGGCCATGACCGGCATGCACGGCGAGCCCGATCCTGACGCCCTCATGCGCGGACGCAGCGAGCGCGAGCAATGGCGCAGTCGAGTCAGGGTGGTGCGCGAATTGACCGGTGTGGAGTTCGATTGCGGTGGCTCCGAGGTCCCTTGACGCTCTCACCGCGTCGAGGTCGGGATCGATGAACACGGCAGTCCGTATCCCCGACGCGTTCAGCGCCTCGATCGTGCGACGGAGCGCACCGGGGTCGCGGCGAACATCGAGACCGCCCTCGGTAGTGACCTCGGTGCGACGCTCCGGGACGATCGTCACCTGATGCGGGTGAAGCCGGAGTGCGATGGCCAGCATCTCGTCGGTGCACGCCATCTCGAGGTTGAGGCGGGAACGCACGGTGCGCGCGAGCGTCTCCACGTCTGCATCTTGAATGTGCCGGCGATCCTCGCGCAAGTGGACGGTGATGCCGTCGGCACCAGCGTCCTCGCACCAGCGGGCGGCCGCGACCGGATCGGGCTCTGAACCGCGGCGCGCCTGTCGAAGTGTGGCGACATGGTCGATGTTTACGTAGAGCCGCTGGTGCGGCGCGGCTGGTCGTGGGGTGGCGTGACCCGGATTACCTTCGCTCGGCATATCTAAATCGGACTCATGGAGTGGGAAACGTGATGCGACGGACCGCAGTAGCTCTGATGCTTGTACTCGGCGCGTGCCGATCTGGAAGCTCGGCGACGTCCGCTGGGGTGGTCGGGGCCGTCGGCCCGAAGCAGGCGGCGGAGCAGTTTCTGGCGTCGATCCGATCGGAGGATGTCCAGGCAACGTCGATCATCTGGGGCAGCTCGAAGGGGCCTGCCCGGGAGCTGATCAAGGACCGCACGGAACTGGAGAAGCGCATTCTGGTGATGCAATGCAACATCAACCATGACAGCTACCGGATTCTGAGTGACATCCCCGTCGACACGCAGAAACGGACCCTGCGCGTCGAATTGCGTCGCGGGCAAATGACCGCGACGACCACGATGGTTGCCACTCAGGGGCCGAATCAGCGGTGGTACATCGAAAACACCGATCTGGCGCCGCTGCGCGGATTCTGCTCGAGTCAGGCTCAGGAACAAAAGCGCTAGTATTCCGATAGTTCTATCAGGACGCCGCCGGTGCTGGCGGGGTGCAGGAAGGCGATGCGCTTGCCTTCCGCGCCTGGTCGAGGTACTTCATCGATGAGTCGTACGCCGTGCGCTTTGCAGCGGAGCAACGTGCCATCAATATCGTCAACGGCGAAACAGATGTGATGGATCCCAGGACCTCGTCTGGCGACGAACTTGCCGATCGGGGACTCGGGCGAGTGGGCTTGCAGGAGCTCGACCAGCGAGTCTCCGGCGACGACGCCGGCGATTTGTGCTCCATCGGCGTCATCGAGCGGCACCTGGATCATGCCGAGGATGTCGCGGTAGAAGGGCAGGATCTGGTCGAGTGATTCGACGGCCAGACCGATGTGGGCGATACGGGTGCCGCGTGGTGCGGTATCTGTCATGATAGGAAGAACTTTAGCGGGGGGGCCGCGCAATGGGCCGCCCACGACAGGTGAGAGACATGGCGAGTGTACTTGCTGTAACCGATGGTGACTTTCAGAACGAAGTGATGGATCACAAGGGTTTGGCGGTCGTGGATTTCTGGGCGGTCTGGTGTGGCCCGTGTCGCATGGTTGCCCCGATCCTCGATCAACTGGCCACGGAGTACGACGGCAAGGTGAAGATCACCAAGCTGGATGTCGATGCCAACCAGAAGACGGCGGCGAGTTTCAACGTCCGCTCGATTCCCACGCTGCTGTTCGTGAAGGATGGCAAGGTGGTGGACCAGGTGATTGGCGCGCTGCCCAAGGCACAGTTGCAGACATACTTCGACAAGCACGTCTGATCGGTTGCACCTGTGGCGGAAGACCGCCCGGGATTGCGATGGGGTGCACATTGCGTGCACCCCATCGTGTTTCAGGGCCGCCGATGTGCGTCGTCCGGCGCCTGGCGCATCTTCCCGAGATTATGGCCGGCACGCTCTACGTCGTCGCAACCCCGATCGGCAATCGAGCCGACCTGACGCCCCGCGCAATCGAGACATTGCGTCGGGTGGCGCTGGTCGTAGCCGAGGATACCCGGCACAGCGCGCCGTTGCTGGCGTGGGCCGGGATCAGTACGCCGGTGCGCAGCTACCATGCGCACAACGAGGCGGAACAGGCGCCGCGGCTGGTGGAGCGCCTGCTCGATGGCAGCGACGTGGCACTGATCAGCGATGCCGGGACGCCGCTGGTGTCGGACCCGGGCGCGCGACTGGTGGAGGCCGCGATCGCCGCGGGGGTGACTGTGACACCGATCCCCGGGGCGTCTGCAATTCTGGCGGCATTGGTGGGCAGCGGGCTGTCCGCGACTGCATTCACGTTTCTCGGCTTCCTGCCACGGGCGGTCAACGAGCGGCAGTCGGCGGCGTCTGCCGCGCTCGCGCTGCGGCACACGGTGATCCTGTACGAAGCCCCTCCCCGCGTGGCTGACCTTCTGGAAACCCTGGCGACTGCGGGGGCATCGGAGCGTCGAGCGGTCGTGGCGCGCGAGCTGACCAAGCTCCACGAGGAGTTCCGGCGCGGAACGGTGGCGGAACTCGCTGCGTATTACCGGGCAGCGGCCCCGCGTGGGGAAGTTGTGGTGCTGATCGAGGGGGCACCGGAGCCGGTACTCGATCATGAGGCCGCGGCGCGCCGGGCAGGGGCGTTGCGCGCCTCCGGTACGTCGGTCCGCGACACGGTCCGTCACCTGCAGGAGGAGTTTGGCGTGGCACGAAATGAGGCCTATCGATTGGCGCAGGATTCATGATGGCTCGGCGACCATGGGTGCTGGCGGGTGGCCTGGCGGTGGCGGTGGCCGCCTCCTCCCCGCCTCACGTCCGTGCGGCCAGTGCGGCCACGGCGAGCTCGCGTGTCATGCTGGGCCGCGTCAATTACAGCGGTGGCGGAGACTGGTATGCCAATCCGTCGAGTCTGAAAAATCTCATTCGCGCCGTGGCTGAGCGAACCTCGATTCCGATCGATCGCGAAGAGCATTCCGTCACCTTCCGGGATCCGCGACTCTTCGACTATCAGTTTCTGCATCTCACGGGGCATGGCACGATCACGATGAATCCCGACGAAGTTGCGCGGGTTCGGGCCTATCTGCTGCGCGGCGGGTTCCTGCACGTGGACGACAACTATGGGCTGGACAGCAGCTTTCGCATCGTGCTGAGGCAGTTGTTCCCGGATCGACCTTTGATCGACGTGCCGCTCAACCATCCCATCTACCGACTGGTGTATCCGTTTCCGCGCGGGGTGCCAAAGATCCACGAGCACGATGCGAAGCCGGCCCGCGGCCTGGGCATCTTCATCGGCGACCGGCTGGCGCTGTACTACACGTTTCAGGCGGATCTGGGGAATGGCTGGGAGGATGTCGGGACGTACCCTACCGATCCCCCCGAACTCCACGAGCAGGCAATTCGCATGGGCGTGAATCTCGTGACGTACGCTGTCACCAGCCGATTGCAGCCATGACCGCACCGTCACTTGCGCAGAGCGCACTCGGCCAGCTGACCACGATGGTTCGCGATGAACGGCAGGCGCTGCTGCGTCTGGCGCGCGACACCCGCGTGGCGTGGATGGTGACAGCAACTTGCGCGATCGGGGCCGCTGGCGTCGTGCTGCTCGGCGGTGATCGGTGGCTGGCGCTGCCGCGCGTGGTGCCATTCGTGATCTGGGCGCTCGCGATCGGTGCCGCGGGCTGGAGCTGGCGACGGTACCGAGCACGCGAAGGCCGCACGACGACCGCCGCCGCAGTGGCCGAAGCGATCGAAACCGAGCAGCAGCTGCGTCGTGGCGAGATTCGTGTGGCGCAGGAGGTTGCCGAGAGCGGCCCGCTGGGTGCACATGCCGCCGCTGCCACGACGCGTGCGCTGGCTGGCACCGCGGTACCACGTGCGCCGAGGACGCAGGCCGCGATGCGCGCGCTGCGTCAACGCGCACTGCTCTGCGCCGGTGGAGCGCTGGTTGCGCTGCTCGGCGCCGGTGCGCTCTGGTCGGATGGCGCCGAGGCGTTGGTCGATCCGATTGGTGCCTGGCGCGGCACGCTGTTGCCACCGCTCGCGCTCGACGCGCCGACGGTCGCGCTTCGCGGTGCCAGCCCGACGATTCGCGTACGGGGTGTGGGGCGCGCGGC
>CAYMQV010000200.1:0-8579 GCA_964392395.1 uncultured Gemmatimonadaceae bacterium
CGTCGGCGTCGGCTACAAGGCGGAGAACAAGCCCTACGGCCTGCTGATGTCGCTGGGATACAGCCATCAGATCGAGGTGAAGGCGCCGGAGGGGATCAAGTTGAACGCCCCGACGCCGACGTCGATCGTGATCGATGGCGCCAACAAGGAAGTCGTCGGCCAGATTGCGGCGGAGATCCGCAGCCTGCGTCCGCCCGAGCCCTACAAGGGCAAGGGCGTCAAGTATCAGGGTGAAATCGTTCGCCGGAAGGCGGGCAAGGCCGGGGGTAAGTAATGCCGAAGATGCGGATTCCGAAGACGCGCCAGGACCTGCGTGCCCGTCGTCACCTGCGCGTTCGCAAGAACGTGGCTGGCACGCCGGAGCGGCCGCGGTTGGTGGTGTTCCGATCACTGAAGCACATCACGGCCCAGATCGTGGACGATACCACTGGTCGTTGTCTGATGACGGTGACGAGCAACTCGCTGGTCGAAGGAAAAAAGAGCGAGAAGTCGGCGCAGGTCGGCAAGATGATCGCCGAGAAGGCAAAGGCAGCGGGCGTGTCGAAGGTCGTCTTCGACCGTGCAGGCTACAAGTACCATGGCCGCGTGAAGGCGGTCGCCGATGGCGCCCGCGAAGGCGGCCTGGAGTTCTGATATGGCAGATCAGCCGAACGTAGGTTCGACGTCGAGTGAGACGTCGCGTCCCGCAGGTCGCGGTCCGGGTGGTAGCGCGCGGAGTGGCGGCGGCAGTGGTGGACGTGGTGGCAGCGGTGGGGGGGGTGGCCGCGGTCGTGGTGGCCCGGGCGGTGGTGGCCCGGGCGGTCCCGGCGGCAACCGCGGTGGCCGTGATGGCGGCGGTCCCGGCGGTGGCAATCGCGAAGGGCGTGGTCGTGGCGGTGACAACCGCGGCGGCGAGCGCGAGCAGTCTGATCTCGTCGAGAACGTCGTCGCGATCAATCGCGTGGCCAAGGTGGTCAAGGGCGGTCGTCGCTTCTCGTTCAACGCCCTCGTGGCCGTTGGCGACGGGAAGGGCAAGGTCGGGTACGCCACCGGAAAGGCGAATGAAGTGTCGGAAGCGGTCCGCAAGGCCGTCGAAGGCGCCAAGCGCAACATGGTGTCGGTACCGCTGACCGGCGCGACCATTCCGCACGAAGTGATCGGCAAGCACGGCGCGGGCAAGGTCATGATGAAGCCCGCCGCGCCAGGTGCCGGTGTGATTGCCGGTGGTGCCGTACGCGCCGTCTTCGAGTGCGTGGGCATTCAGGACATCCTGACCAAGAGCCTCGGCAGCACCAATCCGCACAACCTGGTGCGCGCCGTGATGGCCGGACTGGCGGAGCTGGTGACCGTTGACCAGATCGCGCGCGAGCGCGGTATTGAAGTCAGCTCGATCCAGTACCTCAGCCGTGCCAAGTCGAAGGAGGTTGCATAAATGCCGCGTACGTTCATCAAGAGTCCGACGAAAGGTCCCAGGCACACGCCGAAGACCCTTCCGATGACCACCGGCAAGCTGCGTATCGAGCAGGTGCGCAGCGGGATCGGCAAGCCGCAGGTACAGAAGGACACGCTGAAGGCGCTCGGCCTGAAGCATCATCAGGACGTCGTGGTCCAGCAGGACAGTCCGTCCTTGCGTGGGCAGATCAAGCGGGTGCGTCACCTGCTTGAAGTGACCCCGGTCACGGAGTAACGGAGCCATGAGCGAGACCATCGAAAAGCTGGGCCTGCACAACCTGATGCCCGCACCAGGTTCGCACCGCAACCGGAAGCGTATCGGTCGCGGTCCGGGTTCTGGCACCGGCAAGACGTCAGGCAAGGGTCACAAGGGTCAGAAGGCGCGCGCAGGACATCACGGTCCGGGTGGCGGCAAGCCGCACTTCGAAGGTGGCCAGATGCCGTTGACGCGCCGCATTCCGAAGCGTGGCTTCACCAACCCGTTCAGCATCATCAACCAGATCGTGCGTCTGGATGAACTGACGAAGGTGACGGGCACGGAAGTCACGACCGAGACCTTGCTGGCGGCTGGGTTGGTGAATGCGAACAAGGGGCCGGCGAAGCTGCTTGGCAACGGCGCCGTCACCGGTGCGTTCACCGTGCGCGGCGTGAAGGTCAGCGCCAGCGCCAAGGCGAAGATCGAGGCGGCCGGCGGTCGCGTCGAGGAGTAGGGAATGGCACAGGCCTCCGCGACGGATACCGTTGCGAATATTTATCGCACGCCGGAGCTCTGGCAGAAGATCGTCTTCACGTTCCTCTGCCTGGTGCTCTACCGTGTCGGCTCGCACATCACCGCTCCTGGCGTGGATGTGCTGGCCGTCACGGCGTTCTTTCAGAATCAGGGCAGCGGCGGCATCCTCGGCCTGTATGACCTGTTTTCCGGTGGAGGCCTGAGCCGAGCGACTGTGTTCGCGCTCGGCATCATGCCGTACATCTCGGCATCCATCTTCGTCCAGATTGCCGGCGCTGTGTTGCCGCAAGTGGACAAGATGCAGAAGGATGAGGAGGGCCGGAAAAAGCTGACGCAGTGGACGCGCTACGCGACAGTGGTGCTGGCGATCGTGCAGGGCTGGGGCTTCGGGCTGTTCACGGAATCCCTTCCCGGTGCGGTGGCCACACCGGGATTCTGGTTCAAGGTGCAGATGGCGCTGTTCCTGACGACGGGTGCGATGTTCGTGATGTGGCTCGGTGAGCAGATCACGGAGCGCGGCCTCGGCAATGGCGCGTCGCTCATCATCTTTTTCTCGATCGTCGAGCGGTTCTGGCCTGGCATCTTCCAGACGTTCAGCTTCCTCAGCAGCGGTGCGATTGGCCCGCTGCAGGTGCTGGTGCTTGGCGTCGTGATGATTGCGGTGGTGGCTGGTGTCGTGGCGATCACGATGGCGGCGCGCCGGATCCTGATTCAGATCCCGCAGCGCACGGTGAGTCGTGGCCGCATGCGCCAGGAAGCGCGGAATTTCATTCCGCTGCGCTTGAACTCCGCCGGCGTGATGCCGATCATCTTTGCGCAGTCCGTGATCGTGGTGCCAAGCGCCATTGCGACGTTCAGCGGCAACGAGAATCTGAAGGGTTTCGCCGACTACTTCTCACCGGGTACGTGGGTGTACTTCGTGTTGAGCGCGGTGCTGATTCTGTTCTTCACCTATTTCTACACGTCGATCATCTTCAATCCGATCGACCTGTCCGAGAATCTGAAGAAGCAGGGTGGCTTTGTGCCGGGCATCAAGCCCGGTGCGAAGACGGCAGAGTACATCGATCAGGTCGTGAGCCGGATCACCCTGCCAGGGGCGTTGTTCCTGACCGGGATTGCGCTGATGCCGCAGGTGATTGGCAAGATGATCAATGTGCCGTTCAGTTTTGGTGGCACCAGCCTGCTGATCGTGGTGGGCGTTGCACTCGATACGATGGCACAGATGCAGCAGCACTTGCTGCTGCGGCAATACGATGGTTTCATGAAGAAGGGCAAGGTTCGTTACCGCGGACGGCAGGCGACCGGCGGTCTCTGACCGCCGCCTTGCACCCGCTTCGCAGGACTCGCGGTTTCTCGGCCCAATTCACCGGACACCCCGCTCGCACATGGTTATCGTCCTCTTCGGCAAGCCCGGAGCGGGGAAAGGCACTCAAGCGCCGCGGCTCGCCGCGGCGCTTGGCGTTCCGATCCTCGCCACCGGCGAAGCCCTCCGTGCCGCGCTCCGCGCCGGCACTCCCATGGGTCTGGCCGCCAAGGCCTTCATGGATCGTGGCGATCTCGTCGCCGACACGGTGATCCTGGGCATCATCAAGGAAACGCTGTCGCAGCCGGACTACGCGAAGGGCGCAGTGCTCGACGGCGTCGTCCGCACCGTTCCGCAGGCGATCGGTCTGGAGAAGGTGCTGGCCGACCTTGATCGCAAGCTCGACGCGGTGCTGGTCTTTGATATCCCCGATGATGAAATCATCAGTCGGATCAGCAGCCGGCTCACCTGCGACAAGTGCAGCGCACCCTTCACCGGGCGTCAGCCTGGGGAGACGTGTGACACCGCGGGATGCGTGAGTGGCCAGGGGGGCGGTACGCTCCTGCGTCGGAAGGACGACGAGCCCGAGGCTGTCAAGACACGCCTTGACGCATACCGGACGTCCACCGAGCCGGTGCTTTCGTGGTACGAGCAGAATGGCGACCGGATTGCGACCATCGATGCGGTTGGCGCCATTGACGACATCACCGAGCGTGCCCGCCTGGCTCTCGGCTTGTGATCCAGCTCAAGTCGGCTCGCGAAATCGACACCATGGCGCGCGGAGGGAGAATTCTCGCCGCCGCTCATGATGTCGTGCAGAACGCGATTCGGCCCGGTGTGAGTACGCTTGCACTCGACAAGCTCGCGGACGACTTCATCCGCAGCCACGAAGGTGCTGTGCCCGCGTTCAAGGGGCTATACGGCTTTTCCGGATCGGTCTGTCTCAGCATCAATGAGGAGATCGTGCATGGCATTCCGTCGGCAAAACGCATTCTGAAAGCAGGAGACATCCTCTCGGTCGACATCGGCGTGAAGTACGAAGGGATGTACACGGATGCCGCCAAGACGCACGCGGTCGGGCAAATCACGGCGGAACACCAGCGACTGCTCGACACGACGCAGGCCTCGCTTGCGGCAGCGATCGATGCGGCGGTGCTCGGCAACCATATCGGCGACATTGGTCACGCCTGCCAACAGGTCGTCGAGGCCGCTGGATTTTCAGTCGTCCGAGAGCTGGTGGGCCACGGAGTCGGCTTTGTGCTCCATGAAGAGATACAGGTGCCGAACTACGGCAAACCGAAGCGTGGTACCAAGCTGCTCGTGGGGATGACGCTCGCCATCGAGCCGATGGTGAACATCGGTACGGCCGCGATCCGTACGCTGAGCGACAAATGGACGATCGTGTCGGCCGACGCGAAGTGGTCCGCGCACTTCGAGCATACGGTGGCCGTCACGGCAAAGGGGCCACGAATCCTGACCAGACTCGATTCCTAGCGCGCGATCCGGCGGAACTCTGTCCGTGGGAGCGGGTGTTGCTGTGCAGTGTGTCGCTTGTGCCCGCCCACGCCCACGCCCAGGCCCACGCCCACCCACGGACCCGAGGCGTTGTCATGCTCCGCCCTGTCCCCGCTGGATTGCTCCTCTTCGGCGCCGCAGCCATGATGTCCGGCTGCACCCGGAAATTCATTCCAGCACCCTTCGGGACGCCACTGGACGAGGTCTGCAATCCGATCAACGGGACCTTCGCGGTACCGCTCGATACGTTTCAGCTCGGGCCTGTGGAAGTCGTGACGGGCAAGGGTTGGACGACGAGTCTTTCTACAGCGCAGGAGCTGGAACTGCGCCGCATCGATGCCGAGCTGACCGCCTGGCGGGGGGCCCGCTTTGTGTTTCCGGCGCTTGAGCCACGGAATGCTGTGCGCTGTTCGTTCGCGCGCGGGGACACCACGATCAGCATTCAGGCGACGCGGTTGAACGGCTTCAACTATCGCGTGGACGTTGCGTGGGAGCCGCTCGTCAACGGCCAGTACTTGTATATGCAGCTGCAGACGCGCTATGTGGAGCACCTGCGACAGATGCGTGGGATCGTCGAGAACGTGCGCTTCCCGATCGATTCGCTGCGCGTCGCCAGGCGACGGAAGGCGAATTGAACGTCAGGCGGAAAGCGGCACCGCCGCAGGTACCGATCACATCCCGTAATGGAGGCTGCATGTCCATTAAGATCAGCACTGGTGCCGCGATGCTCTTGCTCGCGGTCGGGGCGTGTGCCCCTGCGACGATTCCGCCGGCGATGACCGGCGCCGTCATTCGACCGATCGATGAGCCGTGCAACCCTGCCAACTCCGCGATCGAGGGCCCGACACGGATGATTTCACTCAGTCCGGCGGAGTTCCCGGTTCCGGCGCGGTGGATCCCTGACTTCAGGACACTGAATGACATCGACTTCAATCTGCAGCGTACCGGCGCGGTGCTGAACGTCTGGAAGGGATCGGAGTTCATCTTCAAGCCCGTGCTGCCGATCAATTCGGTGGAGTGCGTGGTCACGAAAGGCGATACCGCGATCAAGATCCGGACGACGATGCTCGTCGAAGGGATCACGAACTACCGGGTCGACGTGAGCTGGAAGCCACAGATCGGCGGACAGTATCTCTACATGCAGTTGCAGACGCGCTTTCCTGAGAACCTGAAGCAGATCCGCGGCGTGATCGATGGCCTGCGTTTCCCGGTGCGCACGGTATCGAGTCACTGACTGCGTTGCGGAGCGCTTACGCACGCGCCAATCGTCTGACGGCGCATGCGCTGCCGAGGCTCCGCACGCCGTTGTCATCCTGCCACGTGTTTCACCGAGATTCGGGCGGTGTCGAGTAGCGCGTTCGCGCGATGCTGGATTGTTTCGGCCTCCTCGCGCGCGGCGTGGGCCAGGGTGCTGTCCGAGAGCATCGCGAGATTGCTGCGCAGCAACCCGAGCGCGGCGCTGACAGCGGCGTGGGCAAGCGATGCACCGGTCCACGCATCCGGCGCCGTCACACGATCGCCGAGCTCCGCCGCCTCGGCCGACAGCGCCAACACGTCACCTGCGAGTCGGGCGATCCGAAGTGGGACTTCACTGGCGCCCATCAGCGCGGCGTCGACGGCGCGGAATCGATCGGTCAGTGCACTGGGCGTGCGTGCCAGGGCGCGACGGGCAGCGACGACGCGCTGCCACGCATCAGCGTCGTCGCGTGCGGCAGCCTGGAGGTGCCGTTCGAGGATCGACGCGCTGCGCAGTACGAGGCGCAGCGGTTCCGCGACGGCGTTGTGCGGGCGTGCGATCTGCACACCGGCGGCGAGGCGTACGGTCGACGAGGCGAGGATCGCCGTCAGCGCTGCGGCGGTTCCGCTGGCTTCCGGCTGGTCGAGCGCTGCGATCGCGTCTGCCACGTGGCGCAGATCGTCTGGCGGTCGCGTTGCGATGATCCGATGCTCGAGTGACACGGTGTCACGTGCGTCGCGCAACCTGATCCGACTGGCGAAGCCCTGCTCGATACTGCGCTGGGGCACGAGGCCGATGATTTCACTGTGCGTCGCATCAATCCCAAGTGCGCGTGCCGCCTCGGCCACTGCATCGAACGCCTCATGCAACGACATGGCCTCGAGGTCGGTGATGTTCATCGAGACCTGCGCCTGGCCATCGACGACCAGACCAAGGGTTTTCACGCCAGCGAGCCCTCCGTTCGCGGCGCGCAGTTGTCGGGCAATCGATTTCGCCATCGGCAGATGCGCCGCATGCCCGACGAAGACGTTGAATGCGCCGAGGAAATGCCGGGCGCCGATCGCCACCGCGCCGGCCGTTGGATGCAGGGCCGAAGGGCCTGCGTCGGGGGGGCGTGTGGAGCCGATGCTGTGTTCCAGGTCGGCAGTGCCGCCGCGGCGCACATCGGCCAGGTTGCGGTATTCGGGGCGCCGAGCCGCCTGATCGTAGAGATAGACCGGGATCTGCAGTTCAGTCCCGACGCGATCGGCGAGTTCGCGTGCGGCGCGGACGCAGTCCGTCATCGTGGTGCCAGCCAGCGGGATGAACGGCACGACGTCGGTGGCGCCGATCCGCGGGTGGACGCCCACGTGCCGATCGAGGTCGATCAGGTCGCGAGCCGTGCGGATGCCAGCGAACGCGGCCTGCACGATGTCCTGTGGTTCGGCCACGAACGTGATGACTGCGCGATGGTGGGACGCGTCGAGTGACCGGTCCAGCACCCGCCCACGCGCCGCGGTGATGGCGGCCGCGATGGCATCGACGATGGCCGGGTCACGTCCCTCGGAGAAATTCGGAACACATTCGATCAGCGACATCTCAATCGTCTCCGCCAACGGTGCTCAGCAGCCAGGCGTGCATCGGTGGATTGCCGGCGACGTAGCCCGAGAAGCCTGGTACCGATGGTGTCCCGTCAAAGTCCGTGATGACCCCACCGGCTTCACGGACCAGCAGGATGCCGGCGGCCACGTCCCATGGCGCCAGCCTCAGCTCCCAGAACGCATCGACCCGGCCGCAGGCGACGTGCGCAAGGTCGATCGCGGCGGATCCGGCCCGTCGGATGCCGCTGGTGGTCGACAGCACCTTCGGCAACTGTGTCAGGTAGCGGGCGATCTGCTCCGGCTTTCGGAAGGGTACGCCCGTCGCAATCAGCGATCGCGAAGGATCCGCAATCGTGCTCACGTGGATCGGCACGCCATCGCGGAAGGATCCGCCGTCTCGCACCGCGGTAAAGCATTCCGACCGGGGAATGTCGACCACCACCGCCGCCGCCAGCACACCGTCCACCATCGCACCGATCGACACGGCGTAGGCGGGAAAACCGTGGAGGTAGTTGGTGGTGCCGTCGAGCGGATCGACGATGAAGGTGATGCCGGTGCCCACGGGCGTATCCGGGGCGCTCTCCTCGCCGATGAAGGTGACATGGCGCCCGGCTGGTGCGAGCGCCTGGCGGATCATCGCTTCGGCGCCGCGATCGACCGTGCTGACGAAGTCACTGTCGCCCTTGATGTCCCAGGTCAGCGCGTGGCGGTCCGCATCCTGACTCCGGATGAAGGCGGCCGCGTCGAGTGCTGCGGCCTCGATCTCGCGGAGCAGCGCGAGAT
>CAYMQV010000201.1:0-8424 GCA_964392395.1 uncultured Gemmatimonadaceae bacterium
CCCCCCCACTCATCCTGACGCTGACGGATCTCCGTCTGGAGCTCACGCTCACGGTCGCGCAATGACGCCGCCTTCTCGAAATTCTGATCGCGGACTGCACCTTCCTTGTCTACGTTCACCTGATCGAGCTGCGCCCGGAGATCAGCAACGTCCGCCGGTGGAACCTGTGCGGCGAGGCGAGCACGGGCGCCTGCTTCGTCGATCACGTCGATCGCCTTGTCCGGCAGAAAGCGGTCCGTGATGTAGCGCTCGGAGAGCTTGGCCGCCGCGATCAACGTCGAATCCGGAATGGTCACGCGGTGGTGATCCTCGTACTTCTTCCGCAGTCCCTTGAGAATCTCCACAGTCTCATCGACCGTCGGTGGATCGACGATCACGGTCTGGAAACGCCGCTCGAGGGCGCCGTCCTTCTCGATGTACTTGCGGTACTCGTTGAGGGTCGAGGCACCCACGCACTGCAGTTCGCCGCGCGCGAGCGCCGGCTTGAGCATGTTGCTGGCGTCGATCGCCCCTTCGGCCGCTCCGGCACCGACCAGCGTATGCAGCTCATCGATGAACAGAATCACGTTCTTGTTCTGGGCGATCTCGTTCATGACCGCCTTGAGGCGCTCCTCGAACTGACCGCGATACTTCGTGCCCGCGATGACAGCGGCCATGTCCAGCGACAGGACACGATTATCGCGAAGGTTGTCCGGGCAGTTCCCACCCGAGATGAGCTGTGCCAGACCTTCCACGATCGCAGTCTTGCCGACCCCAGGCTCACCAATCAGCACGGGATTGTTCTTCTTCCGGCGCGACAGGACTTCCATCACCCTCTCGATCTCTTTCGCGCGGCCGATGGTCGGGTCGAGAGCGCCTTCCGAGGCGAGCGCGGTGAGATCCCGGCAGAAATGGTCCAGCGCAGGCGTCTTGGACTTCTTCTCTGCCTTGGCCCCTCCACCGCTCGGCGGACCACCCGTGGGCGTGGCACCGGAGCCGGCGCCCGCCTGCGACGTGGGAGTCGCGCTGGGCGGCATTTCGGTCCCGAGCAGGCGTAGCGTCTCCGTGCGCGCAGCGTCGAGGTTGACGCCACTGTCGGTCAGGACCTGCGCGGCGATCCCCTTCTCCTCGCGGAGCAATCCCAGCAGCAGATGCTCAGTGCCCACGTAGCTGTGGTTCAGCTCGCGCGCTTCGCTCATCGCAAGCTCCAGCACTTTTTTGGCGCGTGAGGTATACGGCAGGTCGGGGCCGGTGGCTTGCGCCGCCTTCCCCTTCTTCACCGTGTCCTCGATCTTCTGCTGGATTTCGTCGAGGTCGACGTTGAGGCTCTGCAGCACAGCGGCTGCGACCCCCTCGCCCTCGCGAATCAAGCCGAGAAGAATATGCTCGGTGCCCACGTACTCGTGGTGCAGGCGGGCCGCTTCTTCGCGGGCCATGGCGAGCACCTTCCGTACGCGCTCGGTGAAGTTGTACCCGTTCATGCTGACCTCTGGTTCGGCAGGCGGTGGCCGATCATCCGTGCGATCCTACGTCGGCAGCGAGTGCATCCCGGACAAACCGTGCACGCGCCACGCTGGCATCACCATCCGACAATGTGGCGCGACCATCATACTGCGCCACATGTGCCGCCTGGCAATGAATCAGGAGCTTGTTAAGCGTATAGACACTTGGTGAACTCAGGAGTTTCAGGCTCAGCGCGAGCCGGACACCACTGAGGTAATTCATCGCCTCGTCGAACGTCAGGCTTCTCGCGTACCGCAACGTGCCATACGCACGCCACAACTTGTCTTCAATGATATACCCGGCATCGCGAAGCAGCACATGCCGAGCCTCCTCTTCGCGCTCCACTACGTGACGCACGACGCGCGACAGCTGGTCCAGCAACTCGACCTCACTCTTCCCGAGTGTCGTCTGGTTGCTGATCTGAAAGTAGTTCCCGACCACTTCGCTGCCCTCGCCGTACAAACCCCGATAGGTCAACCCCATCTGCTGCAGGCCAGCCAGTACCTTTGAAATCTCCTTCGTCAGTACCAGACCGGGCAGGTGGATCAGCACCGAGGCGCGGAGCCCCGTCCCGGTGTTGGTCGGACATGCCGTGAGAAAACCGAACTCCCCGTGCCACGCGTATGGCACGTGACGGCCCAGTTCGTCATCCAACGCGGTCGCAGCGCCAAATGCGCCCAGCGGGTCAAATCCGGATCGCATCGCTTGCAACCGCAGGTGATCCTCCTCGTTGACCATCACACTAACCTCGTCGGCAAGCACGAGAGCCGCACCTGTCCGAACGGCGAGCGTCCCGTCCAGGCCAGCCAACTCCTTGCTGACGAGATGACGCTCGTACAGCAGCTGACGATCAGGGGTAGCAAGCTCATCAACTCGCAGGATGACGCCGCCCTTGAGCGACTCGACCTTCGGCATGGCATCCCGAAGCTGGCCGAGCACGCGCAGCCGTTCGCCGTCCCTCGCCCGGGTCGTGTAGGCAAACCCTTCCACGTTTCTGGCCAGCCTAACCCGTGTCGACAACACGACTTCGGGGTGATCACCGGAGCCGTCGAGCCAACGCGTCCCACCGTCCGGCAGCAGGCTGAAGTCGATCACTCGGTCACCTCTTTCAATTGGTCGCGCAGCTTCGCTGCCTGCTCGAACTGTTCGAGCTCAATCGCGCGGCGAAGCTGTTCCCGCAGTTCGAGCACCGTGGACGCCCGCTGCAGCTGATCGGGCGCGGGCGGCGCGTACTGGCGACCGGTGTGGCGCGTCGACCCATGCACGCGCTGCAACAGGTCGCGGAGCTGCGGCTCGAAGGCGCTGTAGCAACGGGCACATCCCAGACGGCCGGAAGCGCGAAAATCCTTGTAGGTCCCCTGGCAGAAGACGCACCGCGTCTGATCCGAGGGACCAGTCGCCAGCTGCTGCTGTACCGTCTGCAGCAACGACGTCAAGGGCGTCTTCGGCGCTGCGACGGTGGTCTCGACCCCTTTGTCCGCTGCACACTTTTCGCACAGATGCACCTGAGTGACGGCGCCTTCGACGACCTGCGTCAAGTGAACGACGGCATCCCGCTCGCGGCAATTGTCACAGACCATCAGCCTACCTCCTCCGCCATCGCCGATGACTCAACCACCCGCCCACCATCCAGAAGGAGCACCCGAGTCGCACGGGCCGCCAGCGCACGATTGTGCGTCACGACGACCACACCCACGCCGTGCGTCGACGCCAATGTTGAAAAAAGCTCGTGCAAGCGCTGTGCGTTCCCGCGATCGAGGTTTCCCGACGGCTCATCGGCCAGGAGCAACGCCGGATTCGGGGCCAGCGCCCGCGCAACCGCAACGCGCTGCTGTTCCCCGCCGGATAACGCCGACGGCAGATGATCGGCGCGCGCCGACAGTCCAACGGACTCCAGCAACTCCTGTGCACGCCCACGAACCGCCGCCGGCCGGTTGCCCGCAATCAACAGCGGCATCATCACATTCTCGAGCGCAGTGAATTCACGCAGCAGATGGTGAAACTGAAACACGAACCCGATGGACCGGTTGCGGACCTCTGCCAGCCCAGTCTCGCTCCCGCTCTGCACGGCACGGCCCGCGATGCGCACCTCGCCCGATGACGGGCGGTCGAGAGCGCCGAGGATATGCAGGAGCGTGCTCTTGCCGGCGCCACTCTCACCAATGATCGCCACCATCTCGCCGCGCAGAATGGTGAGTGACGCACCGTCCAGAATACGGAGCCGTGATCCGTCACCACTCGTATACTCCTTCACCAGATCAATCGCTTCAAGGACCGGTGTACCGCCTTCCTCACTCATGGCGAATCGCCTCTACCGGGAACAACCGCGACGCCTGCCGTGCGGGCCAGAGCGTTGCGAGCATCGCAATCCCGAGACTCGCGGCCGTGATCCAGAGCACGTCCCCGACCGCGATCTGTATCGGAAGCCGATCGATGAAATACACCGCCGGATCGAGTTCGATCAACCGGAACCGCGTCAGCGCCAGCGCGCCGAGCAGGCCGACGACGACCCCGAGGCTGGTGCCGACGAAGCCAATCGCAGCTCCCTGCCAGAGAAAGATCCGCCGGATGGACGACGCGGGCATGCCCATCGCCTTCAGGATGCCGATCTCGCGCGTCTTGTCCGTCACGACCATCGTGAGAGTGCTGACAATGTTGAACGCCGCCACCAGGACGATCAGCAGGAGGATCACGCCCATCGCCAGCTTTTCCAGTTTCAGCGCCTGAAACAGCGATCGGTTCTGCTCCTGCCAGTCGATGGTGCGGTACGGAAAACCGAGCACCGTCGCCAGTTGTTGCGCCACCACGGGCGCCATCCAACGATCAGGGGTCCTGACATCGATGCCGGTCACGCGCGCGCCGAGCCCTGCCAAGTCCTGCGCCGCGGCCAGCTCCATGTATGCATAGCCGCTGTCGTACTCGTACATCCCGGTTTCGAACACGCCCGTGATCACGTACTTCCGGACCACCGGCACGAATCCGCCCATGGCATTGGAGAGCTGCAGCCGCCCGGGAATGGTCAGCAGCACCACGGTCTGGCCCGGCCAGGCATTCAGCCGTTCCGCCAACCGCTGCCCGATGACAATTGCGCGAGAGGAGTCGTCGGGCGCACGAAAGGAGAAGTCGCCGCTCCTCGTGTACTTCCGGATCTGCGTCACATCAGGCACACCAGGTGCTGCGGCCGGCAGTCCGACGACCTTCAACGGTTCCGCATAGTCGTTGCCCTTGCTGATGATCGCGTCCTTGAGCACGAACGGTTGCGCCGACACGACACCGGCCTGGGCCCGCACCTTCGTCAGTGTGGCCTCCCAGTCGGTCATCGTGAGGTCGTCTCCGAGGGTCAGCACGCGCAAGTCCGGACTGCCGATGAGGATCTTGTCGCGCAGGTCCTTCTGCAGTCCGTTCATCACCCCCAGAACGAGAATCAGCGCACTGACGCCCACCACGACACCGCCCATCGCGATGATGCTGATGAGGCTCAACAGCTGAGATCCGCGCCGACTGCGGAGATACCGCCACGCGATGGCGATCTCGAGTCGGTTCATTCGGCGCGCATCGCGGGGAAGAGAATGACGTCGCGGATGTGCTGCGTTCCGGTCAGATACATGAGCAACCGATCAATCCCGATCCCGACGCCGCCGGTGGGCGGCATGCCGTATTCCATGGCACGGAGGTAGTCCTCGTCGACGCCCGTTGCTTCGTCGTCACCGGCGGCCTTGAGTCGCGCCTGCGCCTCGAAGCGCTGCCGCTGATCGATGGGATCGTTGAGTTCCGAGAACGCGTTCGCCATCTCACGCCCATCGGCAAAAAGTTCAAACCGTTCAGTCAGTGCAGGGTTCCCCCGTTTCGGCTTGGCCAGCGGCGACAGTTCGACGGGATAGTCGAGCACGAAGGTGGGCGTGGTGATGGTCCGTTCGACCAGCGCCTGAAAGAGTTCGTCCATCAACTTCGGCCGACTGAGCGTGTTCGGCTTCTCAACGCCCAATCCCTTTGCGGCCGCAACCAATTCTGCCGTGGTCATCGCGAGGACATCCCGACCGAGGCCGTCACTGAGCGACGGGACCCACTCGATGCGCCGGAACGGGGTGGCAAACGCTGGAACACTGTCCGGGTCGATGCCCGGTGTGGATCGCACGGCGGCGGCGGCGGCCACGATCAGCTGTTCGACGCGATCCATCATGACCGTGTAGTCCGCATAGGCTTCATAAAACTCGAGCATCGTGAATTCCGGGTTGTGCGTCCGGTCGATGCCTTCGTTTCGGAAGTCATGCCCGATTTCATACACGCGATCAAATCCACCAACGATCAATCGCTTCAGATACAGCTCATCCGCAATCCGCAGGTAGAGCGGCATGTCGAGCGCGTTGTGGTGCGTCGTGAATGGACGAGCGGCGGCGCCACCATAGAGTGGCTGCAGCACGGGCGTTTCCACCTCGAGATAGCCCAACCCATCCAGAAACCCTCGGATCGCCGTGGTCATGCGGGCACGCGCGTAGAAATTCGCCCGCACCTCGGGGTGGACGGCGAGGTCGGCGTAGCGCTGGCGATACCGCTGTTCCGGATCGGCGAAACCGGAGTACCGCTTCGTCTCGCCATCGACGACCTGTTCCTTCGCGAACGGCAGCGGGCGGAGCGTCTTGGCCAGCAGTGTCAGCTCGGCGCACTGCACCGTCACCTCGCCAGTACGGGTGCGCATCAGCGTCCCGCTCACACCAACGATGTCACCGAGGTGCAGTTCTTCGAAGATCGCCCACTGTGCGGCCGACATGTCGTCCTTGCGGAAGTACGCCTGCAGCTTGCCGCTGGCATCGCTGACGTGCGCAAATGCCGTCCGGCCCTTGGAGCGCAACGAGACCAGGCGACCGGCGATCCGCACCGGCGGACCGGAATCGGCGCCGTCGCTCAGGAGTGCCCTCGCATTGGTCGTCAGGTGAGTACGATCATATGAATATGCGAACGGCGACACGCCACTCGCGACCAGGCGATCGAGCGAGGCGCGACGATCGAGCAGCACCTGGCTGAGTTCTTCGTTGTTCACGTCGTGGAGTTCCAATGGAGCAGCGAGGTCATTTTGCGGGCGGTTCGCCGGCCTGCTTCAGGTACGCTTCGATGAACGGGTCGATTGAGCCGTCCATGACCTTGGCGACATCGGCGATCTTCAGCTCGGTCCGGTGATCATTCACCATCGTGTACGGCTGAAACACGTAACTGCGAATCTGGCTGCCGAACGACACATCCGCCTTCCCGGCGTCCAGCGCTGCCTTGACTGCCGCCTGTTTGTCCGCCTCGATCTGATACAGCCGGTTCTTGAGCTGCTTCATCGCGGTCGCCTTGTTCTTGAACTGCGACCGTTCCGCCTGCGATTGCGTGACCACGCCGCTCGGAAGGTGCGTGATGCGGACGGCCGACGACGTCTTGTTCACATGCTGACCACCGGCCCCCGACGCGCGATAGACGTCGATGCGCAGGTCATCATCACGAATCTCGATGTTGATTTCCTCGTCGACCACCGGATAGACGAACACCGAGGCGAAGCTGGTGTGCCGTCGAGCCTGAGAATCGAAGGGAGAGATCCGCACCAGGCGATGCACCCCGGCTTCGGGCCGCAGGAAACCGTACGCATATTCGCCAGAGATTTCGAGGACAGCACCCTTGATTCCGGCCTCTTCCCCTTCACTCAGGTCGAGCACTTCAATCGCGTATCCTCGACGCTCCGCCCAACGCGTATACATGCGCAGCAACATCTGCGCCCAATCCTGCGCCTCAGTCCCGCCGGCACCCGCCGAAATCTCGAGCTGTGCGGAACGGTGATCGTCCGGGCCGCGCAGCAGCGAGCGCAACTCATAGGCCGCGATCTGGTCGTGCAGTGTGCCAGCGTCACGCACCAATTCGACTTCCATGGTGGCATCAGGCTCGAGCTGCAGCAGTTCGGCCAACTCCCGTGCTTCGGCCACACCGCGCGAGAGCTTGTCGAACGGTTCCACCCACTGCTTGTAAACCTTCACCTGCTGCACGACCACCTGTGCCCGTTCCTGGTTGTTCCAGAAACTTGACTCGGCCATCTGCGCTTCGAGCGCGATCAGTCGCTCCCGCTGGCTCTCGAGGTCAAAGATACCTCCGCAGCTCGTCGAGCCGCTCAGCGTCGGTGGTGAGTTGCGTGATCAACTGGGCGATGTCTGCCATGTGTGCCGGTGAAGCCATGAGAAAAACGTGAGCCGCCCGCCCGAGGTCGGGAGGACGGCTCGGAGCGCGACTGCGCAAGAGTCAAGTTAGCCGGAAGCGAGGCCATTCTCCATGCCTGACGCCGCTCAGAAGACCCGATTCCCTTCCGCCAGCACTTCGTTCAACGCGTCCTGGAAGAACGCCGTCGACTCCGCCACATCACGCCCGACCTGCTCGACATACTCGTCGTAGCTCTTCCTGATCTCATCGCGGAACAGCTGCTTGAGCGTCCCGTTGCTGAGCCCTTCGACACGCTTCTGCGGCTGGTATGCCACCATGTCCGAGACCAGCGCACGCGCGAGACGTTTCGCACGCGTCATGGGGTCGCTTCGCAGGAAGGGATTGATGACGCGTCTTGGCGCTCCCGCGGAACCGCCGGACACGGGCGCCGGAATCGACGCCGCCGGAGCTGGTGCAGGCGAGCCGACCATCTGGCCGGGAGATGGCGGTGGCAGCGGAACGAGGGGTCGGGCAGCCGTCGCGGCCGAAAGCGACGATGTCGAGACGGACGGCGTCGGACGCGACGGATATGGCGTTCCGGACGCCAGCGTCGCCGGTGTCACCGCCGGTACGCGTTGAATTCCGGGGTTCCCGGCCGGCGTTGCCGGCGCGACCGTCGCGGATCGCACTGGTGTCGAGTATCTCGGGGTCATCGCGGGATTCGTCAACGGCGTCGTCGCGCCGACAGTGATCCGCAGAATCGCACCGCAGACACTGCAC
>CAYMQV010000202.1:0-6093 GCA_964392395.1 uncultured Gemmatimonadaceae bacterium
TCAGATCGCCGACATCACCCCATCGGCGATGCGACAACTATCCTGACACAGGGGGTTTGCGTGAAGCAGGTGCTGTTACGCCGTTGCCAGTACGCCGTTGGGGTGACGCCGTTGGGGTCGTTTCGCCGCCTCGGAGGCAGGCTTCACTGGCTGCAATCGCGCCCTGCGGAGCTGGTGTGTCTGACCCGGAGAGCCGGAAGAATGATCGGCCAGAGCACATGCGAGAAGAGAAAACAGGCGTACGTCGCCACATGCGAGAGTGGCCGCGTATCAGCACGCAGAGGCACCCAGACGACCTCTCGACGAATTGCCGAATGCCGAGGAGCAGCGGGATCACCGCTCACGACCGCTCGGATTTCCGCGCCGCTTGCATGCCCGTTGCGATACTGATGGCCGAAAGAACCGACCCAGCGCGTGGCCGCCGCCGAAGCGAACACGCACTCGACGCATGATTCGCTTCAGGAAACATTCACACCATCGCGGGCAAGCTCTGCGGCGGTCGCCGCGATCGCAAGCGTTCCCGGCGGACTCTCGTACCAACTCGCGGCCGATTCCGCCGTCACCCGCTCACGCACCTTGAGCACGGTCAGAATGCCGCCCATGTCGATGTAACCGTGCTGTCCATCAGTCCCCAGCATCGGGATGGAATTGCGCGGCACCGCCATGCCCATCTCGGCCATGTCGCCCATGCCCGTGGTGCCCATGCTCATGTACTCCGGGAGTGTACTCTGCACCGCGGCGTCCAGCGGCGCCGCCTTCACACCGATCATGTTCACGCCACCATTGTGCCCCATCTGGTTCATCGTATGGTGTGACATGTGACAGTGAATCGCCCAGTCGCCGGGATTGTCGGCGACAAACTCCATCGTCCGCGTCGTGCCCGTTGGCACGAGCACCGAGACTTCCGGCCACTGTCCCGCCGGATGAATCGGGCCGCCGTCGGTGGCCACGAGGCGCCATGCATGGCCATGAATGTGAATCGGGTGATGACTCATCGCGCTCAGGTTGCCAAGCCGGATGCGCACGTAGTCGTTCTTCTCGACGACCATCGCCTCGGTCGCGGGGAACGACTTGCCGTTGAATGTGAACACGTTGAACTCGAGCATCTCGACCGGATCCGGTCGACGCGCACCAGGCAACACCTTCCACTCGCTGCTCAGGAGCACGAAATCGCGATCCGCGCGTCGCAGCCCGGCGCGCTCCGGTGCGCGCGGATGAATGATGAACATGCCCATCATCCCAAGCGCCATCTGCACCATCTCGTCACGGTGCGAGTGATACATGTACGTGCCATGCTGGCGCAGCGTGTACTCGTATTTGAACGTCTCGCCCGGGGGAATCGGCGCCTGGCTGAGTCCTGCCACACCGTCCATACCCGATGGCACCAGCAAGCCGTGCCAGTGCACGCTGGTGGCTTCCGGCAGCTTGTTGGTGAGGTAGATCCGCACCCGATCGCCTTCGACGGCCTCGATCACCGGACCGGGGGTCCGCCCGTTGTAGCCCCAGCACAGTGCCTTCAGTCCGGGCGCGAACTCGTGCTCGAATTCCTCGGCAATGAGATGAAACACCTTCACGCCGTCGACGATGCGGAATGGCAGCGTCGCCCCATTCGGAACCACCACTGGGCGATAGTCGCGGCCTGGCGCACCGGGAGCCAGCGTGCCGGCTGCCAACACGTCTGGCGGTACGGTCGTCGGCGCGAGATGCAGCGGTGATGATGCCGTGCCGATGCTGGTGCGTGCAGAATGGGTTGCGGCACCCGCCGGCGTGCCAAACAGGGCGAGGCCACCGACTACTGCGGCGCTCTGCGATACCAATTCACGTCGCGTCATCGGCGTGTCGCTGGTCGAATCGGACCCGCTCTGTCGCGTCACTGCGTCCGAATCCGGCGGGATGCGCACGCCGCGGGGCTCTGACTTTGGTGTACTCATGGGCGTGGTACTCTGGTTGATGCGGAATCGGTGGCCGTCGCGCGGCCTCGCTGCTTGCTCCCGACCGGTGTCGACGGGGCGGCTCGTGGTGCGGCGGTTCGGGGCGGACCCCCCGTTCTGGAGGTCGAAGGTTTCACTGGCATCGGCATCGGCATCGCGTGGTTCATGGGCATGGCATGGTTCATCGACTTCGCGGGGTTCATCGGCGTTGCCGAGTCGCCGCGAGACTTCGTGGCGTCACCTGCGGAGTCTCGAGGCAAGCGCTGGCCGTTGACACTCATCGTGTCGATACCGAGGATATCCCGCTCAATCGGTACGTCGACCACGGGCGCGCTCGGCAACACGGTACCGACGACGCGTTCCAGTTCGACGCGTGACAGCCAGTAATCTCGCAGCGCTGACACGTAACCAACGCCAGCTTCGATCTGTGCCTGCTTCGCCAGCAGCACCGTGAAGACACTGACCGCCATCGCGTTGTTCTGCAACAGCGTCTCCTGCAACGCGCGGTTTCGTAGCGGGACGATCCGCGTGCGATACACTTCCGCCCGAGCACGCATCGCGGCCGTCTGGGCAGCGGCGCCGCGTACCTCGGAGCGAACGCTGATCGCGAGTCCCTCGTGCCGTGCGGAGGCCTGCCGCAGGCGGGCGCGGCCCGCGGCCGACGCCGCCTGACCGCGGTCGAACAACGGGATCGCCACCGAAATGGTCGGTCCCTGCTGCACATCTTTCCCGCGATCACTTTCGCCGTTCCAACCGATCGATCCGTCCGACAGCAATCGGAACCGATTCGTCAGCCCGAGCGAGCGACCCGCTACCTCGATGGCGGCGAACGTGCCGATCAGATCCAGGCGGCTGCGCACGGCAAGCGCGACGAGGGAATCCACTGACGACTCGGCACCCGGCAACGCAGGAAGCCGCGCCGCCACCTGCAACGTTGTGCCGGCGGCTGCCACGCCCATCTCCCGAACCAGCTTCTCTCGCGCGACCACCGCCTCCGCGTTGGCCTCGATCGCATCAGCCCGCGACTGCTCGGCGAGCGCCAACTCGGTCGCCAACTCGACATCGAGCAGGTTTCCGGCGGCACGAATGGCCATCGCCGCGGTGGCGGAGGCACCGACGGACCGTGCGATCGCGCGCCGCAGATCGGCACGCTGTTCCGCCGCGACCAGCGAATAGAAGGAAGACCGGACTTCGGTCGTGTGCTGGTAGACCGCGTCGGCGACACGCACCTTCGCCAGCTCGAACTCCGCGCTGGCGAGCCGCTTCCGCATCGGACGCTGGAGGATGTCGACGAACGTCTGCGCCAGTCCGAATTCGCCGGGTCCGGTGCTGTTGATCCGCTCGAGCGTCAGCACGGGGTTCCGGATCAGCCCCGCCTGCACCACCTCAGCACGCGCAATGCCAAGCGCTTCATACGTCGCCTGCAGGTCGCGGCTGGCCAGCAGCCCGACACGCACCGCCTGCTCTGCGCCCAACTCGGTGGCGAGCAGTGCCCGAACGGTGTCCGCTGCCGCGGCGTCCGCGGCGGAGTCGCTGCTCCAGAATGCTCCCGTGCCAGTGCGCGCACGCACCAGACGATCAACATCCGAAAAACCATCGCGGGGCCTCGCACGCGCGCAGCCGCCAAGGGCGGTGACGAGGAGGAGGCCCAACGCGACCGATCGCTGCCGAACGCGGCTGACATTCACTGCAACACGAACGGACACCGGAGGTGCAAACACCGTCACACGACTCACGGCATCGCCGGATCAGCAGGGCGGCGGGGACGCGCACTCGTCTGCGTATGACGGACCACCCACTGCCCCGCCGTATCGCCAGCGCGCTTCGGCATCTTCTGCGTCAGGATTGCGGTACCGCGGCCCACGACGTCGACCGCGCGACCCTTGACGTCGGCTTGCAGGGCGTATCGGAACTCCGCCCACGCCATGTCACCGGCGACATGCACCATGATCTCACTGGGACGGTAGCGGAAGTTCTTCATCTCCTTCATCTCAGGCATCAGATGATGGTCACGGTAGTCGGACCAACCGCGATTGATGCCGGCGCCCTCGATCACGGTCAGGCTGTCGCCGGCGTAGAGCGTATCCAGCGCGGCGTAGTCATTGCGCTCAGCGGCTGCGAAAAGAGCGCGGATCGTTGCCTCGACGGCACGGGCCGACACCGGCGACGCTGCGCCAGGCATCGGGTGTGTCATGCCTTGCGCGTGCGCGTCCGACACTGATGCGAGCACCAGCAAGGCAGTCGCGACAGTGTGTGGCAGCACACGCAATGCGCGGTTGAAAAGCGCAGATAGCGCTCGGCTGGTCGACATGGTGGATCTCCGATGTGAAATGGGCTGCGCGGATTCTGAGGTCGTCGCAGACAAACCTCGATGGGGAAAAGCGACTGCCTACTTCCGGCCACCGACGGTGAAGACGTACGACCCGCCCATCGGGTGGCCATCGTGTCCCGCGACGCGATACTTGACCGTATAGGATCCTGGCTTCAGCGACGTCGTGATGGGCACTACCAGAATCTGGTGCGCGCTGGAGTCATGCGCGATCCGTCCGGTCACCACTGTATCCCGACCGCCGGCCAGCACGGTGACACGTGTGAAGGGCATCTCGATGGCTTCGCTGAACGTGAGCCGGAGCTCACGCGGCGACTCAGCCACGGTCGCGCCAGCGGATGGCGCGGAGGAGCGCAGGACCGCGTGGAAGAGCGCGTAGGCCGGCGTGGCAACGAGCGCCAGCAGGAATACCAGCCCGGCTCTCGGACGACTGAATCGTGCGCGCACTGCGATTCGTGAAATGGAGGACATGACCGTTCCTGAGAAAGTCTGCAAGGAGATGCACCGCGGGTTCCCGAATGGAACACGCAACGCTGGTGCATGGGCGACATCGGCACTTCGGTGGTACCATTGACGTGGTGACTACATCTGCAGGTCCGCGCCAGCAGGGGTCGCGACCAGGACCGCCGTGATGATCAGTACGATGAGGCCGATGAGCACTTCCATCGACGCCGTGCGCCTGATACGCGGCGCCACAAGCGCGGTTCCGAGTGCCGGCTTCACGCGCAGCCAGTTGTACCCCCCCGTGCCCGCCACCAGCGATACGACTGCGAGTTTCGCGAGCAGGATCCGGCCGTAGGTCGTCATCCACAGTGCACTGACCGATCCGACGTGCAACCACGCCGCGAACACACCGGTCGTCGCGACGATGCCCGCGAACACCAGTGCCGTCGGCGAAAACGCGTTGACGAGATCGGCAACCGCTCTACCCCGTGAGTCCTCCGGCAGCACCCACGCCGCCGGAATGCCAGCCAGCACCACGACCGACAGGCTGCCCAACCACCCGCCAGCACCGAGCACATGGAGCCCGTCGGCAACCATTGCGAGTACACTGAATCTCGGCGCCGACGCAGCGTGACTGGCGAGGCCGGGCGTGAAGGCCAGCGCCACCGCGCCCAGCGTCGCGACAGACCAGCCCCACCACGGCCACGGTGCGCGCCGTGCGAGATCTGGATCCGCCGGTGCCCTGCGCGACTGCCGCGCGGCCATGGCGACGCCGACGCCGGTCAGAATCACGGCCACGATCTGCAACAGCCAACCCGTTCCCCACGATGTGTCACGCAGCATGCTCGCGACGTTGGTCCACGTGAATGCGGCGGTTGTCCCGTGCATCGCGTAGAGCTGTGCCACCAGGCGCAGCCCGGCCGACAGCATGACGAGCATCACGCCACTCAGCGCAATACGCGTGGCCCGTATCCGAGCATCGCGAACGAAACCCGCATCCACCGGGTGCGACCGCACCATGGAGCCGATGACCAGCGTGCCGAACGCCGTGCATCCGATGACCGTCAGCAACCCGATGTATTGCAGCCATCGGACCGCAGCGTACAGCGGCGACTCCGACCCGAACGCGTCATCATCGTCGGACTCGGGCATCAATGACGGATCGTGGTGCGTTGCAGCAGTGTCGGACTCCGCACCAGACGTGGACTGTGATGTGGAAGCCCGCGAATCAGACGGCGCGAAAGGCGCCATCACGCTGCCATCAGCCTGCAGCAGCACAATCGACGCATCGCCGCGGTCCGGTCCCTCGGAAATCGTCAGGCGCACAGCGCGAAGCGCGACATCACCCGGCGCGACATCACCCGGTGCGACATCGACCATGACGCCAGC
>CAYMQV010000202.1:6193-8410 GCA_964392395.1 uncultured Gemmatimonadaceae bacterium
GCGCGACATCACCCGGCGCGACATCACCCGGTGCGACATCGACCATGACGCCAGCACCAGGAGATGAGTGCAACGGACGCATCTGCGCGTGTGCACCCGACGGTACCGCGAGGGCGAACAGAAACAGACGAACGGCGCGGCCACAATGCGACCTCACGCGCCCACCGCGCCCAGTGCGCATCAGCCCGTCGTGCACTGAGCAGGCTGCGATCCGAGACGCGGAAACGAGGAATTCCGGGGGCGGCACCAGGCGGTGCGTCATCGGTGACCGGCCACCGCGACGTGGATGCGCATACCACACGTGAGGCACCAGGCTGTAACCGACGACCGTAGCATTTTACGAAGAGTAAAGCACCCGCGACTCGCCGTCAATGATTCCGTCGCGCGCCACGCGCGTTACTGGGAATGACCGTGCGGACACTCGACCGCTCCGGTGACGCTTCGCGCCGCCTCCCGGAGACAGAACAGGTGCCAAAGCGCGCTCACATCGGGGTGCTCGCAGTGCGCGACGCCTGGCGCGTGGGCCATCCCCGGCATCGGATGAGCAACGATGACGCCGGAGCCCCACACGAGTCCGAGCATCAGCGCAGCGCCAAGCAGTGAACGCCGAGTCAGGCGCGTTGCCACCGGGACTGACTCACCGGCGAGCCGGCGAATCCGCCGTTCGAGCAACGTATCGAAGCCACCGGCCGCGCGGCGACCGCCGGTGCTCATCAACCCGGTCACATCGCCCGCACTCAGGCGATTGAACGACGAGCGACGCGACACATCCCGCCACTGCGCCAGGGCCAGGATGGCAGAGGCCAGCGCGAGGGGGTTCTCGCGTGCCGCGGCGTCGTCTGCGGCAATCTCGGTCTCGTCGGCCACATCGGCGGCGAGCCGGCGGAACGCCGGAATCCAGAAAAGCGTACACGCCAGAAATCGCAGCAAGGAGAGCCGAAGAGGATCGCGCTGGCGAACGTGTCGTGCCTCATGCTGGAAAACCGCAGTCAGTTCTGCGGTGCTGAGCGTCTCAGGCAGCGTGCGACAGATGAACACCATGGGCCGAAGAAAGCCCGCCGTGAACGCCGGATTCGGTAAACCGTCCACGACACGTACCTGCCCGCGCGTCAGCCCGGCGCGGCGGAGGCTCGTATCGAGGTTGGCGTGGGCGACAGCCGAGGCCGGCACGGGCAGCCATGACAGCGCCCGACGTACCCGGAGCCACGCCCGACCGCGATCCCAGATCGCATACCCCAATCCGGCGACGAGCAAGCCGTGAAACGCGGAGTGAATCGGCGCGACCAGGAGGTGCAGCGCGATCAGGCACATCCCCCAGAGATGATCTTGTCCAATGACGGCAGCATCGACGCGCGCCGAAAGATGATGCCCGAAAATCGGACTCAGGCTAAGCAGGACCAGCCCGCCGACTCCGCCAAGCACCACACGACGGTGGCGCTGCTCGCGGTCGCGCATGGGTGGCGCAAGGAACGATGCGGTCGTTGCCATCTGTCTGTCTGCCGTCCGTCAGCCTTGTTCGCGCAGACGACGACGTACCAGGCGGCCCAGTTCTTCCAACTGCTCCGGATTCTGCTCCGCCAACACATCCACCAACGAACTGGCCACCGCCTCTGGACCGAACGAAAGGATTCCTTCGACCACGCGCCGCGAGACCAGCGCCCGAAAGGCAGACTCAGACAGAATCGGCGCGTAGTGATAAAGGTCGTTGCGTTTGAGTCTGGTCAGCACGCGCTTCGTCACCAGCTTGTTGAGCACGGTGATCGTCGTCAGCGGCGAAACGGCGTGCTCGGCCGCGATCCGTTCGTGGACGACTCTTGCGGACGCAGGCACGCCGAGCGCCCACATCGCCTCGAGGATGCGTGCCTCGAGATCACCGAGAACTTTCGCGATGCCATGTGCGGCCAGTCGGACGGTGCCCTGCAGCAGGGGCGTCTGAACCACCTCGGCGGGCCGCGTCGAACGGGCTGATGGGTTCGGATCCTTCGGCAACGGCGATGGGCTCGGTGTGGTCCAGGCAGTTCGGCTTGATGGAGCATAAAACTGTCGGGCCCGAAACGCTACGGGTTCCGAGTGCTGCGAGCCACGCAGGGGTGAGATCGTCGACGCCCAGGCAGGAGATCCACTCGTGATCGGGCAGGGATGGCCGCTGCATGCTTGCTGAATGTCGTCAACGGGATTGCCGTCGCGGGCCAGACAGCCGCGGGTGCCCGTCGGTCA
>CAYMQV010000203.1:0-1057 GCA_964392395.1 uncultured Gemmatimonadaceae bacterium
TGCCCAGCGTCTGACCAGGCTGCACCGAGAAGGACACGTCACGCAGTGCCCAGAATTCGCTGGCTGCAAGATCGGGGCGCAGAAACTCACCCTTGAAGGCCCGACGCGTGAGCGCTGGCAGCAGATCGCGCAGTGAATTGTGGACTTCGCCGCGACGGAACTTCTTCCAGACGCCGTCGAACGTGATCTGTGGAGTGGTCACGCCCATCAGACGTACTCCGCAAAGCGAAACTGCGCACGCCGGAATATCACCGCCACCATGGCGAGCATCAGCACCGCCGTGCCGGCGCTGGACACGAGATACAGCGGACTCCAGAGCAGGACACCGTCGGTGGCGCTGGGGAGCGACACCGACAGATTGTGCCCGTCCATGACCGACAGCCGCGCGCCTTCAAGAACGGCGGCCAGCGGATTCGCCATCTGCGGACCGATCCAGCGCGCGCCCAGCATGGCGGGGGTGTAGAACACCGGCACGAAGAAGATGCCAAAACTGACCAGCACCTGCACGAGATATCGCACATCCCGATAAAAAAGATTCGCGCAGCTGACCGCGAGAACGATCGCCAGCGTGAAGGTGAACAGAATCACGGCAAGGAAAGGAAGCCAGAGCACGGCCCATGTCGGCCGCCACCCGGTCAGCGGAAGAACGATCGCCACCGCCCCCGCGCCGACAAGGGCGTCGAATGCTCCAGCCAGTACAACCGACAATGGCAGCACTTCCCTCGCGAAGTAGACCTTCGTTATCAGATTCGGATTACCGGAGAGTGCGGTCGTCCCCAGGCTCAGCGTCGAGGCGAAAAAACCCCACATCACTCCCTTGAGTGCAATCCCGCCGGCATCGATTGCGGCGAACTGCTGCCCCGACATGCGCAGCATCGCAACCCGCAGCACCGTGCCGGCGCCAACGATCAGCAGCGGCGACAGGATCGCCCAGGCGAAACCCATCACGGCCTGCTTGTATCGCACACGGATGTCGCGGAGCGTCAGCTGGTAGATCAGCCCACGCGAATGGCTGAGATCGACGATGATCTCGCGCAGATCCGCCAGCACACCCGCC
>CAYMQV010000203.1:1157-8338 GCA_964392395.1 uncultured Gemmatimonadaceae bacterium
CACCAAGAAAGAGTCCCGGAAACTACACAGCCGTGACCGTGCGACCACCCCGAAGAGCACAAAACGCGAAGAATGACGATTCTGTCCGTCATTCGTCCGATTTCCGGCGGGCGGAATGTCGCGTTTTCCGTCACGGCGAAACATGCCATTCCAGACGCGAGGGAGCGGAATCAAGCACCCGCGGCGGTGAGGACGCAGATTGGTCTCCGCATCATGGAAAGCGTAGACGCTGTGACCACAGGCCTCTACGTTGTCGCGCATGCGATTCGCACTCACCGTCGTCGTTGCCACCCTCCTCGTCGCCTGTCGCCATCAGCCCGTCGTGCCGATCGTGCCGGTTGTCCCCAGTCTGCCGACATCGATACCACCGATGGCCGGCCCGGAGCAGATCGCGCTGGCGCTTCGTTACATCGATGGGATCGTGGGCACCGGACCAGCACTGGGCTCGAAGCAGTGCGTCTTCGTGCACTATACCGGCTGGCTCCGCGACGGGACGAAGTTCGACTCCTCCCGTGACACGATGCCGAACGGCACACCGCGCACGCCGATCGGCTTTCCCCTCGGCCTGCGCCGCGTGATCGCCGGCTGGGATCTGGGCCTCGAAGGGATGCGGGTGGGCGGGCAGCGGCGCCTGTTCATTCCCTTCCCCCTCGCCTACGGCGACGCCGGGCGGCCGCCGGTGATTCCGGAGCGTGCCGAGCTGATCTTTGACACCGAAGTGATGGCCGTCGTGGATACGCTCAGCCGCAGCGAGTCTGCGCCGCAGCGCGGGCCCACGCCGCAGTGTCCGACCTGGGCCGCCGTGAAGGACCGGGTGGTGACGGCGCCGACTCCGCCGCCGACTCCACCACCGGCACCACCGCCGGCACCACCGCCGGCACCATGAGCCGACGGCTCACGAAGGATCTGCCCGGTATTCCGTCACGCTGCCACTGGCAGGACGGTTGCAGCGACATGCGGCAGGTGGCCGCGACGCTCCCGCCACAGCCCAAGCGCCCGGTACAGCAGCGGCAGCACGAACAGGGTCAGCGCGGTGGACGTCAGCAGACCACCGATCACCACGCTGGCGAGCGGCCGCTGCACCTCGCTGCCGGGTGATGTCGACAGCGCCATCGGGACGAAACCGAGGCTCGCCACCAGCGCCGTCATGATGACTGGCCGCAACCGATCGGCAGCGCCCTGTCGCACCGCATCCTCGACCGATCGCCCCGACACCCGGAGCGCATTGATGGCCGAGATGAGGACGACACCGTTGAGGACGGCAATGCCGAACAGCGCAATGAAGCCGACGCTGGCGGACAGACTGAGATTCAGGCCGCGCACCCAGAGCGCGGCCACTCCACCGACCAGCGCAAAGGGCACGTTGGTGAGAATCAGCGCGGTGTGCCAGACGTCGCGGAACGAGAAGTAGAGCAGCCCGACGATCAGCAGCAGCGCCAGCGGTACCACCAGCTCGAGGCGCTTCATGGCGCGCTGCTGGTTCTCGAACTGCCCGCCCCATTCGAGAAAGGTGCCGCCCGGCAACACCACCTCCTTCGCCACGCGAGTCTGGACCTCGGAGACGAATCCGCCCAGGTCGCGCCCACGCACGTTGGAAAGCACCAGCGTTCTCCGCTGCGCATCCTCATGGCCGATCAGCTCCGGACCTGTTCCGGGCTCGACGTCGGCGATCGACGACAGCGGCACCAGCGCACCGGACGCCGACCGGACAGTGAGTCGCGACAGCGCCGTCAGATCGTTGCGTTGTGCATCCGGGTATCGCACCGCCACGCCGATCCGTCGCGGTCCCTTGACGATCTCGGTCGCCGTCTCTGCACCGAGCGCCAGGTTCACCGCATCACGCACATCGGCCACCGAGAGGCCGAACTGCGCCAGCGCATCACGCCGCGCAGTGATCCGCACCTGTCCCGTGCCTTCGCTCACTTCCACCGCCACGTCGGCACTGCCAGGCGTCGAGGCCAGAACCCGTCGGATCCGGGCCGCGATCAGTCCGTTCTGCTCGAGATCCGGGCCGACCACCTTGATGCCCAGATCGGTGCGAATACCGCTTTCGGCTTCGTCGAGTCGCATCGCCAGCGGTTGCGTGAACGACACCCACAGCCCCGGCACGACCTTCAGTGCGGAATCGAATGCGGCCACCAATCCGTCAGGATCATCGGCCGTCGTCCACTCGTCACGCGGCTTGAGAATGACGTACAGGTCACCTTCGAACAGCCCCATCGCTTCGGTGGCCAGATCGGGACGACCGACCTTGGTGACGACGGTCTGCACTTCGGGAAACTTGCCGACGACCTTTTCAGCCAGCAGCGACAACTTGTTGGCGTCAGCGAGTGAGACGCTTGGCGTGCGCCGGGTGTTGATCAGGATGGCCCCTTCATCGAGCTTCGGCATGAACTCGCTGCCGATGTGGCTGAGCGAGTACACCGCGCCGACCACCATCAGCACTGCCGTGACCACAATCGGTGTGCCGCGACCGAAGGTCCATTCGAGGGCGCGCCGGTACCGGTCGCGAAGGCGCACCTCGACCGGCCTTGGCGCCGCTGCAACATGCCGCAGCAGTGTCAGCGACGCGGCAGGGACGAACACCAGCGCCAGCAGCAGGGAACCAAGCACCGCGCAGACCACGGTGAACGCCATCGGCTTGAACATCCGTCCTTCCATCCCCTCGAGTGCGAAGATCGGGATGTAGACCGCCACGATGATCGCAATGCCAACCAGCACCGGGCGGCCGACTTCGATAGCCGCGTCGCGGAAGAGCGTGAATCGCTCTGCGTACGTGACCGTGCTGACACCGTCATGCTCCGCCTTTTCGAGTCGGTGCACGAAGTTTTCGACCATCACGATCGCGCCGTCCACGATCAGGCCGAAATCGAGTGCGCCCAGCGACATCAGATTGGCGGAGTAGCCGAAGACGTACATGCCGCCGAACGCGACCAGCATCGAGAGCGGGATCACGGAGGCGACGATCAGCGACGCACGCGCGTTCCGGAGGAAGACGAACAGCACCACGATCACCAGCAGCCCGCCCTCGATCAGGTTCCTGGTGATCGTGCGCGTGGTACGGCCGACGAGCTCCGTCTGATCGTAGAACGGGGTGATCCGGACGTGCTTTGGCAACGCGGCACGAATTTCGTCGAGTCGCCGCTGCACCGCATCGATCAACTTCTTCGAATCTTCACCCTGCAGCTTGAGCACCATGCCAGCCACCACTTCGTGCGTGCCATTCTCAGTCACGGCACCGTAGCGCTGCATGCCCCCCTGCTCGATCACCGCCACATCGCCGATCTTCACCGGAACGCCGCCTGGCGAGGCAATGGCCACCAGGGCGATATCGGCCGGTGTTGCAAACCGGCCGACGCCGCGCACGGTGTATCGTGTGCCTTCGCTTTCGAGATATGCGCCACCGAACGAGAGATTGTTGGCCGCCAGCGCCCGGTGCACATCCGCCAGTGTCAGGTTCCGCGCGGCCAGCCTGGCGGGATCCACCACCACCTGTACCTGCTCGATCTCTCCGCCCCAGGTGTTCACCTCGCTCACGCCCGCCACCGTGCGCAGTCGCGGCCGAATGGTGTAGTCGTGCAGCGCCTTCAATTCGGCCAGTGACATCGAGTCGCTCGACACGGTGTACTGATACAGCTCACCCATCGGCGTCGAGACGGGCCCCATCTGCGGCTCCACCCCTGACGGCAGCGCTCCCTTGGCCTCGGTCAGTCGCTGCTGCACCAGCGTCCGCGCGAAGTAGATGTCGGTGCCGTCAGGAAACGGTACCGTGATCAGCGACAGCGCGGACTTGGAGACGGACCGAACCCCCGTCACGCCCGGCAATCCCATCAGCGCGGACTCGAGCGGATACGTCACCAACTGCTCGACTTCCTCGGGTGCCAGGCCGGGCGCGGCGGTTGCAACATCCACGCGCACGCCAGTCAGATCGGGGAACGCGTCGAATGGAATGCGCGAGAGCGAGAACAGGCCGAAGAGCAGCAACAGGCCAACGCCGAACGTGACCGCACCACGCTGCCGGAGCGCGAACTCGATGACTCGCTTCACTGCGGACTGCCCTCTTCCGCGGCCGCGCGCGCATCGCGCTGCCGCAGGATTTCGGCGCGGGCAACCGCAGCGGCGCCCGCCACGATGGGTGCGCCCGCGCTGATACCGCTCTTCACCTCCGCCATGCCGGCAGCGCGGCGCCCGACGCGCACACGCATCGCTTCCAGCAGCATGCCGCCGGCACGCGGCACGCCAGTGACCACGATCGTATCGCCTTCGAGATCCTGAATCGCGCTGATCGGGACCGCTGTCACGCTGTCTCGCGCCAGGCCAAAGACCTCGGCGGCGGCGGTCATTTCTCCGCGCAGTTCACCGCTGCGATTGTCGACCGTGGCAAACACTTCGGCCGTCCGCGACAGTGAATCGAGCGTTGGCGACACACGCGTCACACGCGCCCGAAACGCACGCCCCGGGAAGGCCGGCACCACGAACTGCACGTCGGAGCCGAGGCGCGCCGCAGCGAGGGCCGCCTCGGGTACATGGAGCGCCAGCAGCAGTTCGCCGGTGCGGCTCACCGTCACCAGCGATGCCCCTGGCGTCACCACCGAACCCGGCTCCGCATGCCGCGCCACGACCACGCCATCGAATGGCGCGCGAACCAGGACATCTTCGGGATCGATCCCCGTCTGCATGGCACCGGGCGGACGCAGATGCGACACCATCTCGGCGGCACGTTCGTACTCGGCCGCGGCGCGCCGCTGTCCGGCTTCCGCCGCCGTGCGGGAGGCGCGCGCGCGCTCGAGCTCCGCCAGCGAGCCTGCTTGCGCCGCATACAGCCGCTCCGCGCGCGCCGCCGCCGTCGCCGCCAGCTGCGACGTATTGTCCGCTTCGGTGCGACCCGCCTGCGCCTGCTGCAGCGCGTTATGTGCCGACGTCAGTTCGTGACTGTGAATGGTGACCAGCACCTGACCGCGGCGAACGCGATCGCCAGGTTGCACGCGCACCAGTGTGACCCGTCCCTCGACGATCGACCCGAGCGCCTGCGTCGACGTCGGGTCGAGCACCAGGCGGGCCGGCAATTGCCACGCATCCCGCCACGCCATACGCACTGCTGGCTGCACGGTCACACCCGACATTGCCAGGGATTCTGGCGTCAGGAATGCCGTGTCCCGCTGGATCGCACCGGCCGGCGGGGTGGCCACGGATGGCGGTGCCTCGGCACGACCGCAGGCGACGATCAGGACGCAGGCGAGGATCGGTGCAATACGGGGCGCTTCGGCGCGTGACGCGCGAGGATGCGGAGCGAGCGTTCCAGCCATGTTCATTGCGTCGGCAAAAGGAAGCGTGCGCTGTCGATCGGCAGGCCAATCGCGCGCAGGAGATCAAGTCGGGCCATCTGTACGTCGGCCGCCGCATGCAATGCCGCGATCCGGATGTCAGCACGAACGCGTTGCGCGTCGAGCAGCTCGAAGAGCGGGATGGCGCCTTCGCGGTATGCGGTGACGGCGATCCCGGCGACGGTCGTACCCCGGGCATCGATGTCGCTCATGCCAGTGCGATCAGTGCCGACAGCGAGGGCGTACTCGACGAGGAGCGTGCTGTACGCGTGGTATGCACCGGCCACCTCCGCGTCGATCGCCGTTTCGGCGGCGCGCAGTTCGCCGGCCGCGATCCGCACATCGCCCTGCGCGCGTTCGCGATTGCCGCCGTTGCGATCGAAGAGCGGGATCGACACACCGACCTGCATGGTGCCGGTCTGAAACCCCGAGGTCCGCTTGCTCCCGACCTGCATGCCCAGCGCCGGCAGTGAACCCAATCGCTCGGCGAATTGTCGCTTCGTCACTTCCTGCGCCCGCGACCGTGCGGAGCTGAGCTCCGAGCGCCGCGCACGCGCCAGTGTCAACAGCTCCGCCAGCGGTGGCACCACGGCCGCGGCATCGACGCGCAACTGGTCCGTGGGTGCCGGGACACTGTCAAACGGCACCGCCAGTGCCCGCGCCAGATCGGCGCGCGCCCGTTCGAACTCGGCGCGCGCTGCGGCATCGGTCAGTCGCGCGCGATCCGCCTCCAGCCGCGCGCGTAAGGCAGAGCCATTGGACACCGCGCCTTGGGCTGCGCGCTCTGATTCGATGCGCGCGATGGTGTCGAGACGCGCCCGCTGGTCGGCAGCGGCCTGGCGAAGCGCCGACGCGAGAGCCGTGCGCCAGTAGGCGCGGGCCACCTCGAATTCAATGCTCCGCGCACTGGTCGACGAGTCCGACCGGGCGCGGGCCGCCGCGAGGCCGCTGGCGGAGCGCAGGGCAACGCGACGACCGTACACGTCGACCGGGAGCGTCGCGCTGAGAAACTCATCGCGCGGCAACGGACTGCCGTAGTTCTCCTTGCGCCATTCGAAGACGGGATTCAGAAAGGCGCTCTCCTGGCGCGCACCGCCTGTCGCGACCTGTCGCCTGCCACCCGCTGCCGAAAGCAACGGATGCTGCCGTCGCGCGAGCCCTGCCGCGTCAGCCAGCGAGAACGTCCGCTGTGCTGCCGAAATCGCGTTGGAACGCTCCGTCTGGCCCTCGACCACGCACAGCGGGAGCCATCCCGTCGCCGCCAGCGGCAACACTCGTGACCAGCGCATGAACAGCTGTACTGCAGATTGCATGACGGAAGCGGAAATCGGGACGAATAGCCAGGGGGAACTTCACGAGGTAGTGATCAGCGACGCGGGGACGGGTCGTGTTGCCGACGAAGGAAACCTCACCGTCGCGACGGTGCCACCTCCGGCGTTCATGGTGAGTTCGAGCGTTGCCTGGTGTGCCTGCGCGATCCAGCGCGCGATCGGGAGGCCGAGGCCACTGCCATCGGGCGACATCGCGCGCGCACTCGTCCCACGATAGAAACGTTCGAAGACCCGCGTCCCTTCCTCCGTCGAAATGCCGATCCCGGTATCCGCAATCCGCACCAGGGGGGCACCGTCCGAGATCGTGACGCTGACCTCGACCGATCCATTGGCCGGAGTATACCGGATGGCGTTGTCGAGGAGGATGCCGATCAGGCGCTCCAGATAGACCGGATCGATCGGTGCCTGCGCCTCCTCGAGCGCTGGCACGGAAAGGCGAATCTGCTTCTGCTGCGCGATCGGTTGCCACGCATGCGCGGCGTCGGCAACCACATCGTCGAGATAGCCCGTGCCGGCGTGTATGGAT
>CAYMQV010000204.1:0-8205 GCA_964392395.1 uncultured Gemmatimonadaceae bacterium
GAACGACGCCATGTATGCCATCGCGCTCGATCAGCCATCGCGTGTGCGGGCATTCGTGCACGTGAACCCGAATCACACCGGCCATGCGCTCGCCGAAATCGCCCGCGGCGTCGCAGGCGGCGCCATCGGCGTGAAGCTCAGTGCCAGTCGACGCGCGGACGACCCACTCGTCGATCCGATCGCAGCCGAGGCGGGCAAGCGCGGGCTGCCGGTGCTTCATCACGTCTGGCAGCACCGGCAGCGCGAGTGGGGAATGCAGGAAGCGAGTGATGCGGTTGAACTGGTGCGGCTCGCGACTCGTCATCCTGACACGAATTTCATCCTGGCGCACATCGGCGGCGGTGGCGACTGGGCGCACACGATCAACGTGATCAGGGATGTGCCGAACGTCTATCCCGACACGAGTGGCAGTGGCGTGGATCGCGGCATGCTCGACGCCTACATCGATGCGATCGGACCGCGCCGGCTGCTGTGGGCGGCAGATCTCACGCTCTGCACCGGCCTCGCAAAACTGCAGGCGCTCGAAGGCATCGGTCTGCCGGATGGCGCGTTGGATGACATCTGCTGGCGCAACGCGACGCGCATCTTCCCTCCAAACAGCTTTCCTGGCCTATGAGCACGCTTCGTGTCCCAGTCGACGTCAGCGCGTGGATCGGGGCGTACCCGTTTCGAGAGCTTCCGCATCCGGATGCGGACGTGCTGGTGCGCGTGCTTGACCGCGAACGGATCGGTCAGGCATGGGTTGGTTCGTTGCCATCCGTCTGGCACCGCGACCCTGAACCGGCCAATGCGTGGCTCTATGCGCAGGTCGCGCCGCATGCCGATGTGCTGCTGCCATCGCCGACCGTCCGGCCCGACTGGCCTGGCTGGGAGGAACTCCTCGACGACGCGGTCGGGCACGGTGCACCATCGGTGCGCCTCTATCCGATGCAACTCGGGATTGGCGCCACCTCGTCGGCATTGTCCAGCGTCGTCCGCGCCTGTGCCGACCGAGGGCTGGTGGTACAGCTGACGGTGCGCTTCGAGGACCTGCGGCAGCGGCACCCGATGGATGGCGTCGGCGATCTGACCGCTGCGCACATTCGTGCCTGTGTCCGCACGGACACCAGGGCGTACGTGATCGTGAGCGGCGCCGGACGGGACCTGATCGAGGAAACACATTGGTCCCTGACCCCATCTGAGCAGAATCGGCTTTTCTGGGATTTCGCCTGGGTCTGGGGGCCGCCCGAGGATCACCTCGAGCACCTGTTTCGCACGCTTGGCGCAGATCGCTTCGTCTTTGGCGGCTACTGGCCAGTGCGGCTCATTCAGGCCCCGCTGGCAACGTTTTCTCTCCTGCCGACGTTCTTGCCTCCAGTCACGATCTCATCCGCGGCCAGCATCTCCGCCGCGGCGCGAGCCGTAGCGACCCGTTGAGCGCGCGGAGGGTCCGCATCAATTCGGACCCGGCTGGGGAAGTGTGCTGTGACAATTGGACTTGGGTTCGGACCGGTGTGAGCCGTGTTCCGCGTGATGCCGCAACGACTTGCGTGATTTTCGCGGCGTGGCTTTCTTTGGTCTCGTATCTGCCCTGACTTTGTGAAAAGTTTCACATGACAGGGCGTTCTGCAGGGTGTCGGACTTCAACTGGTCTCACCGAATGACGCAGCGGAAGAAGTGGGCAGCGATTCCGGGGTTCTTCCTCGTCGCCGCCATTGCGGCTGGCCTATCGGCCTACAGTGGCGCGACTGCACGCGAGGCGGACGCCGCGCAGGCGCCAGTCGCTGCCAGCAAGCTCGCCTACCCGACATTCTCCGGGCTCAGCGGCACGAACCTCGATGGTGTCAGAAACAACACCGAGGCCATGGCGCTCCCGAAGATCACAGGCGACTCCGGCCTGAAGCTCGATCCCAGACAGGGGCCATGGGCGTACTCCGGTGCCAGTTCGCCGCAGAACTATTCACCGGAGCAGCCGGTGAAGTTCCCCCATCCACAGCATGTGCAGAAGCTGGGCATGAACTGCACCTACTGCCACTACTCGGCGGGCAAGGCACAGGATCCGGGACTTCCGACCGTTGCCACCTGCATGGGCTGTCACACGTTGGTCGCGACCGGCAAGCCGGAGATCAAGAAGCTGGCGGCATACTATGCGAAGGGGCAGCCGGTGCCATGGCAGCGCATTCACAAGGTGCCGGAGTACGTGCACTTCCCCCACTCGCGTCACGCGAACGGCGGTGTCACCTGTCAGACCTGTCACGGCGAAGTCCAGAAGATGACACAGGTCTTCCAGTACTCCTCGCTGAACATGGGCTGGTGCGTGAACTGTCATATCGAGCGCAAGGCCCGGTATGACTGCAGCACCTGCCACTACTAGTCGATTCGTCGTCGGCGTGATGCATTGCGCATCGCGCCATATCGTGTGTCACGATTGAGGAATACTGCATGAGCACTGAGTCGGGAGCGACTGGCGTCAAGCGCCGCGACTTCCTCAAGATCCTGGGTGTCACCAGTGCGGCCACGGTCGTCACGGGGTGCAGCACGGATCATGTGCGGAAGCTGATCCCGTACGTGTCCAATCCGGACAACACCGTGCCCGGTGTCTCGAACTATTTCGCCAGCACCTGTCGCGAGTGCGCCACGTCGTGCGGCATTCTGGTCGAAACCCGCGATGGGCGTGCGCTGAAGATCGAGGGGAACCCCAACGCCGAACTGAATCGTGGCGCACTCTGCGCCAAGGGACAGTCGGCGCTGCAGGGGCTCTACAATCCCGATCGCTTCCGCCAGCCGATGGCTCGCAAGAACGGCCAGCTCACCGCGGTGACGTGGGACGACGCGCTGCAGATGCTCGCGACCAAGCTTGGAGAAGTGCGCAGCAAGGGGCAGGCAGCGAACGCCGTGTTCATCAACCAGCACGAGATCGGCAGCTTCCCGGCCGTCCTCGACAACTGGTTGCGCGACTACGGCATGCCGGCGCACATCAGCTACGACGCCGATGCCCCGGCGTCGGCCATCGCGGCCAACAAGGCGGCCTATGGTGTTGCCTGGCCGAGTCTCGACTTCGATGCCGCGTCGCTGATCGTCAGTTTCGGCGCCGATTTTCTGGATGGGTGGGGGCCGGCCGTTCCGCTGCAGCTGGCCTGGGCCGATGCGCGCGGCAAGGTGGAAGGGGCACCGCGCGCGATCTACATCGGCGCGCGCCGCTCGCTCACCGGGCTCAACGCCGATGCATGGATTGCCTGCCGCCCGGGCTCCGAGCTCTCGATCATTCAGTTCCTTCGTGGCACGAAGCCGGTTGCTGACGCGGCGGCGGCCGCGGACGTCTCGGTGGCGACGCTCGAAGGGCTGAAAAAGGAGATCGCCGGGGCGAGGCGCTCGCTCTTGCTCGCCGGCGGCAACGGTGTCGATTCGACGCAGATGGCCACGGAAGTCGCTGAGTACAACAAGACGCTCGGGAACGTCGGCATCACGATCAAGCCCGCGTCGCCCCTGGGTATTTACGAGCGCCTCGATGTCTCGGCCGCGGTCTTCAACGCCGCCGACCGGATGAATGCTGGCGCGGTGCCGCTGTTGTTCGTGCGCGGTGCCAATCCGGTGCACACGCTGCCAAGGTCGGTCAAGTTCGCGGAAGGACTCGCGAAGGTCGGCTTCAAGGTGTCGTTCACCAACGTCCCGGACGAGACGACTGAACTCGCCGATCTCGTGCTGCCGGATCACCACAGCCTCGAAAGCTGGGGTGATGCCGAACCCACCGCGAATACGCTGCACTTGCAGCAACCAGCGATGGAGCCGGTGTTCAGCACCCGCGCCACGGCTGACGTGCTGATCGCGGTCGCCAGAATGGACACCGCGCTGGCGTCGAAGTACACGATGACGGATTATCGCAGCTGGCTGGCGTCGCGTTTCCCTGGCGGGCAGGCGGCACAGATGCTCGCATTGCCGAAGGGCGTCGCGTCGGCATCATCGCTGCGCGCCACCGATCGCGCCGCCGGTGATCTGGGACGCAAGCCGTCGGCGGCGTTCGCCGGTGCCGGAGACTTCCATCTCGTGATCAACCCGTCACCGACGCTGGGCACTGGCGCTGGGGCGAACAAGCCATGGCTGGTGGAGCTTCCGGACCCCGTCTCGAAGATCGCCTGGCAGTCCTGGGTCGAGATGCATCCGATGGCCTGCAAGAAGCTCGGCCTGATGCGTGGCGACCTGGTCACGATCGAGACCAGCGCTGGCAAGGTGACACTGCCGGTCTACAACTATCTCGGTATCCGGCCAGACACGATCGCGGTGTCGCTGGGCCTCGGTCACAAGAGTCAGTCGAACCGGAAGTTCGACGCCGATGGCGATCGGAAGGTGCCGTTCTACAGCGGATACGGCCGCTACGCGGAAGGTGTCGGGATCAACGCCGTCGATCTCGTCTCCGGCGATACCGATGCACTCTCGGGTGCGATCGCGTACACGAGCATGAAGGCGAAGGTGACCAGGACCGGTGAAAACATCGATCTGATCACCACCGAAGGATCGGCTCGTCAGCACTCGCGAGGTATCGGACAGGCCTCGACGCTGGCCGCACTGGTGGCGGCGCGCACGAAGAAGGAAGGGGCGCCTGGCGCAACCGAAGGCGCCGCCACCACGCAGCACGATGCGAATGCGGCCGAGGGTGGGCACGAACTCGGACCGAAGGAATGGGGCGGCAACGAGCACGCGTTCGTCGGCGGTGCGCCCACCGAGTTCCTCCCTGGCCTGAAGAGCCCCGTTGCGAATGATGCGCAGGGCGATCTCGGCACACAGGATTCGAAGGACAAGGGCATGTACTCCGAGAAGCACTGGAGCGGCATGGCCAAACGTCGCTGGGCGATGACGGTCGATCTGAGCCGCTGCACCGGCTGCTCGGCCTGCGTCACCGCCTGCTACAGCGAGAACAACATTCCCACCGTCGGTGCGACGTGGCAGGGACGGGCGCTGTCGCCGACCGTCTGGGATACGCGGCCCGGTGCGAACATCATCAAGGGTCGCGAGATGGCGTGGATTCGCCTCGAGCGGTACTTCGAGGGCGCTGAAGACTCGGAGAACGTGTTCGATCCGGGCTTCGACACGCGCTTCGTCCCGATGATGTGCCAGCATTGCGGCAACGCGCCGTGTGAGCCGGTCTGCCCGGTGTACGCCACGTATCACTCGCCGGATGGCCTCAACGTGCAGGTCTACAACCGGTGTGTGGGCACGCGGTACTGCAGCAACAACTGCCCGTACAAGGTTCGCTACTACAACTGGTTCGGGTATGGCGAGCCCGGCCGTCGTCAGTATGCGTTCCCCGAGCCGATGCAGATGCAGCTCAACCCGGACGTCACCGTTCGTGGCAAGGGCGTGATGGAGAAGTGCACCTTCTGCGTGCAGCGCATTCGCGAGGCTGAGACGCGGGCCGATCTCGAGCAGCGTCCGTTGCAGGCCGACGAGTTCACCACTGCATGTGCACAGGCCTGTCCGTCGAAGGCGATCACGTTCGGTGATGCGGCTGACCCGACCTGGACCGTCGCCAGGCAGGTCGAGGACGAGCGAGCGTACCACGTGTTCGAGGTGCTCAACACCTACACGGCCGTGGTCTATCTGAAGAAGATCAATCACACGGTCGAGGCCTGACCCGAATGGCGACGACTGCGAAGCCAGTGCAGGGCAAGATCAAGCGCCCGAACATTCCGTCAGCGGGAATCCAGGTTCCAGCGGTCAGTTCGTTCGAGCAGGTCGACGACGAAATCCTCGCGACGCTGAAGCCGAGCTCCAAGTGGTTCATGGGACTCGGCCTGGCGATCGCCGCGATGCTCGTCGGCGCCTCGGCCTGGACCTATCAGATCTACTGGGGGCTCGGCAACGCCGGCTATGTGCCGCCGGTGATGTGGGGCGTCTACATCATCACCTTCGTGTTCTGGGTCGGTATCGGACACGCTGGGACGCTGATCTCCGCCATTCTGTATCTCTTCCGCGCTGGATTCCGAACCACCATCTATCGCGCGTCCGAAGCGATGACGGTGTTCGCGGTCATGACCGCTGGTCTCTTCCCGATCATTCACATCGGGCGGCCGTGGAAGTTCTTCTGGTTGATTCCGTATCCGAACTGGCGCCTGCTCTTTCCGCAGTTCAAGAGCCCGCTGTTGTGGGACGTGTTCGCAATCTCGACCTACCTCACGATTTCGACGACCTTCCTCTATCTCGGTCTGATCCCTGACTTCGCGGTCATGCGCGACAAGGAGACGAATCCGATTCGCAAGCGGATCTTCGCGATGTTGTCGCTGGGTTGGAAGAACACCGATCGCGAATGGCGCCATTTTGCCAAGATGTACATGTTCCTGGCCGCGTTCAGCACGCCGCTGGTGCTCTCGGTGCACTCGGTCGTGTCGTTCGACTTCGCCATGGCCCTCACGCCGGGCTGGCACACCACGATCTTCCCGCCGTACTTCGTTGGCGGCGCCATCTTCTCCGGCTTTGCGATGGTGTGGACCATCCTGATCCCGATCCGGAAGTGGTGGAACCTCGAGCACTACGTCACCCTCAATCACCTCGACGCCACGGCCAAGGTCGTGCTGTTCACGTCGATCATGGTCGGCTCCGGGTACCTCTCCGAGTTCTTCATCGCCTGGTTCTCGGGCGTCGCGCCGGAGCAGGAGTACTTCTGGAACCGCGTCTTCGGCCAGTGGTGGTGGGCCGGCTGGATCCTGCTGCTCTGCAACATGATCTTCCCGCTCTCGCTCTTCTCGCAGAAGCTGCGGCGCAACCCGACCTGGCTGTTCATCCTGTCGATCATCATCAACATCGGCATGTGGTACGAGCGGTTCGTGATCGTGGTGCCGTCGCTCAGCCATGAGTTCGAGCCCTGGCAGTGGACGCACTACACACCGAGCTGGATCGACATGTGCTTCCTGGTCGGCTCGTTCGGCTGGTTCTTCATGTGGTTCCTGCTCTTCATCAAGCAGATGCCCGTGATTGCGATCGCTGAAGTGAAGGAAATCGTGCCGCCGAAGATGAAGAACGATCATGGAGGGCATCACTGATGCAGGGCGTCCTGGCAGTTTTTCCGCAGCTGGATGCAGTCTGCGATGCGATCCGCGATCTGAAGGCCCGGAAAGTCCCGAAGGTGACGGTCTATTCGCCGACGATTCACCATGAGATCGACGATGCGATCGATGCACCCACCAGCGTGGTTCGGGTGTTCACGCTGATCGGCGCGTCACTCGGTGTCACCTTCGGCTACTGGGTGTCCATCTGGTCGTCGCAGTATTGGCCGCTGCAGGTTGGCGGCAAGGCGATCGCGAGCTGGATTCCATACACCATCATGGGCTTCGAGATGTTCGTCATGGTGGGCTGCCTGAGTACGGTGGCCGGCATGTTCATCAACGCCCAGATCCCTCGCCTGGTGACGAACTTCGGGTACGACGCGCGGTTCACGCACGGCGACTACGGCATCTGGATCGAGACCACGCCCGACAAGTTTGCAGAACTCGAGGCTACGCTGAAGGCCCATGGGGCTGTGGAGGTTCGCGGTGAACGCTAAGTCACTTCGCGTGGCTGCGACGGCGCTGATGCCAGTGGCATTCGGTGCCTGCTCGTGGTTCACGGACTTCAGAGACCAGCCGGCGATTCAGCCGTGGGATTCCGTTGCGGATACGATCGCGCCGCGTGGCCAGCCAGTGAACTCGGTGCCGGTCACCGGGCTGCTGACCCCTGGCTACACGTTCAGTTATCGCGCCCTGCCCAATGTCATCGACTCGATGTCGGTGCTGGTGAATCCGAAGAATCCGGCCACGCTGAGCGCGGTGCAGCTGGACTCGTCACTGAACAACGGACAGCGATACTTCCAGCAGAACTGTGCGGTCTGTCACGGCGATGCGGGCATCGGGAATGGTCCCGCCACCAAGTACGGTGTGCCTGGCATCAGCATCGTGTATGACGGCACCAAGGCGCGCAGTGATGGCTACATCTACGGAATGCTGCGCAATGGCCGCGGATCGATGCCGAGCTACAATCGCATCGAAGAGCCGGATCGCTGGGATGTGGTGAACTATGTGCGTGGCTTGCAGGGTTCACTCGGGCGGACGGTTGCCACCGGACCGTTTGGGTATCCGGGACAGACCGGCTGGACGATCCCGACCTATACGAAGACTGCGCCCACGCGCCCCGCTCCCATGTGGCGTCCGACTACCACAACCACGATGGCACCGAAGCCCGCCGGCGACGTGCCGGCGG
>CAYMQV010000205.1:0-8026 GCA_964392395.1 uncultured Gemmatimonadaceae bacterium
GCTCCCACGGACCTGAAATCCGCGAAAATCACCCACACGAAATCCCGAAGAGCCTGATTCAGATCTCAGCCGATCAGGTCGCGATTCGTACCCAGACGCAGATCGTGATCGTTCGCGGGTCGTTCTTCTTCTGACGCCGAGACACAGGGCGTGACGAGCCGGTTACTGACTAGTGCGTTAGTTGGTTCGTAGTGTTGTATTGTATCCATGCCGACTGCTATCGATTGACGCGGTGTGGATGCCGCGACGCAAGCCCATGTGCGACGGACGGCGGTGAAAGCGGTCCGCGCTGGGATGACGCAGACCGCCGCTGCCGCCATGCACGGTGTCAGTGTGCGCGCCGTGAATAAATGCATGGCGGTGCACAAGACCGGTGGTTTGTGCGCATTGGCCGCGAAACAGCGTGGCAGGCCGCGAGCGTGCGAGTGCTGCGGCTTGGCATCCTCACCGATCGCGAGGACAGGCGCTTCCTGTCTCACCACTGGCCGGTGCTGGCGGCGGTACAGCCTTGCGCACGCTGAGGGAGCGCCAGCGATCAATGGCGCATCCGACGGTGGCAGATGCCTTCAACTCGACCGCGTGCGATCCGTCCGCGCACCAAGCAGCCTCTTGCTGTCGGGCTGAAACGGGGGCAGCATCTGGAGACGACTCCTCGATCATCGCCCCGACGCTGCCATGCCTGACTCTTCGCGGTACGACCGCCCTGCTCCCCGCCGCCGCTTCGTGAGCGGCGCCGGCTCGGCCCGATACGCAAACAGCCGCTGGGCGCAGGCGACGCTGCTCATCGCCGGCCTGACCGTCGCGCGCGTCGGCGTGGCGCAGGAGGCTCCGTTCCGGGGGAGTGACATCTCGGCCCTCCGCCTCCGCAGCATCGGCCCCGCCGCGATGAGTGGGCGCGTGATCGACATGGATGTCGTGGAGTCGGACCCGTACACCTGGTACGTGGGTGCGGCAACAGGTGGCATCTGGAAGACCCGGGACAACGGCGTCACCTGGCACTCCATCTTTGATGCTGCACCGGTGCATTCGATCGGCGACATCGCGGTGAATCAGGCGAATCCCGCCATCGTGTGGGCCGGCACCGGCGAGCGCGCCAATCGGCAGTCGGTGAGCTGGGGCGACGGCGTCTACAAGTCGACCGACTCGGGTGCGACGTGGATGAACGTCGGCCTTCGCAACAGTCGACACATCGGCCGAGTGGTGCTGCATCCGACCAACGCGGATGTGGCGTACGTGGCGGCGCAGGGATCGGTGTGGGGTCCCGGTGGCGATCGCGGCCTGTTCAAGACGACCGACGGCGGCTCGACCTGGCGGCGCACGTTGTTCGTGGATGATGAAACGGGCGCGACGGATGTCGCCATCGATCCCGCCGATCCCTCGATCCTGTTCGCCGCAACCTACCAGCGGCGTCGCAGTGCGTTCGGCTTCGATGGTGGTGGCCCGGGCAGCGGCCTGTGGAAGAGCACCGACGGCGGCGAGACATGGAAGCGGCTCAGCGACAACGGGCTCCCGCCGGGCGAGTACGGCCGCATCGGCATTTCGATCTTCCGTCGGAACTCCAACATCGTGGTCGTCAGCATCGAGCAGGGTGCGCGGTACAACGCGTCCACGGCATACATCCAGCGGAAGGCCGGCGTCTATCGCAGCGCGGACAAGGGTGAGTCGTGGACGTTCCAGTCCGACTGGAACCCGCGCCCCATGTACGCCAGCCAGCCGATCATCGACCCCACCGACGCGTCGCGCATCTACATGCTGAACGCGTACTCCTTCAGCAATGACAGCGGGAAGACGTTCACGGCGCCACGCACGACGACCCACGGCGACGACCGGTTCGTCTGGGTCAATCCGACGAACAACCGCCATGTGGTCAAGCTCGATGACGGCGGGATCGGCATCAGTTACGACCGCGGCAACAAGTTCCTGTACGTGGCCTCGCTGCCGCTGTCGCAGTTCTATCGCGTCGCGCTCGACAACGCCGTGCCGTTCAATGTGTACGGTGGGCTGCAGGACAACGGCTGCTGGACCGGACCAAGCGCCAGCTGGACCACCAACGGCATTCTGAACGAACACTGGTCACGCCTGTGCGGAGGCGACGGCTTCTCCACCGTCCCTGATCCAGCGAATCCCGGCGTCGTGTTCTCGACGTCGCAGTTCCTTGGCGTGCAGCGCAACAGCACGACGACATGGGAGGCGCAGGACATTCGCCCCGGTGATCCGACGGGGCGCATCGCGGGACGACGCAACTGGACGACATGGGGCAAGCCCGGTGCGACACAGGTGCTCGGGAACCAGATGCATCCCGCGAACTGGGATTCACCGGTCGTGATCTCGCCGCACGATGCGCGCACGCTGTATGTGGGTGCGCAGCATCTGTTCAGCTCCCGGGATCGCGGGCTGACGTGGACTGATCTTGGCGACATGACGACCGGCGTCGATCGGTCGACATTGCCGCTGATGGGACGGCAGCCGAGTGAGAACACGCTGTCGATCGACGACGGCGTGCCGTTCTTCCCGGGGATCGTGGCGCTGGCAGAATCGCCGCGCGTGCAGGGAGTGCTCTACGTGGGGTCGGATGACGGGCGATTCCGCGCGACGCGCAATGGTGGTCTCTCCTGGAACGATCAGGAGACCAGATTTTCCGGCGTGCCGAAGGGCGCGTGGTTTGGCGGAATCGAAGCGTCGCGGCATGCCGATGGCACGGCCTATGTGACCGTCGACAATCACCGCAGCAACGACTTCACCAACTACGTCTTCCGGACCACTGACTTCGGTGCGACGTGGACATCGATCGTCGGCGACCTGCCGGCGGATCGCGTCGCACGCACGATTCGCGAAGATCCGCGGAACCCTTCCCTGCTCTATCTCGCGACGGAGTTCGGCGTGTTCTACACGCCGGACGGGGGACGGCACTGGTTGCCGCTGCGCAATAACATGCCGACGATGCCATTCAACGACATCGCGATCCATGCACGTGACAACGCGCTCGTGCTCGCGTCGCACGCGCGCGGCATCTGGGTGCTGGATCAGCTCAACGCGCTGCAGGAACTCACGCCGGCCGTGAGTGCGAAGGCGTCGCACCTGTTTACGATCCAGCCCGCCCGACAGATCCGCACCGCCAATCTCCGTCCGCACGCTGGCGACATGATCTTCCGCGGTCAGAATCCGGCAGACGGCGCGTTGATCGACTACTGGCTGGGCGCCGACAGCAGCACGGTGGCCCTGACGGTGTCCGACGCCGCCGGCGCCCCTGTGCAGACGTTGCGCGCCAGCAGCGTGCGCGGTGTCAATCGAGTCGTGTGGAATCTGCGGCACACGGATGTACCCCTGCGCGGCGGAGGTGGTGAGGATGACGATGGCCCCACGCGCGCGACGTCCGCCGGCCCGCTCGTGATGCCGGGGGTCTACACCGTGCGCCTGACCCTCGCCGGGACGACGATGAGCCAGCGAGTGACCGTGCTGGAGGATCCCCGCATCAAAGTGCCGCTCGCCGAGCGTCGAGCCTGGACGTCATTTCTGCGCGAGGTTGCGGCGGTCGCAACGACGTTCGCCCCCGTCGCCGACCGGGTGCGACGCTCTCCCGGCAGCGACAGCACGAGCCTCGAGCAGAAGCGACAGTCAGCCGAGCTCCTCTCGCGGATCGGCACGCTGTACGGCGCCGCGTCGCGGTGGACCGGAATGCCCACGGCGGATCAGCGGACACAGTTGGCGTATTACCGGCAGATGGTCAGGACGCTCGCTTCTGGAGCACCGTAGGCACGCATGAGCCAGGTGCAGGAAGCGCGCCGGCCGACGCAGCGTGGGCGCACGCATCGCGGCCGTTCCCGCAGAGAAGACAACAACCAGGGCCATCCCGGATCTGGATCGGCAGCGAATTGACGCGGTGATGACCGCATGCTGCGAGCGCGTTCCTCCGCGCGTGCGGGACCAGCTGCGACAAGGAGTTCGTGTTCCAGCGTGACAACGAAACTCTCCGCGACCGCATTGATCCCAGCGTCACCGCGACGCCTCATGCAGAGGGAACTCGGGCGTGACCGTTGACCATCCAGCGCCCTGCATGACCGAAGGAGTTGGATCGACGAACACGCCGAGGTTCACAGAACCGCCGATCGCCTCCGCTCACGATCCACGTCGCGTCAGCCCCTCGAGCGCGATCACGTAGTCCCCCGTTGCCGCGTCGTATGCGATACGGTACGTGGTGGGGTAGTACGCGGGTCGCGGGTACTCGCGCGGCTGCGCAATCGGTGCCTGAAAATCGGGCCGGGTCTCCAGAAACGCCTTCGTGACCATGGGCTCCTGAAAGATCATTCGGCCGTGGTGAAAGCCCTGAATCATGGTGCGCGTGAATGCCTGCTGCGCGAACTCGGGGGACTGACCATCCAACCAATGCACGCCCATGCCCGCAAAACCTTCGATGTCGGCACGGTAGCCCACCGGAATCGAGCCCTCCGACGGCTGGCGGAACATCGCCGCGCGGTCCGCGAGCGTGATCTCGGCACGAGCGGTCTGGCTGATCATGAAGAAGTGCAGGTCGAAGTGCGGCAGATGGTACACGCCAGCCGGTGGGTGACCGCTGGGGTTCCAGTCGACCTGGACGTGGTTGAACGGCGACAGGTTGGCTTCCGGAGGAAGCTCGAGGATGGCACTCAGCTGCGCAGCGCCCGTCCCGGTGATCACCTCGCGGGAGAGCCTGACCCCCAACGTGATGGGCGTGCCACTGGCATCCTTCGTCACGAACGACGTGACGGTGCCAGCACCAAAGTTGATCCGCGTGGCCGATACCGGCGGTTGCGCTGGTGGTGGTGGTGGCTCGGCACGCGGCGACGTGCTCGCCGGGCCAGCCGAGCAGGCGTAGACCATCAAAGTGCTGGCGCCGAGTGCGATGACACGAAGAGGGTTCTTGCTGCGCCAATGGCTGCGAATCATGTGAGGCCTTCTCCAGTGAGGGATTCCGGTGTGGGTGCAGCGCCGATGGGGTTGCAGCACCAAGGGCGATGCGTAGCTTCACCGCGAAGGGTAGAACGACTGCCTTCCCGCTCCCTGACCGGCGCCTGACCCCGCGGGGAATTGCAGCCTGGATGTCTGCGGGAACGCCAAACTGGGTCAGATAACGGCCGCCGATGATCAAGCTCGTCACGTTCGGATCGGTCGAGCTGCGTGGTTCCGGCGTGGGCGACGCGGGGCGATTGGAGGTGCAGCCCAAGCGCCTGGCCCTGCTGGCGTACCTCGCCATACAAGCGCCGGGGTCATTTTGCAGGCGCGATACCCTGCTCGCCCTGCTCTGGCCGGAACTCGACCAGGATCGCGCGCACGGCGCGCTGACCAAGGCGACCCACTACCTGCGCCGCACGCTTGGCGACGGAGTGCTGGTCGGCCGCGGCGACGACGAGCTCGGCGTGGATACCGACCGGCTGTGGTGCGACGCGCCGACGTTCGAAACCGCCCTCCTCCAGGGACGAAGGCCTGACGCGCTCGATCTGTACCGGGGCGAACTGCTGGCCGGCTTCTTCATTCCGGGGGCGCCAGACTTCGAGAAGTGGCTCGAGATCGCGCGAGCACGCTTTGCACGCGACGCAGCACAGGCCGCGTCGGACCTCGCCGCCGATTGCGAGGCAGCAGGAGACGCCGCCATGGGCGTCTTCTGGGCACGCCGAGCGATGGTGCTCGCGCCCGGAGACGAATCGTCCCTCCGGCGACTCATCATCCTGCTCGATCGCACGGGCGAGCGCGCCGGCGCCGTGCGCGCATACGAAGATTTCGCCCGTGAGCTGGCAAAAGAGTACGAGGTGGCACCCTCTGCCGAAACGCAGGCGCTGATGGAGGCGGTACGACGGCGATCCACCGTCACAAATCCGGCGCTCACTGAGCTCGCATCGCCTAAGCTGGTTTCCGTGCCAACGACACCGGGTGCGCGCGCGACCGAAACGGCGGTCCCCACGTCGAGCGTGCGCGGCCACTGGCGATGGCTGCTCGCAGGAGCGCTGCTGCTGACTGCCGGTGGCGCGGGATACGGCGCCATGAGCGCGCGCGGTGCGGCGACTGCGCTGGCGCCACAGCGTGTAGTCGTCGATCGGCTCGAGAACCGTACCGGTGACCCCGCGCTCGATCCTCTGGGCAGCATGGCGGCTGACTGGATCACCCAGGGGCTGTCGCAGGCGCGAGTGGTGGACGTGGTCCCGGTGCTGACGGCCCTCGCTTCGTCTCGCGTCGCAAGCCGCATGGAACAGGGCGCTGAGTCCCGCGCGTGGACCCTGGCCCGTGAGACCGGAGCGGGACTCGTGATCACGGGAGCGTACTACCTTCAAGGCGATTCCCTCTACTTTCAGGCGCAGATCACCGACGCCACGCACTCGCGGATGCTGCGCGCACTCGCTCCGGTTGCCGCGCCGTCACAGGTCCCGCTGACTGCGATCGACCGGTTGCGGCGAGATGTGATGGGCGCGCTCGCTCCCTTCCTCGACAGTCGGATGCAGGCCGCGGCGGCGCCGAGCAGCTCGCCGCCGTCCTACGAGGCCTATCGTGCGTACGCCGCGGGCCTGGAGTCGTTCATCAGCGGCGACATGCGTGGGGCCATCGCGCAGTTCGATCGTGCGAGTGCCACGGACGCGAGCTATACCCTGCCGCGTCTCCTCGCTGGTATCGCGCACTCCAACCTCGGGCAGCACGCGGCCGTCGATTCAATCACCCGAATTGTGGAGCGATCACGGAACCAGCTCGCCCCGTTCGATCGTGCTGCCCTCGACGCGCTTCAGGCGTGGAATCGCGGGGATCGCGCGGCCAGCTATGAGGCCAATGCGCGGGCTGCCGCGCTGGCTCCCGGTTCCATTGCCAACGCGCAGCTCGGTGCGGAAGCGCGCTTTCTCAACCGACCGCGCGAATCGGTGCGTGTCCTCGAAGCGCTCGACCCTGAGCGCGGCGAGCTGCGGGGATGGTTCCCGTACTGGAAAAACCTCGCGATCGCGCATCACATGCTGGGGGACTATCGCCGCGAGCTGGACATGATCGCGCGGGCGGAGCAGCTGCACCCGGCAGAGCCGCAGATCATTGCCATCCGGGCACGCGCGCTTGCCGCCATGGGTCGCGTAGATGAGGTGCGCGCACTGCTTGCGCCCATGCTCGATGGCGACACTGACAAGGCACCGGAAGCATACGCCACGGTACTGGATGCCGCGCTTGAGCTGCGCGCCCACGGTCACGCCGACGACGCGCGACTGCTGCTGGAGCGTGCGGTCACGCGAGCTGTCGCGCAGCGCAACGCAGGAAAGATGTTGCCGCTGCAGCGGCGGATGCTGGTACGACTGCTGTACGCCGCAGGGCGGTGGAGCGACGCACGCATCGAGCTGGCGGCGCTGGCAGCGACCGATGCGGGTAGCCTGTCACATGCGTGCGGCCAAGGCAGGATTGCAGCGCGAGAGGGCGACCGTCTGCGAGCGATCGCCATGTCAGATTCATTGGGACGCATGACGACGAACTACCTGTATGGCGCCAACACCTGGTGCCGTGCGCAGATTGCCAGCCTGCTCGGCGACCGCCGTGAGGCTGTCACACTGCTCCGTGCGTCGTTCGCCAGCGGACGGGCGTACGACCTGGCACTCCACATGGACATCGACCTCGAGTTCCTGCGCGACGATCCGGCGTTCGTGGAGCTCGTACGGCCCAAGGGGTGACCTCGCAACGCGGCGGCCGTGATTCTGGCGACCGCCTCGCCTGGCGTCGATCCCGCGGATGACGGAGTCGCTGATCTCGTTCCCCGCCATCTCGGCCTTACCACACCGCAAGCACTGCAGATACCATCCGAACGACTGGCCACGTCGCGGCGAACAACGTCGTCGACAGCAACTGTCAGGGGGACCAGCACGATCCGACGTGGCAATCGATCGGCGATGATCGCAGCGCCTAGGCGTTGATTCGCAGCGTGCACGGGACCGGCTTCAGCTACGTGGCCGGTGTCGTTGAAGATGTAGCATACGTGCGCTATTACTTGGGCCAGCATTTAGCTGATATCAGGCGGCGTATTGGACGCGCGGAT
>CAYMQV010000206.1:0-8000 GCA_964392395.1 uncultured Gemmatimonadaceae bacterium
CGGTGCCGAAGCTCTCCTCGCCACAGAGTGTGATGCGCCCGGCGTCGAGCAGGTTGCCGAAGAACTTCCAGCCCGTCGGTGTTTCGAAGCAGGGAAGGTTCATGGCCGTCGCCACGCGATCCACCGCGGCACTGGTCGGCATGGAGCGCGCGACACCGGCGATGCCGGCGGCGTAGCCAGGGGCGAGTGTCGCGTTGGCTGCGAGGATGGCGAGGCTGTCGCTCGGCGTGACGAAGAAGTGCTGACCCAGGACCATGTTGCGATCACCGTCACCGTCTGAGGCGGCACCGAAATCGGGTGCGGCGGCGCCGAAGAGTTCGTCGACGAGCTCATGCGCGTAGGTGAGATTCGGGTCGGGGTGTCCGCCGCCAAAATCCGGCAATGGCGTGCCGTTGATCACGGTGCCGGTGGCAGCGCCGAGCCGCCGTTCGAGAATCTCGGTGGCATAGGGGCCGGTAATGGCGTGCATTGCGTCGAATCGCATGCGGAAGCCACCCGCGAACATGGCGCGAATTGCGCTGAAGTCGAAGAGCGACTCCATCAGTGTCGCGTACTCCTCGACCGGATCGACGACGATCACGGTCAGGTCATCGAATGTGTGTGTGCCGATCGCATCGAGCGGCACCTCGGCCATGTCAGCGATACGATACGTGGTGAGGGCGGCAGCGCGCCTTGCGACATCGTTGGTGAACGACTCCGGGGCCGGACCACCGTTGCCGGCGTTGTACTTGATGCCGAAGTCGCCGTCCGGGCCGCCCGGGTTGTGACTGGCCGAGAGGATGATGCCGCCGGCACCGTGGAGCCGAATGAGATGCGAGGCAGCCGGGGTCGACAGCAGGCCGCCCTGACCGACCATGACGCGACGGATTCCATTCGCGGCGGCCATGCGGATGATGGTCTGAATCGCCTCCCGGTTGAGAAAGCGACCGTCTCCACCGACGATCAGCGTGCCGTCCGGCGAGAGCGCAGCTACTTCGAGCAGCGCTTGGACGAAGTTCTCCAGATAGTGCGGCGTCTGGAACACCGTGGTACGCTTGCGGAGGCCGGAGGTGCCGGGCTTCTGGTCGGAGAACGGTGTGGTCGGGATGTCGCGCACGAGAGGCATGGTCGTGAGGCCTGAAGGGAAGCAGCGCGGCGAAATGGGGAGGGGTGCGCAGAAGGGTCGTGCCAATGCACCGTCGCGACGGAAGTGTAGTTCGCTGCCTGCTGCCGGGCACCCGGCACGGCTCACCTTCTGCAATCCCGCCGCGTCGGGTACACTTCGCCGCGAACATCTACTGGAGCTGACCGGATGCGCGATGCGGTGATCGTTTCCACGGCACGAACCCCCCTCGCCAAGTCGTGGCGCGGCGCGTTCAACATGACCCACGGCGCCACACTCGGTGCCGCCGCGGTGTCGGCGGCACTGCAGCGCGCCGGGCTGGAGGGGGGCGAGGTCGAGGACGTGATGATGGGCTGCGCCAATCCGGAAGGCGCGACCGGCGTGAACATCGCCCGACAGATCGCGATCCGCGCCGGGATGCCGGTCACGGTGTCGGGCGTGACGGTCAACCGGTTCTGCAGTTCTGGATTGCAGACGATCGCGATGGCTGCGCAACGGATCATGACTGGCGAAGGCGACATCTACGTAGCCGGCGGCGTCGAGTCGATCAGCTGCGTGCAGAATGATCTGAACAAGAAGATGATCCACGACGACTGGATCCAGGCGAACAAGCCGACGCTCTACTGGCCGATGCTGCAGACCGCCGAGACCGTCGCGGCGCGCTATGGCATCACGCGTGACCTGATGGACGCCTACGGCGCCAGTTCTCAGCAGAAGGCGGGTGCGGCACGGGATACGGGTCTGTTCGATGCCGAACTGGTATCGGTGACGACCACGATGGGCGTGCAGGACAAGGTCACGAACGAGATCAGCACGAAGGAAGTCACCATCACCGCCGACGAAGGGATTCGTGGTGACACGACGGTCGAGGGCATCGCCGGGATCAAGCCGGCCGTTCCTGGCGGCACGATTGCGGCTGGCAACGCGAGCCAGTTCTCGGATGGTGCCGGGGCGTGCGTGTTGATGGACCGTGCGACGGCCGAACGCCGCGGCGCGCCGATTCTGGGAGTGTTTCGTGGGTTCGCCGTGTCGGGTTGCGAGCCGGACGAGATGGGAATCGGGCCGGTGTTCGCGGTACCGAAACTGCTGGAGCGCGCGGGACTGAGCGTGAAGGACATCGGGCTCTGGGAGCTGAACGAAGCGTTCGCGGTGCAGGTGCTGTACTGTCGCGACCGACTCGGAATCGACCCGGCGATCCTGAATGTGAATGGTGGCGCCATTGCAGTGGGGCACCCGTACGGTGTGAGCGGTCAGCGGCTGACCGGTCATGCGCTGATCGAAGGCAAGCGTCGCGGAGTGAAGTACGCCGTGGTGACGATGTGCGTGGGTGGCGGTATGGGCGCGGCCGGGTTGTTCGAGATTGCCTGATTCGCACTCCGACCCGGTGCGTGGTGTGTCGTCCGATTTCTCGAGGGAGCGATTGGCATGGAACTGAGCGGTCGTGTTGCGGTGATCACCGGTGCCGGCAGCGGCTTCGGACGGGAGTTTGCCCGGTTGGGAGCAGCGCGCGGGATGCGGCTGGCGCTGGCGGACATCAATCAGACGGCGCTCGATGCGACGGTGGGGGAGCTGCGGAGCGCGGGCGTCGATGCGTTCGGCGTGCGGACGGACGTCTCGAAGGCGGACGATGTGCAGGCGCTGGCCGACGCGACGATGGCGCGCTTCGGTGCCGTACACCTGCTGTTCAACAATGCCGGTGTCGGATCAGGTGGATTCGTGTGGGAAAGCACCGACGCTGACTGGCAGTGGGTGCTGGGTGCGAATGTCTGGAGTGTGATTCATGGCGTGCGGATCTTCACACCGCTGATGCTGGCCCATGGCGAGCCGGCGCACATCGTGAACACGGCGTCCGCAGCGGGGCTCATCACGGCGCCCAACATGGGGATCTACAACGTGAGCAAGCACGCCGTGGTGGCGCTGAGCGAGACGCTGTATCAGGACCTCAAGCTGGTGAAGTCCCGCGTTGGCGTGTCGGTGCTTTGTCCGGCGTTCGTACCGACCGGAATTGCCCACTCCCATCGCAATCGTCCCGCCGAACTGGCGAACGCCACGCCACCAACGCCGTCGATGCTGGCCGCGCAGCAGGCGAGTGTGAAGGCGGTCGAGTCGGGACGAATTTCGGCGCCGGAGATTGCCGAGTTGACGTTTGCGGCGATCGAGAGCGGCACATTCTACATCGTGCCGCACGGGAAGATTCTCGACATCGTGCAGCAGCGAATGACCGACATCGTGTCGGGCCAGAATCCGTCCGACATGTTCGCGCTGATGCCGCAGTAGCGCAGAGCGGCGCGTTTGCATCCAGCGAAGCCTGCCTCTGACGCGGGATACGACTCAAACGACGGAACGGCGACTGCTGAACTGCAACTGCGTAAGGGCAACTGCGTAAGGGCAACTGCTTAACGCAAAGGTGCAAAGGCGCAGAGACGCAAAGAACCGCAGATGAATGGGAACAGCAGAATACAGCAGTGTTGAGGTTGTTATTACCAAGCAGCCGTGCTCATGTCGCCACTGACCACCACAACGCGCCGAGGGGTCTCGACCCATCGGACGACCCCGCGTCTTTGCGTCCGTTGCGCCTTTGCGTCAGGCGGTTTGCTCTTTGGTTCGTTCTTTGCGGTCCTTTCTGTGCGTCATAATGGCGGCAAACTTCGCGACGCGTTGCAGCGCCTAACCTGCGGCTGACTCGGCCCAGGCTTCGGTGAGCGCACCGAGGATGGCGGAGGCAGGCTGCGCGCCGCTGATGCCGTACTTCTCGTCGATCGCGAAGAACGGGACACCAGAGATGCCGAAGTGCCTGGCACGCTCTTCGTCGTCGCGCACGTCGTCCGCGAACGCGTCGCTGGCGAGCATGGTGCGGACCGAATTGGCGTCGAGACCGATTTCCCTGGCGAGGCGCACCAGTGTGTCGTGGTCGCCCATCGCGTCACCGTCGGTGAAGTACGCCGCGAAGAGACGTTCGACCATCGGCTCGCGCCGGTCGTGGATGGCGGCGAAATGAGTCAGCCGGTGGGCGTCGAAGGTGTTGCCGGAGATCGACCGGTCGAACCGAAAGCTGACGCCCTCGGCCGCGCCGGTGGCGGTCATGTTGTCCATCATGCCTTGCGCCTTGGCGACCGTCATGCCGTACTTGGTGGCCAGCAGTTCGACCGATGGCAGCACCTGCCTGGCCGGGGCGTTGGGGTCGAGTTCGAAACTGCGCCAGACGATGTCGAGCGAGTCTCGGTACGGGAACTCGGCCAGCGCGCTTTCGAAGCGGCGCTTGCCGATGTAGCACCAGGGGCAGGCGATGTCGGACCAGATTTCGATCTTCATGCTGGGGCTGTTGGAGAGGTTCACGATGGATGTGTCACAACTTCTGCCATCCTCCTGAAACATAGGACCCCTGTCCATGCCGGAACGCACAACACCCCGCAGCGTCATCAGCACGTGCGACCAGTCACTCGAGGCGCGAATCGTCCGGCGGGTGTCCATGCACTACGCCGATGGCGAGGACGCGCGTGTGGATCGTCCGGGGCACGTGCGCGCGGCGTCGTCAATGACATGGGTGGGCAGTCGGATTGCATTGGTGCAGGATGATGTGAATTTCGTCGCGCTGATTGACCCGCTGACTGGCTTGGCGACCGCGGTGACGCTGCCTGCCGGCAAGGATGATCTGCGGCAGTTCGACGTCGGACGCGGGAACAAGAAGTACAAGCTGGATCTGGAGGCAATGACGCGTGTGCCGCATCCGGACGGTTCGATGTTGCTCGCGTTCGGGTCAGGCTCGAAGAAGCGGCGTGAGAACGTGATGATGCTTTCGTTCACGGGGCGTACGGCGCATCCTGTTCCAACAGAACCTTCGCTGGTGGCGCTGCCGGCGCTGTATGCCGCACTGCGATCAGAAACTGCGTTCGCCGGCAGCGACATGAACATCGAAGGCGCGCTGTATGTCGATGGAGTGATTCGGCTGTTCGGTCGCGGAAATGGCGAAGCGAAGGATGGTCTGAGGCCGATGGATGCCACCTGTGATCTGGAATGGGGGATATTGCGCGCGCACATCGGGAAACCTGATGCGCTGCCGCTGCCCTCGATCTGCCGAGTGACACAGTATGACCTCGGGTCGGTCGATGGCGTCGCGCTCGGTTTCACCGACGCGATTTCGTTGCGGCGGGGCATGGTGATGTACTCCGCAGCGGCCGAAGCCTCACCAGATGCGAGCGAGGATGGCGAGGTGGGTGGCTCGGCGCTCGGCGTGCTTCCGAACGACCGACGACAGGGTGGGCGGTGGGCGCCGATTCTCGATGAAGGTGGGGCGCCGTTCGCCGGCAAGGTGGAGGGCCTGGTGCTTGATCGGCGGGACTCGAGGCGCGCGCTGGTGGTGATCGACGTGGATGATCACACCCGCGCGTCAGAGTTGTGCGAGGTGGCGTTACTGGGGCCGTGGCTGGGGCGCTGATGCGGGCGTGACGGATGCTGGCCCAACGCTGCGCAGGCGCGTAGGATCAGACGGACACTGAATTCAACGTGGAGGAGCGATGGAGCGACGGGAGATGCTGACCGCGCTGGGCGCGGCGTCGGCGGCACAGGTACTGGGAGGAATGATCCCCATGGTCGCTGAGGCGAAGCCGCATTCGTCGGGCGCCGGTCGGTTGAAGCAGAGTGTGTGCCGCTGGTGCTACTCGTCGATACCGCTCGATGTGTTGTGTCGCGACGTGGCGGCGATGGGCTTCAAGTCGGTCGAGCTGCTGAGCGAAAAGGAATGGGCGACGCTGACGCCGCATGGGCTGACCTGCGCGGTGTCGAACGGACCGAGCACGATACCGGTCGGTTTCAATCGCCTCGATCAGCACGATCGGCTGGTAGCCGAGTCGGAGCGGTTGCTGCCTCTGGTGGCGGCGGCGGGGATTCCGCAGATGATCGTCTTCTCGGGCAATCGCGCCGGGATGTCGGATGCGGAGGGGCTCGCGAACTGTGCGGTGGGACTGAAGCGGATCATGCCGCTGGCCGAGCGGCTTGGTGTGACGGTGATCATGGAGTTGCTGAACTCGAAGGTGGATCACAAGGACTACATGTGTGATCACACGACGTGGGGCGTGGAGCTGGTGAAGCAGGTGGGGTCGCCGCGCTTCAAGCTGTTGTATGACGTATACCACATGCAGATCATGGAAGGGGACGTGATCCGCACGATTCGCGACAACTTTGCGTACATCGGGCACTATCACACCGGTGGCGTGCCTGGGCGCCATGAGATCGATGATGCGCAGGAGCTGAACTATCCGCGGATCATGACGACGCTGGCTGAACTGGGGTACACCGGGTTCGTGGGGCAGGAGTTCATCCCGGTGCGCGAGCCGATGGTGTCGCTGAGAGAGGCGTTCACGCTCTGCAACGTCTGAAGTGCGGGTGGTTGGTCGGTGAATGCCGGCACGCTTGATGTATCAAAAAAAACCGATACATTACTGGAATGACGCCCAGGACCGCTCCGAGCTTTGCCCGCACTGCCGAGCTCTTTCACGCCCTGGCGGATGAGGCGCGGGTGGAGATCGTGTCGGTGTTGCTGGCGGGCGAGCATTGCGTGTGTGATCTGATGAGCCATGTGGGTGCGGCACAGTCGCGACTGTCGTATCACCTCAAGGTGCTCAAGGACGCTGGCCTGGTGACGGATCGTCGGGAGGGGCGGTGGTCGTACTATGCCGTGAACGGTGAGGTGATGCGGGAGCTCGAGGCGGTGGCAGGGGCGTTGCGGCCGAAGGGGAAGCGGAGTCTGCTGCCGAACTGCTGCGGGTAGATCGACGTCGGGAGTTTCGGCTGGGAGTTTCGGCTGGGAGTTTCGGCTGGGAGTTTCGGCTGGCTGTTCCGGGTGCTGTTGCGGGTGCTGTTGCGGGTCGGCAATGTCGCGAGCGGGCTTCGTGCTTGAAGGTCGCTGAGTCGCCCACAACGCATCAAGATTTTCTGATAGTTTCATTCTTTTGTCTGGGGAACGAATCATGAGCGAGCAGATTTCGGGTGACGTCGCCGCGGATCCTGGCGCGTTGCGGGCGACGGTGAAGGCGCGCTACGGCGCGGTGGCGCAGCGCGTGACGGATTCGGCGGCAACCGCAGGAGCGTCGTGCTGTGGTCCGGCGGAGGGGTCGAGTGCCTGCTGCGGGTCGAGCAGCGAGAGCTGGGACCCAATCACGTCGAACCTGTACGACGAAGGCCAGGCCGCCGGTGTGCCGGCCGAGGCGCTGCTGGCGTCGCTGGGGTGCGGCAATCCGACTGCGTTGGCGGATCTGGCTACAGGTGAGGTGGTACTCGACCTTGGATCGGGCGGCGGCATCGACGTGTTGTTGTCGGCGAAGCGCGTCGGGCCGACGGGGAAAGCCTACGGGCTGGACATGACGGACGAGATGCTGACGCTGGCCAATGCAAACAAGGCGCGCGCCGGAGCGACCAACGTCGAGTTTCTGCGTGGGCACATCGAGCAGATTCCGTTGCCGTCGAACACGGTCGACGTGATCATCTCGAACTGTGTGGTGAATCTGTCGAGTGACAAGCGGGCCGTGCTGGCCGAGTCATTCCGGGTGCTGAAGCCTGGTGGCCGCTTTGCGGTGAGCGACGTGGTGGTACGCGGCGAGGTGTCTGCCGACGTGAAGCGCAACATGGAGCTCTGGGTGGGCTGCATAGCTGGCGCGCTGGAGGAGCAGGAGTTTCTGTCGCTGCTGCGCGAGGTCGGATTCGAGAATCCGAGCATCGAACCGACGCGGGTGTACAAGGCGGAGGATGCGGCGGCCTTTCTGGCTGGGACGGGGCTGGATGTCACGCAGTTCGCGCGCGAAGTGGACGGGAAGTTCATGGGGGCGTTCATTCGGGCGGCGAAGCCGAGCGTGAAGGAGCATCGGTCGATGCGTGTGCCCGTTGCAGCGGGCGAGGCCAGTTG
>CAYMQV010000207.1:0-7943 GCA_964392395.1 uncultured Gemmatimonadaceae bacterium
ATCTCACGCGCGATATCCGGCCAGCCGCCCTCACGCCACGTCCGCCAGTCACTGGCGGCCAGCGCCGGGAGCAGCGGGACGAAATAGCCGAGGGCCACCAGCGGGACCGCAAGCGCCAACGCACGGGGGTAGGTGCGGCCGGCGTCCTCGATTTCGCCGCACACCGTGCTGGCATTGTCCCATCCGATCCAGTTCCAGAGCGCCAGACTGAGACCGGCCCCAAGCGAATTCCAGCGAATGGGCTCCGGCGGCCCGAGCGTGACCCACGGCGCGTGTGTCATGCGCGGCAGCGCGAAGATCGCGAGCAATCCAAAGCAGGTCAGCACGAGCACGCCGATGACGACGGAGACCTGCCCCACCGGCACCGCGCCGCGAAGATTCAGCAGCGTCGGGATCCAGATCACCAGCAGCGTCACCAGCACCACCCAGCCGTAGCCAAGGCCGGGCATGAACGCCGCCAGATACTGGATCACGATTGCCGGGTAGAGCGACATCTCGACCAGGGAGTACAACCAGGTACACCAGGCGTTCACGAATCCCCATCGATCGCCGAACGCACGCTGCACCCAGCGATAGTAGCCGCCTTCGACTGGGAGCATGCTTGCCAGCTCACCGATCAAGAGCGCTTCCGGGACGGCCCAGAACAGCGGGATCGCCACCAGCGCGGCGAGCGCGAGTACGGGGCCGACGTCGGCGACGAGCGCTTCGAGGGTGAACGCGCCGCCCGACACGGTGAAGTAGAGCACGAACACCAGACCGAGCAGCCGGAGGCGCGGCGCAGTCCTGCTGGTCGGGGTGGTCACCCGGAGTACGAACGCAAAGGCACCGAAATCATGGAGCGGCAAGATGCGGCTGGGATTGGCGCGGCGGAACCCACTGGCAGGCAAAGGAAACGCGGGCCCCCGCCGAAGCGAGAGCCCGCGTCACACCGACCAGCGTGCCTCGGTCGTGTGCTGCGTCAGACCTTGGCGGCGCCGCGACGACGGCGACCGACGGCGAGAAGCCCAGCCAGACCCGTTGCCATCAGCGCATAGGTCGACGGCTCCGGCACGACATTGCCCGGTGGCGGCGGATTGTTCACGAAGCCGATCAGGTTCTTGGTCAGCTGCTGCATTTCAAACGTGCGGTTGCCTTCCATGAAGTTCACGTCGAGGATCGACGTCAGCGAGCCAGCGGTGGCATTGGCGAGCGTTCCGATCGTCCACGCCACACCGGCACCAATGCCGCCGTTGTTCGAGATCCACTGCCCCGTGCCGAACCCGTTGAACGCGCCAGCGCAGGCAAACGTGATCGACGAGACCGCATTCGGACCGGTGAACGGTGCGTTGACGGTCTGGTTGTCACTCGGACAGGTACCAGCGCCGCCGTTGCCAAGCGTGCCACCACCTGCCGCTGCGATCAGGTTGAAGATCGTCCCGTTGCGGGTCGAGAAGCCGTTGTTCTCGCCCATCATGAACACACGGCCGCCGCCCTGCAGGTAGGACAGATACTGCGTCTGCTGGCCGGCCGTGAGCGCGAAACTGTTCGAGAAGCGGATGTCCCAGATCTGGGTGAAGCCGGTGAAATTCACCGGGATGCCGTCTGAAATCGTGACCGTGTTTCCGACGGCTTCGTGCAGGGTCTTGAGGTTGTTCGTGATGTTGGTCGTCGTACCAGGCTCACTGGTGCCCGTGGTGCCATTGATGATCAGAATGCTCTGCGCGCTGGCCAACGACGGCGAGACGACGAGAGCAGCGACGGTCAACAGCGACTTCAATCGATTCATGCGGTGAACTCCAGCCTGAGGGGATGTCGAAAACTCTTCGCATTGCCCATGCCACCGCCGGACGGCTTCGCTGCGGCTCAGACCGCAGCGGTAAGTCATTAACGATCAACGGGTTAGATCGAAACTCTCGGCTCGTGGTGCCCGCCGTCTCGCGACTCGCCCTGCGCCTCGAGTGCCACACTGTTGCGTGCGCACCACGGTGATTTCTCCCTACGCTGTCACAGGCGAAACATTCTCTCCGCTCTGGTCCCGGGGCAGAAACGGCTTTCGCCGAAGCACCTCGGCGCTCCGTTCTGTGATCCCTCCAACGCGGCAGTGGCCGCCCCAGATGACGTGGCGACCACTGTACCGGACCGGCAGTGCGAGACCGTGCCGGCTCAGCGCGCCGCCACCATCGCGTGCTGCGCCTCGATCCAGCTGGTGTGATACGCCGGGTCCTCGATGGCCGCGATCTGCCTGGCGACCTTCAGTGGCTTGAAGGAATCCATCATCACCGCCAGCTCCTTCGTCTCCTTCGCACCAATCGACGCCTCGGTACGGCCGGGGTGAGGACCATGCGCCAGCCCATCGGGATGATGCGTCACGGAGCCATACTCAATCCCCTTGCGACTCATGAACTCACTCGACGCGTAGAAGAGCACTTCGTCGGAGTCCACGTTGCTGTGATTGTACGGCGCCGGAATCGCGTTGGGATCGAAGTCGTACGGACGCGGGCAGAACGAGCAGATGACGAAACCATCGCCCTGAAAGGTCTGGTGCACCGGCGGCGGCTGATGCACACGCCCCACGATGGGCTCGAAATCGTGGATGTTGAACGTCCAGGGATAGAAGCAGCCATCCCACCCGACGACATCGAACGGGTGGTGATCGAGGATGTACTCCTGCAGGGCATCGTACTGCTTGACGAGGATGCGGAAATCGCCCATCTCGTCGTAGGTCTTCAGCTCACGCGGTACGCCGAAGTCCCGCTCCGAATACGGAGCACCTTCGATCAGCTGGCCGAATTCGTTACGGTAGCGCTTCGGCGGACGGATATGTCCGCGGCTTTCGTGCACGAGCAGATTGGTCGGTCCCGCCGCGTTTTCGAGCTTCCAGCGATGCATGATGCCGCGATGGATGACCACGTAGTCGCCTTCGCGATAGGGCAGGTCACCGAACTGCGTCTCGAGCGTACCCTGCCCTTTTGCGACGTAGACGACTTCATCCGCCTGCGCGTTCCGGTAGAAGTGGGCGTCCGTTTCATCTGGCGCCACGAAGTACATCGCGATGTCGCTGTTGAACACCAGCGGCACCCGGTCGAGCGTCGGGCTGCCGCCGACCTTCAGTCGTGACGTGAACCACTTGCGATGCTTGAGCGTCTCATCGGCATCGGCTTCCAGTTTCACATCCCGAAACCGACGCACGCTTTTCACGGTCGTTGGCGGATGCACGTGATAGAGGAGCGCCGATGTGCCAGTGAATCCCTCGTGGCCCATCAACTGCTCGGAATAGATGCCGCCGTCGGGGCGGCGATGCACCGTGTGACGTTTTTGCGGAATTCGACCAAGCGAGTGATAGTAGGGCACAGAAACCTCGAGCTGCAGAGCGATGACGGTGCCGCACGGCGGTGCAACACCTGTGAGACCTGCTACCGGACGGCCAGGGAGAGTGTACCAAGTCCGGGCGCACTCACGCGCACCCAGGAACCCGCCGACATCGGTGGCCGGTTGGCCTCCTCCGACACAGGTGGAAAGATGGCCAGAAGATCACCGGGCCGCAGCGTGTGACTGCGCACCGCGCGGCGGGCGAGCGCGTGAAACGCCTGGCGGTCGGGTGCGACGACCGTGGTCGTGTCGTCGGCGACGGCAGGGCCGCCGACCGGTGCCACTCGACGCAGGAGAATGGATTCCGGGCTGCGGCGCGGTACGGCCACAAACGGCCCGACGGCGCCGGGACCGAGTACCGTCGCCTTGTCCTGGCCCGGCTGGGGCCAACCAAGCACGACCAGCGTCCCCACCAGCGCCTCGTCGAGCATCGCATCGGTGAGCTCGGCGCGCGCCTCGATCGTGGCGCCGACGACGGCCGCCAGACCGCCCTGCGCTGCCGCCGCATCGGTGCGAGAGAAGTGACTGCCGGGTCCATGCAGTGTGGTCGGATCCGCGAAGTGAGGGATCTCGGAGAGGGGCGTTGCCACGACGCTGCGCGCGAGCGGTATCGGCGCGACGAGGTGGACACGGTCGATCGCGAATGCCGTGCGCGTCGCGCCATGCACGATGGCCCCGGCAGCGCGCCGCAGCATGTCCAGCTGCGCCAGCGCTTCCAGCGCGTCGGTGATGCCGAACGGTGCCAGGTCGATCACCTGTGTCGCATCGAGCGAGAGCAGCCCGACGTGCACGGCATCGCGCTCCCGAGGGATGAACGACACCAGGCGCAGCGCGCTCAGGCGGGCGACGGCATCCATCGTCACACCGGTCACGCCCGACCTCGGGTCACCTCGGTCGCGTCGGTCAGAGATTCCCGCGCAACGCCTGTTCGCGCTCGATCGCTTCGAACAGTGCCTTGAAGTTTCCCTTGCCGAAGCTGCGGGCGCCCTTGCGCTGAATGATCTCGTAGAAGACCGTCGGCCGATCCTGCACCGGCTTGGTGAAGATCTGCAACAGATAGCCCTCGTCATCACGATCGACGAGAATACCAAGTTCCCTGAGCGGCGCCAGATCCTCATCGATGTGGCCGACGCGATCGAGCAGCGTGTCGTAGTACGTCGTCGGCACCCGCAGAAACTCGACGCCGCGTTTCTGGAGCTCGGTGACGGTCGCAATGACATCGTTCGTTGCCAGCGCCAGATGCTGGACTCCGGCGCCGCGGTAGAAGTCCAGATACTCATCGATCTGGCTCCTCTTCCTGCCGGCGGCCGGCTCGTTGATCGGGAACTTGATGCGGTCGTTGCCGCTCGCCACCACCTTGGACATCAGCGACGTGTACTCCGTGCTGATGTCGCTGTCGTCGAAGCTGATCAGGTTGCGGAAGCCCATCACGTCTTCGTAGAACTTGCACCACAGATTCATCTTGCCGAGTTCGACGTTGCCGACGCAGTGATCGACGTACTGCACACCAACCGGCACGCTGACGAGGTCCGAGGTCCGTGGTTCGAAGCCCGGCATGAAGACACCGGTGTAGTCGCTGCGCTCCACCAGCGTGTGAATGGTCTCGCCGTAGGTACAGATGCTGGCGGTGACGACGCGGCCCTGCGCATCCTCGGCGACCTTCGGCTCCTTCCACGGCTTCGCGCCGCGCTCGACGGCCAGCCTGAACATCTCGCGTGCATCGTCGACCCAGAGTGCGATGTCCTTGACGCCGTCGCCATGCAGGCGCACGTGCTGGTTGATCCAGTGCTCCGGGTCGAAGGCGCTGGTCAGCACCAGGCGGATCCTGTTCTGCTGCAGGACGTACGAACAGGTGTCGCGCTCGCCCGTCTCGGGACCGCGGTAGGCAACGAGCTGATATCCGAATGTCGTGCGATAGAAGTGGGCCGCCTGCTTCGCGTTCCCGACGAGGAACTCGACGTAGTCGGTCCCATTGATCGGGAACGTATCGATCGTGGCCGCAGCGTCAGGCCGTGTCTGGGTCGCCATCAGTCGTTTCACCTCCGGAAAGCCGGCCCCTGTGCCGCGTCACTCGCGACTTCATGGGGCGCAGCGTAGCTCAGTTCATCGTCAGACCTGCCTGCGCGCCGCTTCCAGGGGCGTCGCTCGACACGGCCTTCTTCGAGCCCGTGATCGGCCGTACCCCGCGCGCCGCGGCACGCCTTAAGATACCGCATGCCGCGCGTTGTGCGATCTCCGGACCTCCAGCCACCGGGCGCCGACGGTCTTCGCCTGCGTCGGGCGCGGACGATCGAGGCTCCTGCTGAACGACACCGCCGCGACCTCCGTGCGACGGCAACCACCCGAGCCGGGCGCGGCCGTGACCAGCCCTGCAGACAGCGCTCGCCGCTTCAAATGCTGTCCCACATCGCCCTCGCCATGCCGACCCCACTTACCCGCACCACTCTCCTCGTGCTGATCGCTGCCTTCGCCATTTCACACGCCGATGGTCAGCGTGCCACTCCGCCCGTGGCCGCAAAACAGCCCAGGGTCGACACCCTGCACGGCGAGGTGCTGGTCGACGACTACGCCTGGTTTCGCAATCGTGGCAACCCGGCCGTGATCGCGCATCTCGCGGCAGAGAACGCGTACACGGAATCCATGACCGCGCCGACGCAGCCGCTTCGCGACGCGCTGTACGCCGAACTGGTAGGCCGGATCAAGGAGACGGATCTGAGCGTGCCGACCTTCGACGCGCCGTACTGGTACTACACGCGCACCGAGCAGGGGAAACCGTATCCGATCTACTGTCGCAGGCTCCGGACGCTCGAGGCGGCGGAGGAGGTCATCTTCGACCAGAACGCCGCCGCGAAGGGCCGGAAGTTCTTCAGTCTCGGCGGCTTCGAAGTCAGCCCGGACCACCATTTGCTCGCCCTGCTCGTCGACACCACCGGTTACGAGGACTTCACCCTGCGCGTGAAGGATCTGCGCACGGGCAAGTTCCTGCGTGATCGGAAAGAGAAGCTGGCCTTCGGCCTGGCCTGGGCCAGCGACAACCAGACGGTGTTCTACATGAGCACCGACAGCGCCAAGCGCGGTGACCGCGTCTGGCGGCATGTGATCGGGACGTCGGTGCGGCAGGACGTGAACGTCTTTCACGAGCCGAACGTGCTGTTCAACGTCGGAGTGCAGCGCCTTCGCAGCGGCAAGTTCATCGCGATCTCGGCGGGCAGTTTCACGCAGGGCGACACGCGTATCATCGATGCGTCGCACCCGACGCGTCCCGCGCGATTGATCGCAGCACGCCGCCCGGGAGTCGAGTACGATGTGGATCACGGCAACGGGTACTTCTGGATCGTGACCAACGACGGCGCGCCGAATTTCAAGGTTGCCCGCGTCCGGGACGATGCTACCGACCTCTCGAGGTGGAGCGACTGGTTGCCGGCACGCGCAGAGGTGTTCGTGGAAAACATCAACATCTTCCAGCACCATGCGGTGGTCAGCGAACGGCGCGAGGGGCTGCGCCGGCTTCGGGTCACGACGCTGGCCACCGAGACCACACACGACATTGCGTTCCCCGAGGCGGCCTACGGCGTCTCGATGGCCGGCAACCCGATGTTCGAGTCCTCGTCGCTCCGTTTCACGTATTCATCGCTGGTGACGCCGGGCACCGTGTTCGACTACGACATGGCGACGCGCGAGCGGACCCTGAAGAAGACGCAGGAGGTACTCGGCGGCTACGATCCGACGAAGTATGGCGTCGAACGTCGCATGGCGCGCGCACGAGACGGCGTGATGGTTCCCGTCTCACTCGTCTATCGCCTGCCACTCGTCCGCGACGGCAAGCGTCCGCTGCTGGAATACGCCTATGGCTCGTATGGTTCGAACACCGAGCCAACCTTCAGCGCCAACCGCGTCTCGTTGCTGGACCGAGGCGTGATCTACGCCATCGCGCATATCCGTGGCGGCCAGGAGATGGGGCGTTCCTGGTACGACGACGGCAAGATGCTGAAGAAGAAGAATACGTTCACCGACTTCATCGATGTCGGTGAGTTTCTCATCACGGAGGGATACACCTCGCGAGATCGCATGCTGGCCAACGGCGGCAGCGCGGGTGGTCTTCTGATGGGCGTGGTGGCAAACATGCGTCCTGATCTCTACAAGGCGATCATTGCCGCGGTGCCGTTCGTCGACGTGATCAACACCATGTCGGATGCGAGTATCCCGCTCACGGCGCAGGAGTGGGAGCAATGGGGCAACCCGGCCAAGGCGGAGGAGTACGCCTACATGCGCAGCTATTCGCCGTATGAGAACGTCGAGCGGAAGCCGTATCCGGCGATGCTCGTGACCAGCGGCCTGAATGACAGCCGCGTGGCGTACTGGGAGCCGACCAAGTGGGTTGCCCGGCTGCGCGAACTGCGGACCGATGCGAATCCGCTGCTGCTGCGAATGAACATGGGAGCGGGCCACGGCGGCAGCAGCGGCCGGTACGAACGGCTGAAGGACATCGCCTTCGATTACGCGTTCATGCTCGAACAGGTGGGGCTCGCCGGCAGCGTCGCACCCTGAGTCGCTGGCAGCGTGGCCGTCCGATCGCTTGAGGCTCCTGACGGGCA
>CAYMQV010000208.1:0-7911 GCA_964392395.1 uncultured Gemmatimonadaceae bacterium
CTATCATCTTCATCATGTCGAACTTCCGGCTGGCGCTCGTTGTTCTGCCCATGCTCGCTTCGACGGCTGTGGCGGACGTTTTCAAGGGCGTGCGGTACTCGGTCCCGTCTGGCTGGGTGGCGGCGGACAGAGATGGCGTGCGCACCCTCGCGCCCACGGACAAGGCGGGTGGCGAGCTCCTCGTGCTGGTGCTCGGAGCGGAGGCCGCGAGTGGAACGTCCGACGAGCAGATGGAGGCGCTGGAGACCCAGCTCACGAAAGGCGTGAAGGTCACGTTTGCGTCGAAGGTGCTCGTCACCAACCGCGGAGACCGCGGCACGTTCTACATGACGACGCTGGGGGTCAATTCGGCCGAGAGGGGCGACCACGGCCGAATGATCTCGATGCTCGTGCGCGACGATCAGCACGCTGTGCTGCTGTTCGTGTTCTCGAATCAGGCGACGTGGGAGAAGCACGCGGCCGGCGTCCAGTCGCTGCTCAACAGCGTCTCGATCGATGTGAAGGCCATCAGGCAGCCGGCACGGTCGGGGGTCGCCACGCCGACGCCGACGCCGACGCCCACCCCCAGGCCAACGTCGACGCCCACGGCCACCAGGAGCGATCACCTGCCGACGGGCGAGACTCCCGACAACTATCCCGGCTCGGTGGGCTGGCTGCCGAGCGGTCGCGGCGCAGCGATTCCCGCGGCGCGCCTGGTCAATGGGCGACCGCAGGGGCTCTGGTGGCGCTACCAGGTGAAGAGCTCGACGCAGATGAGTCCGTTGCCGATGGTGTTCCTCCCCGACGGAACGATGGCGCATCTGCCACGACCCGGCTCGGGGACGCAGGTCGATCTCGAGCACCAGCGAAGGCAGCATGGTTCGGAATACGTCGGAACGTTCAGGGTCAGGGACGGCCAGATCACGACGTCGATGAACGGCTACACGCAGACCGATACGTTCACGAGCGGTCGGGACAAGGGCGAGGAGTGGTTCGAGATCGGGGCGGGGCGGCACTATCCACTCGCGCTCGGAAGCGCGAAGGGCTTGGTCGGCAGGTGGAAGGGCGAAGGTCAGAGCTACGTGTTTCGCGCAGACGGCACGTTCCAGTCCGGAAACATCACTGACAACGCCGAGTTCACGGCCACCCAGAACGGACGCGGGACGTGGCAGCTCGACGGTTACCTGCTCGGGTTCACCCTCGCGGACGGTTCTCTCTACATCGACCTGGCGGGCATGACGAGCGGGTTCCTCGTCATTGGTTCGGTGGTGTACACGCGGCAGTGATCGACGGTCGAGGCGGCGCGGCCAGGAGCGCATCTTCAGGTGACGCCGCCGGTGGGCGGGTCGAAGAAGCTGGCCGCGGAGCAGTCGAGCTGTCCCCCGGGCCCAGGTGTGGACGAGAGCATTGAAAAAGGATTCTTTCAGCCTGAATCAACGGCCGACTTCGATCCGTGAATTTCCTGCCGTGAACGATCCATCCGTCTGTAATCTCAGTATTCTCTGGCCATCGTTCAAGAGGGCAGAAGAATTTGGAAACGGAATTACCACGGAACCAAGGGAAGGGTGTGCATTTCCCGCCAGATCCTTGAACTCCAGCGTCAAGGAGACTCGTTCTATTCTCCAGGCATCTGCAATGAAATTGGGGCGATGGATCACATGCAGGTTCAATCCATGTTTTTGTATTTCCTCGAGCAAGAGGTCTATGTAACGCCATCCTTCTCCCACGCCGCCAGGAAGACTGGATGGGAATTGATAAGATGTGATCAACGGTATTACAGTTATTGAATTTACCTTATACTCGTTGAGAATACTGGTTGACATATTGTCATCATACAAACCACAGGGTTCGGTCTTTTCCCTGCCATGAAAACATCCCCCGTTTGCGCTGGCAAGGCCGATCATTGCTTTTGAAGGTTGTTCCTTATTGTCATTTCCGGTCGTAATGGTCACGCTGGCGGCAGTCAAATAGTAGGGCGTATTTTTCCCTGGTGTTGGTGCCGCGTTGCTTGTCGGGGGAGGCGGCGGAGGTGCTGTCCTCTTGATGCCAGGCCGGCGGCTGATCTCGGTCGGCGCGAAGATGACGGAGTCGCGCTGCACGGGCTTCACCTGCGCGCGCAGCAGACCGGTACACGCCACCATCATCACAAACGCGGCAACAGTGCGTGCCTTCAGCGAATGAGCGCGATGCATAGAGCGGATCTCCAAGAAGTGACAGGTTTGCCCTCCATCGCCCGTGCGCCCGATCCCGTCATTCCGGGCGCGCGAAGCGATGAGGGAGCAACGACCTCGACGGGCGTTCGTTCTCACCCAGTCGCGCGCCATCGCATTCGTGTTGGTACTTCCGTCGGAGCGACGCTTCCCGTGATCAGCGCCTGAGCCGCCCAATTTCCAAGCCGGTGAGGCGTCACGCAACCAGCGTTCGTGTCGGCATGGCGGTGGGTACCGGTCGCGGGCGGTCAGCGAAGCAGGACCACTCCTCCGCCATCATGGTGCTGCGGCCTGAGCTTCCTCCTCGTGCGGCGACGCCGGGGAGAAAATCAGCCGAGGGGCGCGTCCTTCAACCACGACGCATAGCCAGACCACGTCGGATCAGGTCGTGCTTCGAACTCGACGCGATAGCCCGGGTGCGTGCCCGCCAACCCCGCTGCGACCGTGCCCATGTCTGCGCCCTCGCCGAAGTAGAAGTAGTACTCTCGGAGCCCTGGCGTGGCGTAACGGCGCAGATACACCGCCCACCCATTCCCGTGCTTCTCGGCGAGCGTGATCAAGTCTTCCTCGAGCGCATCGAGCGCCGGGGCCTCGGTCGGTGACCAGTACGCGCCCTTCGGCTCCTCGTTGCACCACACCCCGAACCACCCGATGTTCGGCATTGCTGCGGAGGGCGGCTCTTCCGCGAAGCGGTGGTCGAGCAACACCTGCGCCTTCGTGTCGCCGTCTCTGATCTCGAAGAATTTCCAGGTCACGACAGTGACGTTAACACGGTCGGCGCGTGCCCGAAATACTCGAGGGTATCTGGCGCGTGTCGGCCACCATGAAGGCCACCGGTGAAGCCTCCAGAGGACGCTCGCGCCAGCGAGACGCTTGCCAGTGATACCGGACAGCGCCTGGGTCAACTGCTCATTGACATGATCGTGTGCTGGCACGATCGCACCCTGTTTCAGGTACACGTCCACGAGCATCATCGTCTCGGGCGCAACCAGGCGGTGGCTGATGAGGGGCGTCAGCGCTTCCAGACGAACATCGTTCCAGGACTGGTGTCGGACGTCAGACATGGCAATCGGGGACTGGGGGGGTGATGGTGGTGCGAGACTCCCAAGTTCAGTTGCAGGTGCCTCTTCGATTCGAGCTGATGGCGCCACACACATCACCGACGGTGTCAGACAGTGGCAACACCCTCGCCACGAATCACGCAGGCCGCAAGGCAGATCAGCGGTGACGTGCCTGCGATAGATTCGCGGCGTGACCGAGGATCCCCCGCGCCGATTCGTCCTTCGCTGCAACGCCGGAGCGCACACCGTGGCCGTCGATCCGGCGCGGTACTGGCGAACGATCGGCTGTCCGGTGTGCAAAGCGCCGATGGATGCGCTTCGGACCCGACGCGCGATGGCGTGGCTCACAGGCAGAGCCCCCCGTTCCGGTGTGCGGTTCAGCGGCCGGTTTCGTGTCATCCCACTCGAGATTCTGGTGGGACTCTGGGGTGTACTCATCGCCGCGCTGACGGTCACGCTGCACACCGTAGCCGATGCGTGGTGGCCCGCGACCATCCTGCTTTTCCTCGGGCGGTGACCATGGATGGTGCCCGCGGTGCCATTGCTGACGGCATCGCTTGCGTTGCGTCAGTGGCGCGCGGCGCTGCTCGCCGTGTGCGTGACAGTCGCGGGACTCATCGGCGTGATGGAGTTTTCACCTGGTGTTCGACGGGCATTCAGCGGCGGGAATCCGGACTCGCGGGTTCGCGTGATTACCTACAACGTCGGAGGAGATGCCGTACCACCATCGCTGTTCGTGGCGCTCGTGATGGAGTGGCAACCGGATGTGCTGGCGATTCAGGAGTGTGGACAGAAGGTGCGCGAGCAGCTGTCGAGCATTGCGGGGTATGTCAGCGACGTTGGCAGCACCTGTCTGCTGACGCGGTATCCGATCGTCCGCGTCGATTCACTGCGACGGAACAATTTCATGGCAGCCGGTGGCGCCGCGTGGGTCAAGCGGTATCGGTTGAGGGGCCCTGCCGGTGAGGTCGACTTCACGAACGTGCACCTCGATACGCCGCGAAAGGCCTTCGAGGCGCTGCTGCGTGGCTCCGGCGATGCGACGGGGACGATCACGTACAAGACGGATGTGCGTGATCTCGAATCGAAGCTGGCGCGGCGCTGGGTTGATCAGGGGCGCGGACCGCGCGTGGTTGCCGGTGATTTCAACATGCCCACTGAGAGCGCAATTTTTCGGCGCCACTGGGCCAGCATGGTCGATGGGTTCGAGGCGGCGGGGTTCGGCTTCGGCTACACGCGCCTTGCCGGCTGGATTCGCCTTCGCATCGACCACGTGCTGGTGGATGACGGGTGGGTCGTACGATCCGCGCGGGTCCTCCCCGACTACGGGTCGGACCATCTGCCCGTCATGGTAAACATCGAGCGGTCACGCTGACTGCGCGCCGAACTGGAGGCCGTCAGAGCGACATCGGGGAGCGTGAACTCTTCGCATGCCTCCGGTTCCAGCGCCCAGCCCGGATTGCGCAGCGCCGCGACCGTCACGGTGGAGGAGACCTGATCGGCGGAAAGCAACGACGGCGCCATCCCTTCGGCGCGGAAGGCATCGATGCGCCAGTGGCCGCGCACTGCTACCTCGAGGGGCACCGGCCAGCCGGCGAACCGCGAACTGCGTCCCAGCCTGGCGAACACGGCGAGCGCATTCGGCCCTGCGACGATCGGATCGAGGGCGGTGCTACGACGCGCACGCCGGCAGGCGACCTGCCTCCCACACCTCGATTGAAATTCCCATCCCGCAGGATGGCGTACGCTTCGGATCGAAGCTGATCTCGAAGATGACCTACCTGGCCCCTGGTGTGTCGGTGGGCGACTTCCTGCCCACGACACACCAGGTGGAAGTGCACGGCATCCTCGGCGGAGCACTCTCTTCCACGCGGCGAAACGTCGATGAGCTGCTCGGACGCGAGTTACCGCCGCTCGATCAGCAGCTCGATACCAAGGAGTTGCCGAGGATTGCCGAGGATTGCCGAGAAGGGTGTTGCGCCGGCGCGGTTGGTCCCGAGATGCTGGCGTAGTGCGGTAGAAGGTCGCATCAGAATTGCCCGGGCCTTCCGCGCACTACCCACCTCGAGAATCCTCGCAATCCCGGTGGTTGTTGCGAGGACTTTCAAAGCCTCCAGGCGGGATGTGGCGCCTCGCGACGCATCGCGCTATCGCTTGCTCGACGGCGGGACCTTTCCCTGCATGCGCATGTAGGTGATGATGTTGCCGTAGTGCTCGCCATCGTGCACGGCATTCAGCGCCAGCGCACCGACCTTGGTTCCCTTTTCGCCGAACATGTCCACCGCTGCCGTTGCCGCAGCGCCGGCGATTGCGTACGCCTTTTCGCAGTACGTGGTGGACGCCGTCAGCGCGGCGACGAGCACCGTCTTGGTTTGCGGACCTTTCTCGATTGCGTCCTCGGCTGCAGGCTTGTCACCCAGAACGATGGCGCAGAGCATGTTCTGCGTGCCAGCGACATGACCAACGAGCGCACCGAACGTGCGCACTCCCGCGACGGGACGGTACGCGTACTCCGCCTCGGTGAGTTCATTCGCGGCGGCGGCGATGTTGCCGATCGCGCCCTTCCACTGCTCGCGGAGGGCCGCGATCGCGACGTCCGCCGGTGCCTGGGCGCGCACTGTGCTGGTGGCTGCCAATGCGGCGACGGCAAGCGCAGTTGAGATGGTGCGAGACATGTTCGGCATGAAATTCCTCTTTCCAGTGATTGTGTCAGCGTGCGGCGAACGTAGCAGGTGGGCCGGTAAATCACCAGAATACGCAACGCATCACGCAGAACGCCTCGGAACCATTCGGCTCCGGGCCGTCGTCACTTTTCGAGTCGGGTGCGTTTACGTCAGACGATCCGTGCAGCCCAGGAAGTTCGAATTGTTCCGCTCGCCGGCGACGGCTGGGAAGTTCAGGTGAGTGCCGCAGGTGCCGCCCTCGTCGTGCACGGCCTGCGGAAAGGTGTTCGCTCGATCGCACCGGTGGTCGGCGTGAGGATTGGGCGGCGCGGATCTCACGACAAAAAGGACGCGCATTGGGGAGAGGAAATTCAATCGGGGGTCGGTCGAGTATCCGTCGCGGTCGGCCGCCGGGCGAGAACCGCCGCGCCGATCGGTCAATTCAACCGCCCTCCGTTCCTCGTCAACCTTCAGCGCCGTGCTGGAGCGAGGCGATGTTCGCGCATGGACGGTCAGCGGCTGGCCAGCCGGTTCTGTCGTTCGGCCTGCATGACGATGGCGATTGCAACTGCTCATCCACGACGGTAACGTCCGGCTCCTTCCTTTCGGAGTCTGTCGATGGTCGTCGTCGCGGGATCAACCGGTGTGTTGGGATTCGAGATCTGTCGCCGACTGCGTGATCGCGGGCAATCGGTGCGCGCGCTGGTTCGTGCCAGCTCCGATGCCGAGCGGGTGGGCGCGCTGCGAGCGCTCGGCTGCGACGTCGTCACCGGCGATCTGAAGGATCGCGCGTCGCTGGATGCGGCCTGCGCGGGCGCACATGCCGTCATCTCCACCGTGTCGGCGATCACCACCGCCAAAGAGGGCGATTCCTTCGCGGTTACCGACGCTGCGGGGAACATCAACCTGATCGACGCGGCGGCGGCGGCCCAGGTGAATCAGCTCATCTTCGTCTCGTTCGACACGAACGGGATGCCCGACGCGCCGATCGTCGACGCGAAGCGTGACGTCGAGGAACATCTGAAACGCAGTGGCCTCGTCTACACGACGCTCCACCCGGCGCTCTTCATGGAAAGCTGGCTCGGTCCCATGCTCTTCGCCGATACGGCCGCGGGAACGGCTCGAGTCTACGGAAACGGTGATGCGAGCTTGCGGTATGTCGCGGTCGCCGATGTCGCCGAGTTGGCGGTGCGCTGCCTGGACCACCCTGCGGCGCGCAACACAGTGATCGCATTCGGCGGCCCCGAAGCACTGACGCAGCGCGAGGCCCTGGCACGCTTCGAGGAGGTGTTTGAAAAGCCGTTCACGGTCATCGAGGTGCCGGAGGAGGCTCTCGAAGCGCAATGGATGGCCGCACCCGATCCGTTCTCGCGGTCGTTCGCGGCGCTCATGCTTGGCGTGTCGCGCGGCGCCGTGGCGGGATGCGAGTTGTCGGAAGAATTCCCGATCAGGCTGACGACGGTCCGCGAGTTTGCGACGAGCTTGCGCGATCGTTAGCGAGCGCGCCTGACTGAAGAGAAAGTCGAGAGGGGCAGTTCAAACCGTCGTCCAGTCTTCGAATGCACGCCGCTCGACGACGATTCCGGAAGGGGCCACCGTGAAGACGACCGGTGGAGCCTCCGGAGGACGCTCGCATCACCGACAAAGCGCTTCGAGTCGAGCCCGCAAGCACCGCTGCACCCTGCTGTGCCGGGTCAACGCCGAGGCGTGCTCGAGTGCCGCGCCGGCCTCCGGAAAATCTCCGGCACGCGCCTCCCGGTGACTGACGGCGACCCACCATGGCTGGCAGTCGAGCCAGGCAATTCACGAGACAGGAAACAATGGATGCCGCTGAGCGATGTGGCGCGGAAACGCAATCGCCCCCGACGCGGTGCATGTCGGGGGCGATTCGTGACACACACTTTCTCTCGCTACATGGTGCTCGCAATGATCAGGATGCACCACGGCGACGGCGACGCACCGCCGCGAGAACGACGAGGCCGCCCCGACCATGGGGTC
>CAYMQV010000209.1:0-7908 GCA_964392395.1 uncultured Gemmatimonadaceae bacterium
GCTGATCGTCAATCTAGACGATTTCTGCTCTCGCTGCCGCGCGCTACGACCAGGTTGCCCACCCGGTCGCCCGGTATTGGCCCCACGCCAGAAGCTCGTAGACGAGCCGCTGCATCAGCACGAGGCGATCGCCCGCCGTCCGCGCCGGCCAGCCCACGGTTCGCCACGGTGCCGCCACACAGGTCACGGCCAGGCCCATGGCCTCGACCGTGGCGCAAGCTCGCCTCGTATGCATCGGTGAGGTGACGACGGCAACGCGCTTCCAGCGCTGGAGAAACGCCTTCCGCGTCAGACGCACGGCTTCGTCGCGCGTCGAAGACACCGAATCGATCCATTCCACCGGGCCGGTTGCGGGCACCATCGCGATCAGCGCCCGCTGATCGGCGAGCGACGAGATCCCGTTCTGTCGCTCACTCGATCGCACAACGCTGACGATCAGCGGGAGTGCCGGACGCCGTGCCCGCAGTGCGATGCCGGTCAGCAGACGGTCCACCCCTTCACCCGAGACGAGGCCATGCGAGTTGACGGAACTCGAGAAGACAAACACCGCATCAACCGCCTCGAGATTCACCGCATCATTCCGCACGAAGGGCCGTGCCATCCGCGATACGATCGGCGACCAGATGCCGATCGCAGCGACGGTCATCATCACCGAGAGCGCGATGAACATCGGTTTCACGAACCAGTGCCCGAGCAGTGCACCGACGACAAACGCACTCGGTATCGCGAGCGTACGCTGGAAGCCAAGTGCCTCGGGAAGGCCGAGGATCGCGGCGGTCGCGAGGATGAGCAGGGCGAGGAGTGCCCCGTGCAGTGGTGCTTCGGCCAGCTGCTTCAGTTTCGCGACGGAAATCATGATGCGAAGCTATCGCGTCAGCGGCGACCGCGGTTCACATATCAGTCGCCAGGGAGCATGACCCAGACGCTCGGCCGCCCGACATTGCAATGCACCGCGCGCGACAGCCCCCCGATGCCCGCCCAGCTGAGGAACAACATCATGCGGGTCGCGTGCCATGCGCTGCTGGCCTGGTTGGTGCCGGCGGCGACACTCAGATCACGTTCCAGTGCGCGCAGACGCGCGCGTCGTGAAGGAACTGGATGAAAGATGGCTTCGATCCTGGGGTCACGTTCCGCCTCATCGTCCTGCCATGCGTCGAGCTGCGTGATTGTCGATGCGAGCACCGAGGCGTCATGCGAGCGACATGCCCAGCGATCAGCCGCCAGCACCGCCACGCGTGACACGGTGGGCAGGAGCAGCACCCCGAGGAAGGACCAGAGTGTGAACCACGCCATGGTCGTGACGAAACCCGCCGCTGTCTGCAGGTCGGCACGGGGCGCACCGGTGGCGAGCGCAAAGCCCAGCGTGTTCCACGCCAGGGCCGCCAGCACACCGCGCCGGCGGAGTCCCAGCGTTCGCACACCGATCCGGCGATCGATCGCAACGACCAGCTGTTCCGGTGTCAGTGCGGTCACCCATCGCTGCGGAATCCACAGCTGCCGTGCGTCAATCCCGGACCAGCCGCCAACAAACGAGGATTCATCAGTCTCGATCTCGCGCACCATGGCTGGCGAGAGGCCGACCGCCACGCTCGCGCTGGCGAGTGCGGGCGATGCGTTGCGCAGGGCGAGCCCGCCAACCAACCACGCGATGAGCCCCTGCCGGCTCAGCAGTACCACCTGCAGCAGCAGGAACACCAGCAGCGTCATGGTGAGGCCGAACTGTTGTCTGGTGCGCAGCAGCAGGCCCGCGGCGAGCGCAAACCAGATCCACTGCACGGTGATGCCGCGCAACCAGGCTGCGATCCATCGCCGTACGCCCGGCGATTCGCGAACGACAACGAGACCGCCGGCGATGTCGAATGGCAGCAACAGCGCCGCGTGAAGCATCCATGTCACTGCGATCACCGCCAGTGCGGTGTCGAAGTTCGCATCGACCCACGGATGGATCAGGCGATGCGGCAGATCGAGGGTGACCGCGGCGAGGCAGAGGATGACAGTCATCCCGACGGCCGAGATGCCAAGCCAGAGCCGTTTCCGTGCGTACGTCATGAACGAGGGTTGCTGGAGGAGAGCGCCTACAAGGCTACGCTGTAGCGCCATGCGCGTGTGTCAGGACGCGGCCCGCGAGTGCAAGACCGCTCAGGAGCGCGCCCTCGACCCGGGGCCCGCCACACCAGTCACCACCGGCACCCAGGCCGAGGGCACCGTCATACAGCGCCGCGTCGCTGGCGACCGGCTCCGGCAAGGCGAATCGCCAGCGGTGCGCAACCCGATGCACGGGCGCCGCGGCGCTGCCGATCACCGATTGAAACGCTGCAGTCATGGCCTCGGCGATTGCATCGGTGTCGGAATCGAGATGCGCTGCCGACCACGCACGCGTCGCATGCAGCACCCAGGATTCATCGGCTGGGCGGCCTGGTTTGCTGGTGTTGCGACTGATCCAGCTGAGGATCGGGTCGTCGTTCAGGAACGCGCCGTCGAAGGCGAAATCAGGGCGCTCGGCGAGGACGACCATCGTTGCCATCGTCGCGTGCATCGTGGCCGCCGTGGTGCGCGCCGCGAGCAGCGGTGCCACCGGCGCGAGCAGTGCTTCGGCCTGCGGCGCGGGTACGCACGCGAGGACGACATCAAACGCGCCGAGGTCGCTGCCAGTCTCCGAGAGCAGGCGCCACTGTCGCCCTTCGCGTTGCACAGCGGTCACCGGTGTGCCGAGTTGCACGTCGAGGTCGGTGGCGAGATGTGCGCCGAGCGCGCTCATGCCGGGCACGCCGACCCATCGCCGGACCGCGGTCTTTGCCGGCAACCATCGTCCGTCCTCGCGCACCGCCAGCACACCGGGCCAGACCCCGATCACGCCCTGTTCCTGCCAACTCTGTACCAGGGACCGCAGGCGCTGGTCACGCACGGTGAAGTACTGCGCCCCGTGGTCGAAGCTCCAGACGCCGTCGCGGCGCGTGGCGCACCGGCCACCGAACCCGCGCGATTTCTCGAAAACGGTCACCGCCACGTTATGGTCGGCCAGCGTGCGCGCGCAGACCAGTCCAGCCAGACCAGCGCCGATCACGGCGACACGCGTCAGCGACGGGTACGCAGCCCGCGACACGTGCGTCGTATACTTCCCGACGTTCACACGCGACGCCTGATCCGAGACCGCTCGGCCACGCACCGTACCGTGAATGCGGTTGGGCGGAGTGAACGGACGGTCGAACTGACCGAGACACCACAGCAGACCACCGTACGAGGCGGGGTCGCGCCCATCGAGCGCGTAGCGATGATTGAGGTCGATCGAACTGTTCAGCGCCTGCTCGGCATGCGGCGTCCAGCCGACGAACGCCTTGCCCCACGTCATGCGAACACTGTTGTGAATCTCGCCGTGCGCCAGCAGCGAACGCTGCATCGCGTTCCAGAAGGCGCTGCTCGTTCGACCGCGTGCAAGACGTTCCCAGTCGTATAGTTCGCGGTGATCCTGCTCGTGTTGCCGCAGCGTCTCGCGCGCCCATGATGGTATGGCGGCTATGGTGCCGTGGTCGGGTCGATGGAAGCAGAAGGTGTAGGCCAGCTCTCGCCAGATCAGAAGTTCGTCGAGCCACTTTTCCGCACCCGATCCTGGCAGGGCGCTCGCTTCGCGGGCGAGACGAAGCGGCGAGACCATGCCGTAGTGCAGGTATGCCGACATCCGGCTGACGCCGTCGCCGCGCGAGGGGTCGTTGCGCACGCGATCGTAGCGATCGATCCGGCCCGACGTGATGAACGCGTGCCACCGCGCGTACCCGGCTGCCGATCCGCCACGTGTGTCGGTGAGCGGCCCAACTGCATGATCGATCCGACACTGCGCAATCAGCGCCGGGAGATCGGTCGTCGCGAGGTCGACCGGGACAAAGGGAAGTGCGGGCACGAAGCTCGCACCGCTGCATGCAACGTCGCTCCACGGGGCGGCGACGCGTTCGTGGCGCAACCTGGCCGTCGCTTCGCGATACGCAAAGGCACGATCGTATGCCTTGGTGGTCAATGGCATGGGCACGACGCAGGCCGTATCCACCTGCCAGACCGGCGTGTCCACGGCGTTGGACAACGCTGCGGTCCACTCCGCCAGCGGTGCCACTGGCATCAGTTCAGTGACCACCAGCGCGGCCCGCGCCGCCAGCGTGACGAGATGTGGTCCGCGGTGCCCGTCACGCTCCAGATGAAAGGCGGTGCCAAGCCCACGCTGACGGAGCCCAGCGGCAAAGTCGCGGGCGCCCTCGAGGATGAACATGTGATGTCGATCACTGGCGTACGGATAGCGCTCCGACAACGCGTGATAGACGAACACGGGCAGCCCAAGCGAGGCGCCGAGGCTGACGGCGACGTCGAGCGCCGGGTTTTCGTGCGCGCGGACAGCGGTGCGAACCCAGTAGAGAATGAATTCACCGTTTCCATCAACCGACGGCGAGCCGGCGAAGACGCTCACGCGCTCGGCGAGACGTGGCGGGAGGTCGAGGTGGGAAGCGGGCACAGACTGGAGCCAGGGATGCAGACGATGGCGAGCCGACGGCACTTTCCGTGGGTGAGGCGCGCCGTGAAGTTGCGTGTGTTGCAGAAGCGCAGGTCAGGCCGAGTCGTTCCCTCCGCCGTGCGGATCATCGCCTAGTTTTCATTCGAGAGCCACCTTCCCATCACCGGATCGCGCCATGCCCATCAGCTTCCGGAGTCTGAGCGCTGAGGAGTGTCAGACACTCCTCCGTGCACATCATGTCGGCCGGCTGGCCTACGCCTTCAAGCAGCGAGTGGATATCGAGCCGCTGCACTTCGTGGCGGAGGGTGAGTGGCTCTACCTTCGCACGGGCCGAGGCACGAAGGTGGCGATGCTCGAACACCAGCCATGGGTCGCGCTGGAGGTCGACGAGGTGCGCGGCCTGTTCGAATGGAGCAGCGTGGTCGTGCACGGAAGTGTGCAGATCCTCGACCCGGAGGATGGCCCGGAAGGGGCGAGTCGCTGGCAGCACGCAGTCGACACGTTTCGACGCCTTGTTCCAGAGGCGTTCTCAACCGCGGATCCGACGCCGACGCGTGATGTGATGCTGCGCGTGCACATGTCGCACGTCGAGGGGAGAGCGGCATCGCCGACCGTCAGCGCGAGCGGCAAATGAACGGTCCGCAGACTCGACCGCTGCTCGTGCCGCGCGCGAGCGACGTCAGCCATGATCCAACGGCGGATGCTGGTGTAACTGAATGCGTGATGGAGACGTAGGCAAGTCGATATCGCCGTGGGACAGGGCCGTTACCCCGCACAGGTCACACGAGGGTATTCTTCTCCGCATGAATGGTTCGCTGCTCACGCGCTTATTGCGCCGGGATCTGTTCTGGTACTACCGGCTCCGATTGAGTCCGGATATCCCGCGCGTCTGGCGGGATTTCTGGATGCTGATGACGCATCTGGGTGGGGCGCGCGTGACGATCGCGGCCTGTCTGGTGGGACTGCTGTTTGTACGGAGCCGATTTGCCGCGGCGCACACTACCGTGGCGTTGCTGATGGCGTTCCTGATCTCGCAGATCATCAAGCGCAGTGTGAGCCGGGCGCGGCCCGCCGACACACGGCATGGCACGACGCTGGCTGAGCCGCCCGATCGCTTCAGCTTTCCGAGCGGCCACTCCGCCGCTGCGATGGCGGTGGCGGCGATGTACGCGCTGACCTTTCCTTCACTCGGCATCTGGTTGCTGCCGCTGGCGGTTCTGGTCGGGTACAGTCGTGTCGCGCTCGGCGTGCACTATCCGCTCGACGTGATCGCCGGACAGGCGATCGCCCTGCTCACTGCGGGGTTGCTCCGCCTCTGGTAGCGCAAAGTCCGTTGGCGGGAGGCACGCCGCGTGGAAACCATGCATGCCCCCCAAAGCAGCGCCTGCGGCGCTTCTGATGGTGGTGCGCCAATCGTCTACTCTACCGCTGCATCACCGGGTGCACGATGCGGGCGATATCGGCGATGAGGGTACGTGCCTGCGCCTGGCTTTCCACGCCACTGGTGAGGACGACGATGACGTAGGGAGCTCCGCCTTCCGGGTAGACGAGCGCCGCATCGTGCTCGACTCTCGTGATGTCACCAGTCTTGTGCGCGATGCGCGTCCCGGTTGGCAGGCCGACCGGAATGGCTGAATTGTACGCCTGTGCGAACAGGACGTCGCGCATCCAGGCGCACGAGGCGGGTGATGCGGCACGGTCAGTGCCAATGGCCACCAGCAGCGCCGCGAGATCGTGGGCCGTGGTGACGTTGTTGAGCCCCGCACGAAACGCAGGCCCGTCCTCCACGCCGCGCAGAACGCGCATCCGCCGCGCGCCAAGTGCGCGCGCAACCTCGGTGACGGAGTCGGCACGCACGAGCGTGAGCAGGGTATTCGTCGCGAGGTTGCTCGAGTGGGTGATCATGCGCGTGGCGAGCCAGCGAATCGGGACGCGCTCTCCGATGCGCTCGTACACCGTGCTGTCGGAGTCGTCATCGCGACTGAGCGAATAGGGCGAGTGATCGACGATCGATTCGAATCGATTCGTGAGCGGCATGACGTCGTCAAGTCGCAGGGTCGCACGGTCCGCGCCGAGCGCGAGTGCGATCATGACCGGCACTTTCATGGTACTCGCGGCATGGACCAGCGAATCGCTGCGGAGTTCGATTCTGGGTCCGGTGCCGTCGAGGCGGTAGGCGACCACCCTGACGGTGGCGCCGGCGGTGAGCGTAATCCGGGACTCGATGGCGGCCGTGGCATCCGATTCGCGTATGGATGGGTTCGTTCGTCGCGCAGGCGTTGTGCACGCCCCGAGGACGGTGAGTACCGCGAGGGCCGTAGCGGGGCGACGCAGGGATGCCATGATGCGACGCTACGCGGTGGACGCGGCGCCGGCAACGTGCGCCGGCGTCTCGTGATCGGAGATGTGTTGCGTCCACCGCAATCACTTGGTCAGGAGGATGGCAATTGCGCTCCACCGATCGGTTTCGCACGCCTTGTGCGACTGCTAGACTCGACAGTTCGGCGGTACTCGCCATTCCTCGTTTCTCACTGCTGCCCGTGATGCGCCTCCTTCTCTCGATCGCGGTACTGCTGCCGGCCGCAGGGTGCTCGTTTCGCAAAGGTCCAGCGCCCGGTACCGCACCGGCGCCGCCGGCAGCCGTGACTGCGAGCCGCGTGCCCCAGTCACCGGTCGCCGCGGTCGAGACCACCGCGCGTGATTCCGCGGCAATCCCAGTTGTATCTGACTCGGAAGTGGTGACACGTGCGGCGGCGATTTTTGACGGAGTACCGGCCGTGGCTCCGAGCGGCGGTCCGATGGTCGCCGATGCACGAGCGACGTGGGACATCGATGTGCGAAGCTACGAAACGCACCAGATGGTTGCGCAGTATGTGGGCATCTTCACCGGTCGCGCTCGGGAGTACATGGAACGGAGCATGAGCCGAGGTACGCGATACGACGCGATGTTGCGACGCAAGTTTCGTGAGTCGGGCCTGCCTGAGGACATGACGTATCTCGCCCTGATCGAGAGCAGTTACCTCTCGAACGCCTATTCGCGTGCGGCGGCGGTTGGTATGTGGCAATTCATGGCACCGACGGCGCGCGGCATCGGGATGCGGGTCGACTGGTGGGTGGACGAACGTCGCGACCCGATGCGTGCGACCGACGGGGCGATCGACTTTCTGACGGATCTGCACGACGCCTACGGGAGCTGGTATCTCGCCGCGGCGGCGTACAACGGTGGGCCCGGGCGCGTCTCGCGGGGCCTCAAGCGGTTCTCGGAGGCGATGGACGGATCCGAGGGCGAGGATCGTTTCTTTGCGCTTGCAGAACAGCGTTACCTGCCCAGCGAGACGAAGGCCTACGTGCCGAAGCTGATTGCGGCCGCGATGGTTGCGAAGGAACCAGCCCGCTATGGGCTGCGCGTGGAC
>CAYMQV010000210.1:0-7898 GCA_964392395.1 uncultured Gemmatimonadaceae bacterium
TGCGCCCGCTTGAACTCTTCGGCCACGGCCTCGACATCGGCCGCGCGCTCGAGGATCTGACTGATCTGCGCCGGCAAGGCCGAGAGCGCGGCGATCACCTGACGACCCTGCAGAATGCTCATCGTCCGCAACCGGCCGATCTTGAGCGCGAGCAGTGTCAGGGCAATCACCTGACTCGTGAATGCCTTGGTGCTGGCGACGCCGATTTCCGGGCCTGCGTGCAGATAGATCCCACCGTCCGACTCACGCGCGATGGTCGATCCGACGACGTTGACGAGGCCGAGCGTCTTCGCGCCACGCGACTTGGCTTCGCGCAGCGCCGCCAGGGTATCGGCCGTTTCACCGGATTGCGAGATCACGATGCAGAGCGTGCGCTCGGTGACGATCGGATTCTTGTAGCGGAATTCCGATGCGTACTCCACTTCGACCGGAATGCGCGCGAACTCCTCGAGCAGCTGTTCGCCGATGAGCGCCGAGTGCCACGACGTACCGCAGGCCGTGATGATGATGTTGTCGATCTTCAGCAGCTGCTCGTCGGTCAGATTGAGACCACCCAGCTTGGCCGTGCCCTCTTCCTGAAGCATCCGACCACGCATCGTGTTTTCGACCGTGACAGGCTGTTCGAAGATCTCCTTCAGCATGAAGTGCGCGTAGCCGCCGCGCTCGATCTGGTCGAGATCCCAGTCAATCTGCGTCACCATCTTGGACACCGCACTCTGCGAGTGATCGATGACCCGGAACCCGCTGCGCGTCAGGACGGCCACATCACCATCTTCCAGATAGACGACCTCACGCGTGTGCGCCAGAATTGCCGAGACGTCGCTGGCCACGAACCACTCATCCTTGCCGACACCGATCAGGAGCGGGCTGCCATTGCGGGCGGCCACGATCTTGTCCTTGTCGCGACTCGAGATCACGGCGATGCCGTACGTCCCCTCGACGCGCTTCAGCGCCTGAACCACCGCATCCTCGAGGCTGCCTGAGAACAGTTCCTCGATCAGGTGCGAAAGCACTTCGGTATCGGTGTCGGACGAGAACACATGCCCCCGCGCCTCGAGCGATTTCTTCAGCGAATGGGAGTTCTCGATGATGCCGTTGTGCACCACGGCGATCGTCTTCGCCTCATCCATGTGTGGGTGCGCGTTTCGCTCCGTCGGTGGACCATGCGTGGCCCAGCGCGTATGCGCGATACCAACCGACCCGTGCGTCGGGTTGTCGAGGATGGCTTGCTCGAGCTTGGCAATCTTGCCCGCGGCACGACGCATTTCGACTCCGCCGCCGTTCATCGTCGCCACACCCGCGGAGTCATAGCCCCGGTACTCGAGCCTTCGCAGCCCTTCAAGCAGCAGCGGGGTCGATTCCCGGTTACCGACGTATCCGACGATTCCGCACATGAGTTCAATCCTTCCCGAATGGCGATGAAATTTAGCAGTCAGCGCGCGGAGGCGCGCACGAGTTCGTCCAACGGCTCCCGCGACCGCGACACCAGTGCATCCGCCTCGGCACGCGTGGGCGCTTCGGCAATGACTCGCACGATTGGCTCCGTCCCCGACGGACGGACATGGACCCACCGATCGGGCCACGACAGGCGCAGACCATCCTGCGTGTCGACGGCCCCATCGGGAAATGCCGCCCGGAGAGCAGCGTACACATCGCCCAGCGGTGCGTCCGGACGATCCAGCTTGTCCTTCACAATCTCGTACTGCGGCGACGCCGCCTTGAGCTGCGACGGCGTCATGCCTGTCTCACACAGCAATTGCAGCACCAGCGCCGCGCCGGCGGGCGCATCCCGACCAAGATGCAGGTCCGGCAGGATCACGCCGCCATTGCCCTCGCCCCCGATCGCAGCGTGCTCGGCTTTCATTGCCGCCGCCACATTCGCCTCGCCGACCGGCGCCCGGACGCAGCGCTGACCCGCCGCCAACGCAGCATCCTCTACTACACGGCTCGTGGACAGGTTGGTCACAACCACACCGGCCGACTTCCGAAGGACCAGGGCCGCGGCGAACGCGAGCGTATAGTCCTCGCCAATCGGCACACCGTGCTCATCAACAATCGCGAGTCTGTCCACATCGGGATCTACGGCGAGCCCGATATCGGCACCGGTGCGTCGTACGAGTGCCGCGAGGTCACCCAGATTCTCCGCGATCGGCTCCGGGGCATGCGGAAAGCGACCATCCGCTTCCGTATGGATTGCGGTCACATCGCAACCGAGCGATGCCAGCAGGGGCTGCATGATCGGCCACCCGGCGCCACGGACACAATCCAGCGCGACCTTCAGCTTCCGCGCGCGGAGCGCCGGCAGATCGACATACTTCAAGGCAAGGATCAGATCGAGATGGCGCTGAATCGCCTGACCATCGAAAGTCGTCGCACCAAGCTTGTCCCAGGTGGCGCGACTGAAGCCACCATCGGTGGCTGCCCGGAAGCTCCGGCTGTCGGCCTGATCCAGAAACAGCCCCGACGATCCGATGAACTTGAGCGCATTCCACTCCACCGGATTGTGGCTGGCGGTAATTGCGAGGCCACCGGCGGCGTGGTGGTATTCGACGGCAAGCTGGACTGTGGGCGTTGGCACGACACCGATGTCGATGACCTGAGCGCCGACCGACTCGAGGGCGGACAGTACGATTCGATGAAAGAGTGGCCCGGAGACGCGGCTATCTCGTCCCACGATGACCGGGACACCTGGTTTCAGCGCCGTTGCCCAGGCTCCGAATCCAGCGGCGTAGGTTGCGACGACTTCAGGCGTCAGTCCTGCACCAACCCGGCCACGAATGCCGGAAACAGAAACCATCAGGCCATCGAAGGAAGCCATAGCATTCTGTAGTAGATGAGTCTTTTTCTCGCAGGTGTGGGCCCTGCGCAACGCGCCGCCCTGATACCGTCACCTCGGAAAACCGCAGTGCTCGGCGCTGCAGCGTCAAGGTTGGTGTACTTTAAGCTGCCCAGCCGGCGTGAGGCGCCAGGGTACCGGGGTACGTTCCGCGCCGATGTGCGCGCAATGAGAGTGTAACTTCGCTTGGAGCCGACGCATGAGCAATCCACTTGGCCTGCTGCCGTTGGCCGTGGCAGCGCATGGCGGCACGATCGATGAGTTGCCGTCGGCACAACTCGTTCCGGCCGGACTGACCCTGCTGCAGCGCAGTGCCGCGCTGGCACGGGCATTGTACGGGAAGCGGGCCGCAATTCTGCTGCCGACCAGTCCGCAGTTCCTGGTCGCGCTGGCCGCCAGCGAGGGACGCGGTGCTGTGCTGCTGAATCCGCTGGCATGCCCCTCGGAAATTCTCCATCAGCTTGCCGAAGCAGATGTTGGCGCCGTCTTCACGATCGCCGCGCTGGCCGGCCGGCTGCCGACGACAACAATGCCGCAGGTGCTGCTCGATGATGCGCCACGTCAGGCCGCGCTGCTGCAGGGTGGTGTGGTGACGCATCTCGACCTCGGGTCGCACATCGGCATGACGATCGAGGGTGATGCGGACAGGGATGGTGACGGGAGCGAGGATGAAGCCGTCGTCGTCTACACGTCGGCCATGAGCGGCGCGCCGTTGGGCGCAATCCTCACGCATCGCAATCTGTTGTCGAACGCCCGCGCGACGATCGAGGCTGCGCGACTGACGTCGGCCGACCATGTGCTCGCGGTCCTGCCATACAGCCATCTGTTCGGCATCACGGTGACGCTGTCCGCACCGCTGCTGGCCGGCGCGCGGATCACGACCATGGCGCGCTTCAATCCGATCAAGGCCGTGGATGCACTGGTCGACGGCTGCGCGACCGTTTTCGTCGGAGTCCCCGCGGTGTTCATCGGCATGCTGAGGGCCATTGAACGACGGGGCGGCTCGATCGATGTCCCGGCGCTGCGACTCTGCATCTGTGGTGGTGCCGCGCTGCCCGTCTGGGTCCAACGGAAGTGGGAGACCGCAACCGGCTGCGCACTGCGCCAGGGCTATGGCCTGACCGAAGCGGGGCCCGTATGCCTGTTCAATCGCGTGGACGCTTTAAATCGGATCGGGACACTGGGCACCGCCTATCCTGGCACCGCCGTCTCCATCCGCGACCAGACGACCAGCGCAGCACTTCCGGTCGGTTCGAGCGGAGAGATCTGTGTCAGCGGATCGGCGGTCGGGCCAGGCTATCTGACGGAGAACGAGCGGGGCCTGCGGCGCGTCGGCGTATGGCTGCACACGGGCGACCAGGGCCGAATCGATGTCGACGGTGTCGTCACATTCGAGGGGGTGATCAAGCCGATGTTCACCCGGAACGGGTTCAACATCTATCCGGCGGAGCTGACACGCGTGATCGCGGCACTCCCTGGCGTATCAGCCGTCGAGGTCCGAAGCATTCCCGACCTGGCAAAGGAAAATGAGATCGAGGTCGTGGTGCACGGCAGCGTGGACGACGCGATGGTCCGGGCGTGGTGCGAAGCGCAACTCTCGTCCTACAAGCAACCGGGCCGCATCAGCATCGTTGCCTGAAGGGTGCACGCGGCGGTGTTCACTGGCCAAAATCGGTGCGTGGCAGGACGGTCACGTCACCGCTCTCGATCGCCTGCACGAACGCGTTGACGCAGGCGGCGTCGAACTGCGTCCCGGCACAGCGACGGAGTTCCCTGATCGCCTCGCTGACGGCTTTCCCGCCATCGTCGCGATACCGCCGGCCGCTCGTCATCGCATCAAAGCTGTCGGCCACCGACACGATGCGTGCTTCGAGCGGAATGTCATCGCCGAGCAGCCCGTCCGGCAACCCGGCACCATCGAGTCGCTCGTGATGCGAACGCACGATGTTGAGCAGCTCCGGCTGATCGATGACCATCGCGGAGAGAATGCGCCATCCGACGATCGGATGTGTCATGACATGCGCGTACTCTACCGGCGTGAGTCGGGCGGGCTTGGTCAGAATCGCTTCGCGCACGCCGATCTTGCCGATGTCGTGCAGTCGTCCACCGAGGGTGACCGCCCGGATGACGTGCTGCGGCAGTCCGAGACGGTGGGCGATGGCCGTGGCATACCGGCTCACGCGCACACTGTGTCCGTGCGTGTACGGATCCTTCGCTTCCAGCGCCTCCGCGAGCGCCTGCACGCCGCCAAGGAACTGCTGCTCGATCCGGCGCGCCTGCGCCTGGACCTTCTGTTCGAGGCGCGTCTGATACTCCCGATTCTCGAGCACAAGGCGGCGCCGTTCCAGCACCGACGTGATCCGGGCTCTCACTTCCTCGAGATGAAAGGGCTTGGTCAGGAAGTCGAGTGCCCCGACCGACAGACAGCTGACCGCCGTCTGGACGTCGCCATTGCCGCTGATCATCATCACCGCCGCGTCCGGCCAGCGTGAGCGCAGTTCCCGGAGCAATGAGAAGCCATCCATGTTCGGCATCTCGATGTCGGTGAGAATCAGCGTCGCGGGATGGCGCTCCATCTGAGCGATCGCGTCGAGGCCACTACTCGCCTCGTCGACGATGAATCCGTCGGCGCGCATCACCCGCACCAGGATCTGCCGCACGCGCGGCTCGTCATCCACCACCAGACATCGTGGGATCACGGTCGAGCTGAAGGGATCGAGTCCAGCGGTGGGGGCAAACTCGAGCGCCGGGGCGGCGGTCATGCCGCGTCCCACGGGCCGTCGTGCAGCGGATCGGATCCGCCGTTACGATTCCCGACACCACTTTCCCGACTCCGATGACCCGTATCTTCGAAACCGACCTGCGCGACGGTCCGTCCACGCGCGCGATCCACGCCGGACAGCGCCCGGACGAGGTCAGCGGCGCGATCATGACGCCGCTCTACCTCACCAGCACGTACGTCCATGAAGAGTTTGGCGTGCATCGCGGGTACGAGTACGCGCGGGGCAAGAATCCGACCCGCGAAGCGCTCGAACGGAACGTCGCCGCGCTCGAAGGCGCGACGCATGGTTTCGCGTTCGGCAGCGGCATGGGGTGCCTCACCAGCCTCATGATGCTGTTCAAGTCCGGTGATCACATCATCGTCGGCGAGAATGTGTATGGCGGGACGTACCGCCTGTTCGACAAACTGTTGCGCCAGTTCGGCCTCACCTTCACCTACGTCGATACGCGGGATCCGCAGAAGATCGCCGACGCGCTCACGCCGGTCACTCGCGCGCTGGTGCTGGAAACGCCGACGAATCCGATGATGCGGCTCACCGATCTCGCCGCTGCTGCGCAGATCGCCCAGCGAGCCGGCGCACTCACCATCGTCGACAACACCTTCGCCACGCCGATCTTCCAGCGCCCGATCGAGATGGGCGCGGACATCGTCTGGCACTCGAGTACCAAATACCTCAACGGGCACAGCGACATGATCGGCGGCATTGCCGTCACCTCCAACGAGGAGCTCGCCACGCGCCTGCAGTTCATTCTCAACGCGGCGGGCGCCGTTCCTGGTCCGTTCGATGCATGGCTCTGCCTGCGCGGCACCAAGACGCTCGCGCTTCGCATGAAGGCGCACGACAGCAACGGCCGCGTGATCGGCGCCTGGCTGGCTGAGCGACTCGGCCACGAGCGCGTGATTTACGTCGGGCTGGACTCGCATCCGCAACATGAGCTCGCCTCGCGCCAGATGTCCGGCTTTGGCGGCATGATCTCCATCGAACTCGGCAGCCGCGAGCGGGTGAAGACGATGCTCGACCGGGTGCGGCTCTTCAGCCTCGCCGAATCCCTCGGGGGGGTGGAGAGTCTGATCAGTCATCCGGCCAGCATGACGCATGCGTCGGTGGAGCCGGATCGGCGGGCGGTGCTTGGCATCACGGAAGGGCTGGTCCGGTTATCGGTCGGCGTCGAGGACGCTGACGATCTGCTGGGTGACCTGGAGCAGGCGCTTCAGGGGCTCTGACGGGTGATGGTTGACACCGACTGGCGCGTCCGACCGTAGGAGGGGGGCCTGCACCCACGGTGAGCCGCGCCGGGCTGGTCTCCGTGTCTCCCCTAGTCTCGGAGCGACCCGGCTGCGTCTTCACTGTTTGTTTGACGGGGATCACCCCGCGAACGATTCGATTTTCCCGAGCGACGAGGATCGCCATGCCTGTCATGCCACTGCCCCAGATCGCGTCCACCGCCTGGGAGCACCCAGCCGATCGCGCGGCACTCAACACCCTGCGCGCGCTGCCTGGGTTCGACGAGATCGTCCGCAAGGTGGCGGGCTTCTTCGGCGAGCGCGGGCTGCGGCATCTCTTCCTCGCCAATGCCGTCCGCACCGGCCCAACGCAGCACCCGCGGTTGTATGCGCTGCTCCACGAGGTCTGCGCGTCGCTCGATGTGGCCGCGGTTCCCGATCTGTACGTGACGCAGACACCATTCGTGAACGCCGGCGCGATCGGCTTCGAACGGCCGTTCATTGTCGTGAACACCGGAACGATCGCTACACTCTCCGAGGATGAACAGCGCTTCGTGCTCGCGCACGAAGTCGGGCATATCGCCAGCGGCCACATGACCTATCGCACGATCGCCGTGATCGTGAGCACGATCGGTTTCAGCGCGCTGCCGTTCCTGGCCGGCCTGGCGCTGATGCCGTTTCAGCTTGCGCTGCTCGAGTGGAGCAGGAAGGCGGAGCTGAGCTGCGACCGTGCCGCCCTGCTGGCGGTGCAGGACACCACGCTCGCCATGCAGACCTTCTTCCGACTCGCCGGCGGGTCCACCGTTCCGGGCGAAGGCGATCTCGACGCCTTCCTCAAGCAAGCGGCCGAGTACGAAAGCGAAGGCAGCGCGTGGGACTCGCTGCTGAAGGCGATCAACACGGCCATGCGTGAACACCCATTCAACACCGTGCGCGCAGCGGAACTGCAGCGCTGGGTGGCGAGCGGCGCGTATGCGCGCATCCTGAGTGGCGAGTATCCGCGCCGCGACGGCACCGGTCCGCAGACCACCTACGGCGACGACGTGCGCGGTGCAG
>CAYMQV010000211.1:0-1910 GCA_964392395.1 uncultured Gemmatimonadaceae bacterium
GTGCCCGGGCGCTCACCGGTAAAGCAGCTACGATTCCGATTGGGGCGGAGTTGACGGGCCTCCGGGCGCGGCCGGCGCAAAAATAGCGAGCGCCGAGATCCGAGAGAACTTCCTCGGGAACCCGGCGCTCGCTCGCAGGACCGCGGTCGCCGACAAAGGCAACACCGAACTACACCCAGCGCCGCACGCTGGCGCAGTAGGCGCGATACGCGTCGCCGAATTTGCGCTCGAGATAGCGCTCTTCGCGACGGATCACGAACCGCTGCATCACCAGCAGAACGGCCGGCAACAGCAGGAACGGCCAGGCGGAATCGGCCAGCAGGGCAACGCCCGCGTAGATCAGCGTGAAGCCGACGTACATCGGATTCCGCGTGAACCGGTACGGGCCGTCGACGACCAGCGCGGTGGTCGGTTTCCACGGTTCAGGACGGGTTCTGGCACGGCGGAAGGCGAGAATGGCGGCCACCAGCAGCCCGCTCAGCCCGAGGCCGAGCGCACCCGCGAGCCATCGCCAAGGGGCAGGTACGGTCGTCCCCAAGGGCCACCAATGGTCGGCGGTCAGGCCGAGGATGAGCGGTCCGACGTACAGCAGCGGCGGGGGCGCGATGACGTGGGGGATGTCGTCGCCCGTCTCCGGATCGGAGCCCCCGCCTGTGAACCCGTCAGGGCCCTGGGTTTCGCTGTGCGGCCCTGAGTTGCCCATGGTCGTCCTCCCAGAAAAAGGACGCTCCGATCCGGCAACTGGACGGGAGCGATCGTCGATCCACGACCCCGGCGAACACGCCGAAGGCCTACTCAGACACCGAATCAAAAATCCGCACGGTGTCCCAGAACCCCGCGCACTCCGCCTTGAAGCGGTCGTGCTCCGGATGCACCTGGTACGCCTGCTCCGCCGCCGCATCCGCGAAGAGCAGCACCAGTGCATGTGTGTACTCGCGATCGATCACCGACCGGTCGGTGTCCGCCGGCACCCCGGTGTAGCCAGCACCCACACTCGGCAGTCCGCACAGTTTCGGCTGCCAGGCAACGAAGAGCGCCCGATCGGCGTCGCTGAGGTCGGTGCGGAGGGTGAAATACACAGCGTGAACGAACATGCGCGGTTCCGGGGAAAAGGGCGAGGCAATGCGATGCAGGATGAACCAAACCCGTCCGGGCACCGATGTGGTCGGCCGGAGTATACGCACCCGTCGCTCCAGCTCCACGGTGCCGCGAGATTGCCAGCGCTCCGGCCTGGCGGGGCTTGTCCTGGACGGCAGCACGACGACGGTACCGGTCGGAACGATTAACGTTAAACTGCTCACATTAACTGCGGCTTACCTTGCCGGCACAACACGATTTCCCATCTGAGGATCACGCCATGTTCGAAGGCATTGCCAAGACCCTGAAGGACATCCTGCCTGACGCCGCTGACGATCTGATCGACCGTGCGATGGGCGCCGTCAACGATCCGGCACACGGCGGACTGCAGGGCGTGGTGGAGAAGTTTCGCGCCAGTGGCATGGGCGACAAAGTCAACTCATGGATCGCCGCCGGCACCGCGAATCTTCCGATCACGGCCGACCAGGTGCGCGCCGCACTCGGCAACGAACATGTGACGGCACTCGCCGCCAGGCTCGGCATCGATCCGGCACAGGCCGCAGACAAGCTGGCCGCCATGCTGCCACAGGCGGTGGACGCCGCCACGCCGAACGGTACGCTGCCAACCGCACCGTTAACCACGCTGCCAACCGCGCCGCCCACTCCCTGAACAGCTCCGCCACGTCAGACCGGGCGACACGTTGGAGCCACGATCGAACGGTCCGAACGGATGTTCCGCGTCAACGGCAGGACCTTACACACCCGCCTTGCATCACGGAGTGGTGTCGCCACGACGCCATGGCTGATGCTGGTTGATGCTGGTTGATGCTGGT
>CAYMQV010000211.1:2010-7836 GCA_964392395.1 uncultured Gemmatimonadaceae bacterium
AGTGGTGTCGCCACGACGCCATGGCTGATGCTGGTTGATGCTGGTTGATGCTGGTCGCAGGCATGCCATCTCCAGCCCGGACAGGTGCCCAGTCGCCGCTGTTCCCGATGTTCCGCAGCATGCCCGCTGGGCATGGGGCCGGTCCTGCAGCCTCCGCAGGAGGCAGAACCATCGCGCCAGTATCAGCGGAGCATCGACTGATCACCCCCCTCGAACTCTTAGCTTAGCCTTCTGCGTAAACCCATACACAACAACGGTTTATGAGAAACATGGAAAGTTGCCTTGCGGCGTGAAATCCGATAGCTTTCGCAAGTATCCGACCACCATTCCATTCGGAATTTCTACGGTCGGCCGTCAGACCCGCAGCGAAGGGAGCAGCATGGCAGACGTGAACGGCAATCGTGGCGAGTACGGTGGGGATGACATTCAGGCGCTCGAAGGGCTGGAAGCGGTCCGGCTGCGCCCCGGCATGTACATCGGGTCCACCGGCTCGCGCGGTTTGCACCACCTCGTGTACGAAGTGGTGGACAACTCCATCGACGAAGCGCTGGCCGGCTACGCGAACCTGGTCAACGTCACGATTCATCGGGACGATTCGATCACGGTCGTGGACAACGGGCGCGGCATTCCGGTCGAGAACAACACCAAGGCTGGCATTCCCGCCGTCGAGCTGGCCCTGACGGTGCTGCACGCCGGCGGCAAGTTCGACAAGAACAGCTACAAGGTGTCTGGCGGTCTGCATGGTGTGGGTGTGAGCTGCGTCAACGCGCTCTCCGAGACACTGAAGGTCTGGATCAAGCGTGACGGCCGTGAGCATTACATCGACTTTTCGCGCGGCAAGACGATCACCAGGCTCCGGCAGACGCGCGACGTTCCGAAGAATGAGACCGGTACCACGGTCTGGTTCAAGCCGGACCATGAGATCTTCACGGAAACGCGCTACGACTACTCGATTCTCTCGAGCCGCATGCGCGAGCTGTCGTATCTCAACAAGGGTGTGACCATCACACTCACCGATGAACGCGAGGACGAGCAGAAGACCGACACCTTCCTCGCCATCAACGGCCTGCGCGAGATGGTGGAGTTCCTCAACAACCAGCGCAAGGCACTGCACTCCGATGTCATTTACATCGATACCGAGCGTGACGACGTCGGCATCGAGCTGGCCATGCAGTACAACGATGGCTACGCCGACACCACGTTCTCGTTCGTCAACAACATCAACACGCATGAGGGTGGAACGCATCTCACCGGCTTCAAGAGCGCATTGACATCGGTGGTCAACAAGTACATCGAGCGCTCCAGCCTGTCGAAGAAGGACAAGGACGGCATCAAGCTGACCGGCGACGATGTGCGCGAGGGGTTGGCCTGTGTGCTGTCGGTGAAGATCCGCGAGCCGCAGTTCGAAGGCCAGACCAAGACCAAGCTCGGCAACCCGAGTGTGGAAGGCATCGTGCGCAGCGTGGTCAACGAGCACCTGGCCACCTTTCTCGACGAGCATCCGAAGATCGGCAACATCATCATCGAGAAGGCAGTCAGCGCCGCCCGCGCGCGCGAAGCGGCACGCAAGGCCCGCGATCTCACGCGCAAGAAGAACGCGCTCGACATCGGGAACCTGCCCGGCAAGCTGGCGGATTGCTCGCTGTCGGAGCCGTCTCTCTGTGAGTTGTACCTGGTGGAGGGTGACTCCGCCGGTGGATCAGCCAAGCAGGGCCGTGAGCGCAAGAACCAGGCGATCCTGCCATTGCGCGGCAAGATCATCAACGTCGAGAAGGCGCGCATCGACAAGGTGCTCTCGAACGAGGAAATCCGCACCATCATCACGGCCCTCGGCTGCGGCATCAAGGACGAGTTCGACCTCGAGAAGACGCGCTATCACAAGATCATCATCATGACCGACGCCGACGTCGACGGCGCCCACATCCGCACCCTGCTGCTGACGTTCTTCTTCCGGCAGATGCCGGAGTTGATCGATGCCGGCTACATCTACATCGCGCAGCCGCCACTCTATCGCGTCTCGCGTGGCAAGGAAGAGTTCTACGCCTACGACGAGGTGGAGCGTGAGTCGTACTCCGAACGGCTGAGCGGTGGCGATGCCCGGAAGAATGTCTACGTGCAGCGCTACAAGGGGCTTGGAGAAATGAATCCCGAACAGCTCTGGCACACCACCATGGATCCGGAGCGTCGCACCATCCTGCGGGTCGGCATGGATGACGCGGTGATGGCGGACCAGATCTTCCAGACCCTGATGGGCGATGCGGTCGAACCCCGTCGCCAGTTCATCGAAGCCAACGCGCGCTTTGTGACCGTACTCGACGTGTAGGCGTGCCGACGCCGCGACGAAATGCGGCCGAGCGGGAACAGCATGGGGGGCCTGCGACGTAGTCGCAGGCCCCCCATGCCACATTCCGCGCCATTCAACCGCCGAACCCTCCGACGCCTCGGCCACACCGATGCACCGCGCATCGTGGCAATTGGTGTAATGCACGATACGGAGCAAACGCGCAGCGCCGCCTTCGGCGACCTCACACACCTCAGGTCGAGCACCCCGGCTGTCACACCCCCGTCGTCTTCTCGCGGCAGCGTTCCTCCTCGCCGCCTGTAACGGCGCGACACCACCAACGGCTCCCGATGCCGTCCCGGTCGTGCCAGGGCAGCCCAGCCTGCCTGCCCCCGGCGGTACCGGCGTCTCGGGGCGCTTCGTCAAGACGCGGTATGACGTGACGGGCACCGCCACGCTCCGCATCGCGAATGGTCTTGGCCAGCTCGATCTCTCCAGTGACTTCTCGGTGACGCAGACGCCGGGGCCGTTTCTCTACATCAACACCACCAACGATCCCAACACCGGTCAGCCACTGCGCATCGCGAACATCCGCGGCAAGAGCGGCGCGCAGACGTACACCTTCGCGGTGCCGGCAGGTGTCCGCTACGCGTGGGTCATCATCTGGTGCGATCCGTTCAATGTGCCGATGGCGGAAGCATCGATTCCGCCGGTACCATGATGCGCGACCGAAGGCGGCGGGTCGACACCGAAACACACGCCACATCGATGCGTGGCCGATGACCTCATTCACGGTGCGCTGAAAGGCAGCTTTCCCGGACCTCGTGGCGCGCGCCGTGGAACCGTGCCACGCCGCGCATACACACGGACGAACTCGACCAGCATCTCACCCGGAAACGACGTCGACGCGTCAGGAGGCCCAAGAAAATTACCGCCGACGGCGAGATTCATGATCAGATAAAACGGTCGATCAAATGGGGCCGGCCAGGGATTGAGCTCGGCATTGCTGGTCGGCTTTGTCCCCTGCCGTCCGTTCTGCGCGCTGCTGCTCCACCAGAATCGCTGCGTCTGCGTCAACACGCCATCCACGAACCAGCGAATGCGGCCAGGATCCCATTCGACCGCATAGGTGTGAAAATCGGCGATCGTCCCCTGCCCTGGGAGGATGTAGTCGGCACCGGTGAAGGTGTTGTTCGGCCAACGCGCGCCGTAGTGCAGCGTGCCAAGCACGGTCGTCGGTGTCTGACCGCGCGCCTCCATCACGTCGATCTCACCCGACGCAGCCCAGGTGCCGTAGGCGTCATCCTGCGGCAACATCCAGAGTGCGGGCCAGAGGCCGCGCCCGACGGGCAACTTCGCGCGAAATTCAAATCGACCGTAGCGCTGTGCAAAGAGCGCGCGGCCATCGGGCCGGCGCGTCTTCAGCCGGCCGGAGGTGTACGGACATCCGTCACGTGTCGACGGCATCGCGCGCAGGTGCAACTGCCCGCCACGCACGAAGACATTCGCCGTGTCGTTCGTATAGCACTGCAGCTCGTCGTTGCCCCAGCCACTGACGAAGGTTTTCCCGCTGTCGGCAGTGAAACCGTTGCCAAGATCGAACCCCCACCTGGAGGTGTCGATCACAGCGCTCGCGAACTCATCGCTCCAGATCAGACGCCATCCGGTGCGGCCGCTGACCGGCGACTGCTGCGCCGGCAGCGACGCAGTGAGGCTCAGGCTCAGGCTCAGGCCGAGGCCGAGGCCGCACACCATCACGCTGCGGAACGACAGCGTCACGCGGACATCCAGAGAGTGAGAGGAGGCGAACTCAGGGAGCCCATCGTTGATTGGCGGTGTTGATGTCCTGCCGCGTACGCAAGGCGTCCGGCACGATCGATGTCACCGATCCCGCACCCGCGATCGGCAGCGTCTGCACCGGATTCCGTGGAACGGCGGCCAGTCCACGCCACGCCGTACGTGCGCAGCCCGCGCACCGGTGCCGAATCGCCATCCTCGGCACGGAACGCCCGCAGCATGACAACCAGCTTGCCGGCCTTTCATCCATCAATGCTCTGCCGACCATGGTTTGCGGTGCGGCGCCAATCCGTCATGCGAGGACGGGACAGCGCCTGTACCAGCACCGTGTCGAGCGTCGCGGCGCCGCGACGAGAGACGATCGTGGGCATCGCGTACCAGACCACGTCGCGCGCGGCAGAGAACGCAAAATCGCGCGCGCCTGTGCCGCGCCCCAGAGTCAATCGATCCGCCGGACCGCTCGTTCGCCGTCGAGAGGCGCCTCGGCACTGAGTGACGTTGCAAAAACACACGCACCAGCGGCAATCAGCCAGTGCGTGTGCGAGCGCACTTACGAGCGTGCGTTCCTGGCGCCGTTCCAGAGTTGACGGAAGAACGCAATGCCGATCGCGATGATCGCGGCGAAGATCACACCAACCGCGAGGCGGGCCACGTTTGACGAGCCGACATCCAGTCCGGCCGTTTCCGGGGTCACTGGAGTCATCACCATATAGTACCAACCGAAGTAGAACGCCGCCGCGAGGAGGGCGACACCGAGAGCCGCGAAGGCCTGAAGCTTGAGCATGAAATTGGCGAGGTGAGCGTTCGGTCCGCCGGAACGGGAGAGTCGGCCAGACTCCGGAGCCGGAAAGATCGCCGAGCCGACCAGCGGACACCAGAGCCTTCGATTTGTGAATGACTCACGGGAGGACTTCGGTCCCCGCCGACGTGACCCGATGGCTCACCCAGGGAAGCATTGCCGCCTCCTCGCCAACCTCGCCCAGCTGGACGATGCCTCGGACCCTCGCCTGCGCCTCGGCCAAGGCGGACGGGTTGGCCGCATGAATCGTCGCCAATGGCTGACCAGAGCGCACGGCGTCACCCACTCGCACCTTGAATACGATGCCGACTCTGGGATCAACCCGATCCTCCTTCGTGGTCCGGCCGCCGCCGAGCGCGATGATGGCGTGGCCGACCGGCCGCGGCGGAATCGCCAGCACGACGCCGCTGCGATCAGCGACGACGTCTCCGATTTCAGGGGCACGAGCCCACTCGGGGGTCGGCGCATCGATTGCGCTCACATCGCCCCCCTGAGCGGCGACGATCTGCCTGAACTTCTCGAGTGCGGCACCGCTGTCGATCGCCGCGCGCAGCGTCGTCCGGGCGGCGGCGGCGGACATGGTGGGACGCGCCAGCTGCAGCATCTCGATCGCCAGCCCTTCGGTCACCGTCCACACGTCGGGCGGGCCGCCGCCACCGAGCGTGTCGAGACACTCGACGACCTCGAGGGCGTTCCCGCAGGCGTTGCCCAATGGACGATCCATGGCCGTGATCAGCGTGACCACCGGCACGCCAGCGGCGGCACCCAGCGCGATCATGGTGTGCGCCAGCTCCAGGCCGCGTTCGAGCTCGGGTAGAAAGGCGCCGCTGCCGGTCTTGACGTCGAGCACCAGTCCCGTCAGCCCTTCCGCCAGTTTCTTGCTCATGATGCTGGCGGCAATCAGCTGAATGCACTCGACCGTCGCGGTCGCATCGCGGAGTGCATAGAG
>CAYMQV010000212.1:0-7818 GCA_964392395.1 uncultured Gemmatimonadaceae bacterium
CCGAGTTGTTCCAGAAACGCACGCGTGCCTTGCGGCCCGGACAGCGACAGGGCGAGGGGGTGCGCGTCAGCCGGAATGGTCAGCACAAATGTGAAAAATGCACAGCAGTGACGCTCTCGATCGATCGTGTGAAGAATGGCGGACAGATTCTCCGACGTCGCGTCGAAGGTCAGTTGCACGCCGTCTGGAAGCCACGCCAGGTGCACGGCGCGGGACTGGAGGCCTGGAAGCAGCGTCGCCGCATCGCACCGCTGCTGGTCAGGGGTCAGTGTACAGGCGAGTGGCGTCGTCGACATGGCGTCAGGGCACCGGAGTTGTGGAGTTGGTCGTCGCGAATCTGAAGAATGTTCCGTCCGCGACCGTGCCGTCAAGTTGATGGATCGCGCCGCCGAATGCCGCGTTGGTCGCTCGTGTCGCCGGTGGGGCGCTCACATATGACGCGTGCGCCAGTCTGCGGGCGACCAGTGCATGGAAGTCCACTCCGGCCACGCGGTTCGAGTTCCGAGTCGACGAGACCGCATAGCGTTGCCGCAGTTCGCCAACGCTCAGGTGCGCGCGGATGCACTCAGCGACCCGTCAGACGAACGGTACTTCGTGGATGCGGTTTTCGCTGCCTCAGGACTCGCTCCGGCGCGGCGACTCGCGGAAAGGGTGCGGGTGCACTGGCGCGACGATCGCGCCGCACGCATTCGGCAGGATTCGTTCCAGCGCTGCAGGCGGAGTGGGACGTTGCGCCTCGACGCACCGTCTCATGGTAGCGGGCTCGCTCCCCGTCGGAGCGCTGCGAGCGTGCGCTCGACGAACGGCTCCTTCGCCAGCGCGTATCCGCTCTTGTCCCACGCCACGTCCGCCGCAACGCGATACTTTTCTGCCTCGTACGCAGCCGCCAGCGCGGGATCGGCGCGCAGTGCATCGCGAAATGCGAGCTTCTCGTCCCACGCCGAAGCCGGCAACACATAGAGGTGCACCTGCACCGCTCTCGCGCCGTTCACATCGCGAGTGTAGTACCGACGCCTCGGGTCAGCGCCATTCGGACCGCGATACGCATAGCCCAGCCCTGTCAGTGGGCCAATGCAGGTATCGGCCGCAGACTCGCATTGAACGGCGATCGCGATGTCCAGCACAGGTTTCCCGGCGAGGCCGGGTACGGCAGTGCTCCCAACGTGTTCGACGATAACGTTCTCGAGCAGCACTGCGCGCAGTCGCGTCGCCTCGGCGTCGAAGCGCGCAGGCCATTCGGCGTCGTACGGCATCAGCCTGAGTGTTGACGCCATGATTGTGTGACGCGTGAGGGTCGTCGGAGGGCAGTGAAAGGTGCGGCAGATTGGCACGAAGTGCGAGTCTCGGCTGTCGTGCAAGGCCCGCCGCGTGCTCCATCCGGGTCGGGCAAGCCGCGAGACCGTGATACCGTCTCCGGCACATGCCACCGGCGTGCCTCGCTCTCGCGTTTCCCCCTCTGATAGCTTACACCGCGGTCGGCCACACGGAATCCACGGGTCGAGAGCAATTCCGCCAGCACGACGCCGTGATTCATTTCATCTGAAATCCGCCATGATCCGTTGCGGTCTTATCTCTGTGGCCTGCGCTGTCATCGTCGCGCCGAACCGCGCTTCGGCGCAGAGCACCGCGGCAGTCGCACCGCGCGTCACGATCGGATCGGGTGTGCTCCGCGGCGCATGGGTCGACTCGTCCGCGAACATCGCCACCTTCAAGGGCATCCCCTACGCCGCGCCACCAGTTGGCCCGCTGCGCTGGCGTCCGCCGGTTCCGGTCACTGCCTGGGCCGACGAGCGCGATGCATCGGCCTACGGCTTTGCCTGCCCACAGGAAGATCGGTTGAAGGCACTGTTCGGTGTTGACCTCGGTCCGCAGAACGAAGACTGCCTCACACTGAACGTGTTCACGGGCGCCCTGATGGCACCGACCGCCGCTGGCGCGAAGGCGCAGCCCGTCATGCTCTGGATCCATGGTGGAGCGCTGACGATGGGCGCGGGCTCGCAGACAGACGGCAGCCGGCTCGCGGCGCAAGGTGCCGTGATCGTCACGATCAACTATCGATTGGGCACGCTCGGTTTCCTGGCGCATCCCGCGCTATCAGCAGAGTCATCGATGCGCGTCTCCGGCAACTACGGGCTGCTCGACCAGATCGCGGCGCTGCGCTGGGTGCGTGCGAACATCGCCCGCTTCGGAGGTGACCCGGACAACGTCACCATCTTCGGTGAGAGCGCCGGCGGCTGGAGCGTACATGCCCTGCTTGCCTCGCCGAAAGCGCGCGGTCTCTTCCACCGCGCGATCATCCAGAGCGGTGGTTCAGGAGTCGGTGTGCCTCCACTCCGCCGCGCAGCTGACGCGTCGGCACGAGCGAGTGCCGAGCGCACTGGAACGGAGGCCGCGCTCGAGCTGGGGCTCCGCGGCGCAGATGCCAGCGCGGCGGAGTTGCGGGCGTTGCCCGTGGCGGCGCTGGTTGCCGCGGCGGCCGGCGACGCCGGTAGTGCCATCGCGCGCTTCAACATCGACGGACAGGTGCTGACGGAATCACCCGCGCAGGCCGTGGCGGCGGGACGTTCAGCGCGCGTGCCACTCCTGATCGGATCAAACGCTGACGAGGGCACGATTCTCTTTCGCACGGCGCCGGCCACGACACTCGAAGCGTTCCGCGCTCGCCTCGCAACGGATGTCACGGCAATACCAACGGACTCACTCATGGCGCGCTATCCGACCGACAGTACGCCGCAGATTCTCCGCAGCTGGCAATCGATGATGGGGGATGTGGAACTCGGCGCGCCGGCGCGTTGGACCGCGGAGCGTGCCGTGATGAATGGGCACACGGTCTTCCTCTATCAGTTCACGAGAGTTGCAGCCGGCCCCATCGGACGCACACTCGGCGCGTTCCATGCGGCGGAGATTCCCTTTGTCTACGGTGTTCGCGCGGACCAGATGCCGCGGCTCTGGGGCACCAGCCCGAATGATGCGGAGCTGAGCCGCACGATGAGTGCGCACTGGGTGAACTTCGCGCGCACTGGTGACCCGAACGGCACGGGCGTGCCACGCTGGTCGCGCTACATGACGAATGGAACGCATCAGGAGTTCGGCGCCCGTATCGGCCCCGCGAGTGGCATGGGCGGACGCCGGTACGACATGTGGATGGCGGAGCTCGATCGACGATTCCAGGCGGCGCCGCACTGACAGGATTGCCGCCGGAGAGTGAATGATCCGGTTCACTCCGTCGTGCGTGTACCGCGGCTCTTACTGTGCGGCGCGAGCACATTGGCCCACCCGTGCCCCGCTGCGCGTCAGGGGATGTAGGCGATGCCGTCGCTCTCCACGCGCAGCCCCCGTCGCCCGGCAGCCCCTCGGTCGTCCTCGTCCCGCACTCTTGGCTCGGCGAAACGTCGATCTTACACTGCGGTCGCATGGTTGGTGCGCAGGCGTACCCCTCAATGTTCGTGGGGTGGGCCTCGGACGCGCCCTCAGGGCAGGGCGGCTCTGCGGCCGGTCTGCCTCGGGCCATGGCCGGCAAACGACGACCCGAGGTGCCGATGCTCGCGGCGCTCGCGAGATGGGCCATCGACGGGCGGGCCTCAGTCGCCTGCGCACTCGTGAGCGGCACCCGGCGTAGCGCCGAGTGGGCCGTCGCCGCATTTTTCCCTGTCGCCAATTCATTTCATCATCCTACCTGCGTGCACGACTTGCCGATCGCAACCACCGTACCGCCTTGCAATCCGCGCACGGCTCCCTGACATGAAGATTCTCTTCGTGTCGCCATACCTGCCAAGTCCGGCGCGGTTTGGCGGGCAACGCCGTGTGGATGGCTTGATGCGTGGACTCGCAGAGCGGCATGACGTGTCGATCCTGTCATTCAATGCCAGTGACGAGTATGAGCAGGATTCGATCGACGCGACGAGCGCTTTCTGCGAACGTGTCACGACACTGCCCGGCCTCGACTCGCCGACCGTCTCCGAGAAGCGGAAACTGCAGCTGCGCTCGATGCTCTCGCCGCACAGCTTCGAGTATCTGCAGGCGACACGCCGTGCAGATTTCCAGGCGAAAATCGACCAGCACCTAACGCGCGATGTCTACGACGTGGTACAGGTCGAGTTCGCGAACATGGCCTCGTTCCGGTACGCACGGCGCGGCACGCGGCCACTGCTCGTGCTGGACGAGCACAATATCGAGTACGACCTGCAGCGACGCACTGCAGGCGCCAGCGATGGCGTGACTCGCCTCGTTTATAACTCGCTGAACTGGCGGAAGCTTGGGCGCGAGGAACGCGGCGCATGGCGCCGGTTCGACGGCGTGGTACTCACATCCGCGCGTGATCGGCAGTTGGTGACGGAGGCATCGCCAGGCACCAGGACGATTGTGGTGCCGAATGGTGTTGACGTGGGGCAGTTCCAGCCGACCGACACCGCCGTTGACAGGGACACGCTGGTCTTTTTCGGGGCCAACAACTACTTCCCGAATCACGACGCGCTCCTGTTTTTCATCGATGAGGTGTTGCCGAAAATCATCGAGCGTCGGCCAAACGTGAAGCTGCAGATCGTTGGCCCTGGCGCACAGCCTGCCATTCTCGAACGGCAGAGCAAGCACGTCGAGGTCGTCGGGTTTGTGAATGATCTTCTGCCGTACCTGGAGCGTGCCTCAGCCATCGTTGTGCCGTTGCGCGTTGGCGGTGGTACGCGGCTCAAGATCGTCGAGGCGATGGCCAAGTCGAAAGCGATCATCTCCACGCACATCGGTGCCGAAGGCATCGACGTGACGAATGAGCGCGATGTGCTGCTCGGCGATACGCCGACGGAGTTTGCGGAGCTGGTGGTGCGGGTGCTGGAGAACCCTGAACTCGCGCGCGCGCTGGGCGCGAACGCACGCGAGCTGGCGGTGAATCGCTATGCGTGGCCTTCGATAGTGAAGCAGCTCGAAGGGTTTTACGATCGGCTGGTGCGCTGATCTGTCCACCCGGTCATCGACCGGCAGGGGGAGCGGCCATTCAGATCGCGAACTCGGTGCCGGATACGGGCCACGCGGCTGAAGGCTGGTATTGAGAGAGGCGTATCACGAGGCAACGCTACGGCCGGTCGGGTCCTCGAATTGGGCGCCGCGACGCGAGCCTGTGGCATCACCGGTGGGAATTCGCGTAACTTCCATGCGTTGAGTTCGTCGAGAGAAGGATGTCCGGACTCTCCGGGTCTGTTTGCGCGTGCCAAGGCCAAATTGTCGAGCCATGACGTTCTCCGAGTTTCACCGTGCGGGCGCGATCGCGAAATTTTTGCGCGGCGCGTCTCGACACGTCCGATTGGCGCTGATCGCCGGATCTGCGACGTCATTCGCTGGGTGCTGGGCCTTCGAGGGGCAGACCAGCCCGCTGGTCAATGTTGGCGGTGATCTCACGCCTCCAACGGTCCTCTCGTTTGAGCCAGAAAGCCTCGCAGCGGATGCCCCTGTTGCCGCGACGATCGCCGTGACCTTTTCCGAGGCGATGCGGAACAGCACGCTGACGACAGCAAGTATCACGCTCCGAACGACGACTGGTGGCACGGCGGTCCCCGGGACCGTCAGGGTTGCCGGCAACACGGCGTCTTTCTCACCCACGGTGGCGCTTGCGCTCCGAACCCAGTACACGGCGGCGGTGACGGCAGCGGCGCGCGACCTCGCAGGCAACGCGCTGGCGCCGGTCTCGTGGACCTTCACGACTGAGGCGTCGCCAGTGACGTCGCTCGTCGTGCGCCCCCACCCACTGACAGTCGCGGTCGGAGCACAAGAGCAGTTCAGCGTCTCTGGACGCAGAACCGGCGCGCCCAATACGCCCGTACCCGTCAATGTCACTTGGACGGCCACCGGCGGCACGATTACTCCTTCTGGACTCTTCACGGCGGGCACCGTGCCTGGCACTGCGTTTGTTGTCACGGCCACGCTCACAAGTAACAGCGCCGTCGTGAGCCGCTCAGTCGTCTCCGTGGTTGTCGTTTCGGCGCCACCGCCTGGCACCGGGGTGTGGATCGACGTCACGCCCAGCAACGTCGATCTGACCAACGGGCTTAGCTGCGGTAACTTCGGCACGGCAACCGTTCAGGTGGATCCCGACCGCCAGTCCAACCTGTACAGTCACTTCGACTGTCAGGGCATCTGGAAGTCCACCGACCACGGGCGGACGTGGACGGGGCCGATCAATACCGGCACGAATGGCCCTGCCGTTACGGATTGTGCCGGCGGCGTTACACTGGCGAAGAATGGGACCGCGACGCCGACCCTGCATTTGGCCTGTATCCGCGGCAGCGCGCGCGGCTATTGGCGCTCTGTCGACGCGGGCGTGAACTGGACGAAGTTCAACATCGTGCCCGCTCCCGCCGACCGGCAGGACTTGTCGCCGCCAGTGGTGGATCCGTATGACCCAGAGCACCTGCTTATGGCCGCTCATGAGCGCGAACTTGTAGTGGAGACCGTGGACGGTGGTCGGAACTGGACGGCGGTTCAGCTCAATCCTGGCATGGCTTCGGGCCCTCGATCCGGTGCGATTTCATTCATCAACACCGGCAACTCCAGCACCACGCGGACGACGTGGCTGTGGACCAGCGAGGCATCGGGTGGTCAGTTCGGCACGTGGCGTACCGCGACAGGCGGCACAACCTGGACCCTGGTGGACAGAAACGAACACCAGGTGGGTTCGGGAGAGGCGTTCCAGCTTGATGGAAGCGGGGCGATCTACATGGCCGGGGTTTACTCGGACCTTGGATGGGGAGTCCTACGAAGCCACGACTACGGTGTGACGTGGTCATCAGTGGGCAACAGGGGCGTCCAGCGAGTGGTATTCGGCTCTCCGAAGAACATTTATAGCTCGTATAGCTTTCCTTCAGGAATTGGTAGCTCGGCCGACCCCGCATTCCAGACGGCGCTGTTTCCAGGAACTGGAGGGTGGTCACAGCCCGCAACTCCAGCAGCGATGAGGCAGGGTGCTTCACAAGTGGCGATAGGCTTTGACGGCTCGAGTTACTTCTTCGTCAGCGCAAATTTGAACGCCGGGCTTTGGCGGTACGTCGAACCGTGAGTGCGATAGATTTACTGGTTTCGCGTTTCACCCTTCGACTGGATGACGTCCCCCTGACGTCCCCCCCCCCGAAAAGTTGGGCAGGTCACAACTAGGGAACTCGGCGGTACGTTGACGGTCCAGCATCCCAGACGGGGGAAGGAGTTGGATCGATGAAGACGTCGAAGTTCAGTGAAGAGCAGATCGCCTACGCGCTGCGCCAGGCCGAAAGCGGGACCGCCGTGGCCGACGTCTGTCGGCAGCTCGGCATCAGCGACGCGACGTTCTACTTCTGGAAGAAGCGCTTCGCCCACCTCGGCGTGAGCGAGCTGCGGAAGCTGCGGTCGCTCGAGGACGAGAATCGGCGACTCAAACAGGTCGTCGCCGATCTGACGCTCGACACGCACATGCTGAGCGAGGCACTCCGAAAAAACGTCTGAAGCCGGCACGGCGGCGCCGAATGCGGATTTCGGCTGAAGTCGATCACCCATTTCGGGTGAAGCCGATCACCTGTTTCGCTCGAAGCCGATCACCTGTTTCGGGTGAAGCCGATGAGGGGCTGACGTGGGGCGCGGACGCTCACCGCCGGCGCTACTCCTCCGGGACTTCCATCCGGAGCGAGGCGGTGCCAGCAGAGCGACTTCCCATGCGCCAGGTGTTCGAGGCCTTCCGCCTCGCGTTCGACCAGGGCCGGAGCCAGCGCGAGATCGCGCGGGCCCTTGGGCTCGCCCAAAGCACCGTGAACGACTACCTCCGCCGGATCCGCGGCACGGGGCTGCCGTGGCCCGTGCCATAGG
>CAYMQV010000213.1:0-7790 GCA_964392395.1 uncultured Gemmatimonadaceae bacterium
CTACCATCTGGAGCAGTTCCAATGCGAAATCGCACATCGTCTGCCGCGCTGCTGCTCTGCTCCGCGCTGCTCGCAGCATGTAGTCACTCGAAGCCGTCGGAAGAGACGTTCATCTGGAAGGGCCCAGTCAAGGCGGACTCCTGGATGCGTCTCCGGAACGTGTCGGGAGATTTCGAGATCGGGGAAACCACCGGTGACAGCGCCGAAATCCAGCTCGTGATCCGGCGTTCGTCGGCGTACGCGCCGTCAGCGCGCATCAAGGTGCTCCAGACGAACGATGGCATCCTCGCCTGTGCGCTCTACGGTGACGACGACAACTCCTGCTCCACCACTGACTACAAGGGCGGCAACACGTACAAGACGGGCGGTCTGCCGTTCATGCGTCGAAGCACCACCGTCACCGGCACGATTCGCCTTCCGCGCGGCGTGAAGCTCGACGCGCAATCGACGAATGGCGACATCAACGTGACGGCGATTGCGTCGGAGGTCATCGCCCAGACGACGAACGGCGATATCGAGGTGCGCGGGACCCGTGGCGCCGTCAACGTCACTACCACCAACGGCGACATCCAACTCGGCCCCGAGGCGGTCGGCGGTAGGTTTTCGGTTGGCACGACCAATGGTGATGTCAGCATCGACCTGCCCGCTTCATTGAACGCCGCGGTGAACATGCGGACGACCAACGGCGAACTCGATCTCCGGGTCCCGGGAAACATCACGACCAAGACGGCCAAGCTGATCATCGCATCGCTCGGCAGCGGGGGATCACCGATCGACATTCAGACCATTAACGGCGACGTCACCCTGCGGCCGCGCAACACACCCTGACATCGAAGTGAACCGCTGAACAAAACGGGCTCGGCCACGTCAGGTGTGAACCGGGCCCTTGTCACATCTGGTGGCGCGATCCTTCAGCCGTTTGCCAAGGCCTCGATGACGCCCGCAAGATCGATGTCCTTTTGTGTCAGCCCGCCGGAGTCGTGTGTGCTGAGGACGACCAGAATTTTCGTGTACCGGATGTCGATGTCCGGATGGTGCTGTGCAGCCTCGGCAGCGTCCGCGATTCGTTGAACGAAGCTGATCCCGACAGGAAACGTCGGCATGGTGAACAGTTTGGAGATCACCCCCGCGCGCTTGCTCCACCCCGGGAGTCGGCCAAGCGCGCGCTGGATTTCGATATCGGAGAGGAGGGGGGCGGCCATGCGGTGGACTCGATGCGGCTGAGGGAGGCCCGTCGGCGCGGTGGAGTGCCTTCGGTACGACTCCCATCCTCATACCGACGACGCCGCCGCACAAGGGCTCTGCAACCCCGCCCCTCTCCGCGTCTCGACCGGTCGAGAAGGCGATCCGGCTCATCTGGGGCTTTTGGCCCCGGGTCTCCTGGGTGGGTCCGGGGTGGAGCGTTGCACAAAATCTGACTCGGCAACGAACGAACGGACAAGCCTGCTGGACCGCATGATGCCTGCCAGCCGCGCGCTGCGAATCAACGCCGGATTGGGTAGCCTTCTCGCATGCTGCGTGTGACTGATTCCGGCCTCTACTGTGACGCCGGTGATTTCTTCATCGATCCTTGGCGTCCGGTGCATCGTGCGGTGGTCACCCACGCACACAGCGACCACCTCACCGGAGGTTGCAAACGGTATCTCGTGGCTGATCGCGGGGTGCTGGTGGCGCGTGAGCGACTGGGCCAGTGGGCTGACCGGGTGGAGGGCGTCGCCTTCGGCGATGTACGCACCATCAACGGCGTGCGCGTCTCGCTTCACCCCGCCGGCCATATCCTGGGTTCAGCGCAGGTACGCCTCGAGCTGAATGGCGAAGTGTGGGTGGCGTCGGGGGACTACAAGACCGATCCCGATCCAACCTGCGACGCGTGGGAGCCAATCCGTTGCCACACCTTCATAACTGAGAGCACGTTCGGCCTGCCGATCTATCGCTGGCCGTCGTCGCGCGCGGTGTTGGATGACGTGAATGCGTGGTGGCGCGGGAATGTCGCGTCGGGGCTCACATCGCTGCTGTTCGGCTACGGTCTGGGCAAGGCGCAGCGACTGCTGGCGGGGCTGGATCCCTCCATCGGCCCGATCCTGGTGCATGGCGCCGTCGATCGCATGACGCAGCTCTATCGCGAAGCTGGCGTCGCGCTACCGCACACGCAGTACGCGTCATCCGCTGTGAAGACAACCCGGGGTGCGATCGTCGTCGCACCACCGAGTGCGGATGGCAGCACCTGGGCGCGCAAGTTCGGGGCGCAATCGACTGCGTTCGCCAGCGGCTGGATGTTGATCCGCGGTGCGCGACGTCGCCGGGGTGTGGATCGCGGCTTCACTCTCTCCGATCACGTGGACTGGCCCCAGTTACTCGACGCAATCAGTGCCACCGGCGCCGAGCGTGTGCTGGTGACGCACGGATTCACCGGTGCGGTGGTAAGGTGGTTGCGAGAGCATGGGTTGTCGGCTGACGTGTTGTCGACGCGATATGAAGGAGAGCGCGATGACACACCGGAATCCGGGGCTGATACGGACAGCACCTCGAGTGCTGAAGAGTCCGCGCCAAACGCAGGACCAGCACGCGTCTCCGAGACGGGCGAGGTGCCCGGGTGAGAGCGTTCGCTGATCTCTACGACGCCATCGACCGCACGACCGCAACGCAGGGGAAAGTCGCGGCACTCGTCGCCTTCTTTCGTGACGCGACGCCTGCCGACTCCGCGTGGGCCGTCTCGTTTCTGGTAGGGCGTCGGCCGAAGCGGTTGATCAAGTCGGCCGATCTTCGCGCGTGGGTGGCGGCGGCGGCCGGCGTCCCTGACTGGCTGTTCGAAGAGTCGTACGCGCAGGCGGGTGACCTGGCCGAGACGATCTCGCTGCTGGTGCCGGAGTCCGACCAGGAGACAGAGGATCAGTCGCTCCACTACTGGGTGACGGAGCAGCTGCTGCCGCTTGGCAGAATGGATGCGCCACTACAGCGCGCGGCGCTGGCAGCAATCTGGCGGTCACTGCGCGGGTCATCGCGGTTCGTGTTCAACAAGTTGATCACCGGTGCGTTTCGCATGGGCGTCTCCGACGGGCTGCTGGTACGGGCGTTATCGCAAGTCAGCGGCGTGAGCTCCGACGCGATCAGCCACCGGTTGATGGGCCAGTGGCAACCGTCAGGCGAGTGGTATCAGCGGCTCATGCATCCGGATACTGACGATGCGGACTGGAGTCGACCGTATCCGTTCTATCTCGCATATCCACTGGAGCAGGATCTGCCGTCCATTGGTGAGGCCTCGCAGTGGCAGGTGGAGTGGAAGTGGGATGGCATACGCGCGCAGCTGGTACGCCGTCGCGGCAAGACGCTGCTCTGGAGTCGCGGTGAGGAGCTGCTGGCCGGCCGGTTTCCTGAAGTGGAACAGACGGCGGAGTTCCTGCCGGATGGCACGGTCATCGACGGTGAGCTGGTCGGCTGGCGCGATGGGGTACCGCTGCCGTTTTCCGAACTCCAGCGTCGCATCAACCGAAAGACCATCGGCAAGAAACTGCTCAGCGACGTTCCGTGTGCCATGATCGCGTACGATCTGCTCGAACTCGGTGCCGTCGATCAGCGCGCGGTATCGATGGATCTTCGTCGGGCATCGCTCGAAGCGGTCGTGGGCGCGCTGCCGACAGGTGGCACCGTACATCTCTCGCCAATCGTCAGTGCCGCGAGCTGGGATGCCGTGCATGCTGCTCGCGCAGACTCCCGCTCGATGCTGGCGGAGGGACTGATGCTCAAGCGACGCTCGTCGGCGTATGGCGTCGGCAGGCGGGTTGGCGATTGGTGGAAGTGGAAGGTCACACCATTGACCATCGACGCGATACTGGTGTATGCGCAGTCCGGCCATGGGCGCCGCGCGGGGCTCTACACCGACTACACCTTTGCCGTGTGGGATGGACAGCTACTGGTCCCGTTCGCGAAAGCGTACTCCGGCCTGACCGACGCCGAGATCCGCGAAGTGGATCGGTACGTCCGTCAGCACACGCTGGAGAAGTTCGGGCCGGTCAGGACGGTCACGCCCGGATTGGTCTTCGAACTGGCGTTCGAGGGCATTCAGGAGAGCAGCCGTCACAAGAGCGGAATTGCAGTCCGCTTTCCACGCATCGGCCGGTGGCGAAAGGACAAGTTGCCAGCGGACGCCGATTCACTGGACACGATCAGGGCAATGCTGCGCGCGACACGCGTGAGCGCGTGAGCCAGGGCGACGCGATATCGGAGGCCGACCTGCGCCCAGGCGGAATCGGGCAGTGGTTTGCCGGCAACGGTTGGGCGCCCTTCGAATTCCAGCGCGAGGTGTGGCGCGAGTATCTGCGTGGCGCATCGGGACTGATTCATGCCGCCACTGGTACCGGCAAGACGTACGCCGCCTGGCTCGGCCCGGTGCAGGCGTGGCTGCATACGAACCCTGGCAGCATCTCTCAGAAGAAGCGCAATGCACACGCGCCCCTGCAGGTGCTGTGGATCACACCACTTCGGGCACTCGCCGCCGATACGGAGCAGGCGCTGCGTGCGCCGATCGACGCGCTCGGTATTCCCTGGATCATCGAATCGCGCACGGGCGACACGTCGGAGAAGATCCGGCGTGCGCAGCGCGAGCGTCTGCCCTCCGCCCTGATCACGACGCCGGAGTCGCTCGAGTTGTTGCTCTGCCGCGACGATCAGGCGCAGCTGTTCGAGACATTGCAGTGCGTGATCGTGGACGAGTGGCATGAACTCATGGCGACCAAGCGCGGCGTGCAGGTGGAACTGGCGCTGGCGCGGTTGCGGACCCTCTGCCCTGCCCTGCGGACCTGGGGGCTCTCGGCCACACTCGGCAATCTCGATGTGGCGCGCGAAACGCTGCTCGGTCGGGATGCGCACGGCGCCGCGAACCCTGGGGTTCTGGTGCGTGGCATCGTGCCGAAGGAGATCGTGGTCGAGTCACTCATCCCGGAAGAGATGGAGCGCTTTCCGTGGGCTGGCCATTTGAATACGAAGCTGCTGCCGCAGGTGCTCGACCACATCGCGGCGGCGCGGTCGGCGATCATCTTCACGAATACTCGCTCGCAGTGCGAGATCTGGTTTCAGTCGATCATCGCCGCGCGGCCGGAGTGGTTTGAGACCGTGGCCATCCATCATGGTTCGCTCGACAAGCAGCAGCGACAGGCGGTGGAGGACGGCCTGAAGAGTGGCCGGTTCCGCGCGGTGGTCGCCACGTCGTCGCTCGACCTGGGCGTGGACTTCGCGCCGGTCGACCTGGTGATGCAGATCGGGAGCCCGAAAGGCGTCGCCCGACTGCTGCAGCGCGCCGGTCGCTCGGGGCATTCGCCGGGCCGCGTGTCGCGGATCGTCTGTGTGCCGACACATGCATTCGAACTGGTGGAAGTGGCTGCCGCACGCGACGCCATTCGCGATGGCAGGATCGAAAGCCGCGACCCCGTCGATCGACCGCTCGATCTGCTGGCGCAACATCTCGTCTCACGGGCCATCGGTGGCGGCTTCACGCGCCCCGAGATCATGGCCGAATTACGCACGACGCGGGCCTACGGCGGACTGACCGATGCGGAGCTCGACTGGGTGCTGGATTTCATCACCCGCGGCGGCGTCGCGCTCCGGGCGTATCCAGAGTACTCGCGCGTCACGAACGAATACGGGCACTACTTCGTCAGCGACAAGCGTGTGATTCAGCGCCACAAGATGAGCATCGGCACCATCGTCAGCGATACTGCGCTGTCAGTGCGATTTCTCACGGGCGGACGGCTTGGCACCATCGAGGAGAGTTTCATCGCGCGGCTGAAGCCGAAAGACCGATTCATCTTTGCCGGTCGCGCGCTGGAGTTCGTGCGGGTGAAGGATCTCACCGCGTGGGTCCGTAAGGCAAAGGGCGCATCCGGCGCCGTTCCGAGCTGGCAGGGCTCGCGCATGCCACTCTCGACCGAATTGTCACTGGCGGTGCGCAACACACTCGAAGAAGCGCGTGTTGGGAACTATGCCAGCGCCGAGATGCTGGCGGTGCGCGGCATCATGCAGTTGCAGGCCGAACGGTCACTGATTCCGTCACCATCGGAGCTACTGATCGAGCGGGTGGAGACGAAGGAGGGGCATCACCTGTTCATCTACCCGTTCGATGGGCGGCTGGTGCACGAAGGACTGGCCGCACTGTTCGCGTATCGGATTGCACAGCTGACGCCAATCACCTTCAGCTTCGCATGCAACGACTACGGCTTCGAGTTGCTGTCACCGGAGCGCGCGCCGATCGAGGACGCACTCGAGGCAGGGTTGCTCGGCAGCGCGCACCTGTTGCACGACATCACCGAGTCACTCAATGCGGCCGAGTTGGCGCGTCGGCAGTTTCGCGAGATCGCGCGGGTGGCGGGGCTGATCTTCGAGGGCTTCCCGGGGCAGTCGAAGTCGATGAAACAGGTCCAGGTGTCGAGCGGGCTGCTGTACGATGTGTTCGCGAAGTACGACCCAGACAACCTGTTGATTGCCCAGGCGAAGCGCGAGGTGCTCGAACGCCAGCTGGAATCGAGCCGGATCGGGGCCACGTTACGACGGCTGGAGGGTGGCACCGTACGGCTGATCGATGTCGCGCGTCCGACGCCGCTGGCGTTTCCGCTGCTGGTCGACCGAACGCGGGCGAAGCTCAGTTCCGAGAAGCTGGTGGACCGGGTGAGGCGGATGACGGCGCAGGCTGAGCGCGGGGGGTGACGTCCTCGTTGCCGGACGCTCTCCGCATGATGGTGCGGGCACCAACCTCGGAGGCCGCGAGGTCGGCCGCCACGATCATCCGAGCGCGAAACTGCGCCACCGATGGATCGATATCGAAACCGATCGTGCGCTGGCTCGAAGTGGACTGCGGCGCGATCGACGACTCGTACGCCTTCCACCGGAAGCAATCTCTGGACGCCGTCTGCGCGCAGTTGGTTTCGGTGAAGAAGTTGTATGGCGCACCGCTGCCGGGCGCACCGGTACCGTCGAAATCGGCGGACGGCGTCACCGTGCCGAATCGTGGCTGCTCCACCAGGATCGTGTTGCCACCGCCTCCGCTCACGCCGCCCGGTGCGAGGGTGACGACGTAATCGATCGGAAAGAGAATGACGCCGGCCGCCGGGGCCACTGGCCAGGTGGGCGTTATCAGGCGGATGCCTGGCAGCCGGTTTTCGATCGCAATATCGAACGTGACACGAACCTTGTTTGCGGTAAAGGCACCCACGGCAGACGTCCGCACATTTGAGGCTACCATCCGCACCACGTCACCGGCAAGCAGCGACAGGCTCGGTCGGTCTGCCGTTCCGATTGCCGACCGCGACGGTTCGGCGGGCGACGAAACTGGTGGGGCGATCGAGATCGTCCGGGTTCTCGCGTTCACATCGAAGGTGAAGGCCAGGGCTCGAAGTTGATCGACGGCGCCGCTGCCGGCGACCAAGGGTGTGGTTGGACGCTCAGCCGCGCAGGCACCAATCAGAGTACTGATGATCACGCAGGCTGCCGATGTCGCGACGATCCGCGAGCCGTTCTGCAAAGCACGGTCGCCCATGGGTCCAGAGAATCGAGGTCACACCAGCCGCTCCATCCCAGCCATGCCAGCGAAGCGAATGGCGTGAGAGACGGCTATGTGAGCGAGTCTCGGCTCGACCTCAGGTTCATGAACCGCATCCTTGTAACACTTGGCTCGGAGTCACGAGATCACCCGAGACAGTTGTCAAGGTCAGTCCTCCGCACCAAGGATCAACGAGAGGGCGAGGTCTGCACTACGGCATCCGCAGAATCGACACCTGCGCCCCGCTCGACGCCGGGAACGG
>CAYMQV010000214.1:0-4973 GCA_964392395.1 uncultured Gemmatimonadaceae bacterium
ACTCCCAGGTGACGGTGGTCCCGATGGATGCATCGGGCAACAAGCGTGGAAGTGGTCAGCAAGTCAGTGCGATGCTCGATGGCGATCGGACCCTCGCCACGGTGAGCACCTTCACCTTCCTTCCCGCCGACTCGTCATATCGCGCCAGCATTACCGTCAATGCGCCCGCACCAGCGCGTGCGCTGCGCACCAATGTGAACGGCGGGCAGCTGACGATCACACCGATGTTCACCGGTGTGCCAGCACCGCCACCACCACCGGTGCCAGCCGTCGCTCTGCGCCTTGCGACGCTGCCGGGCGACACCACGCCGGCGTTCCAGATCCTCAGTGGTGCCGTCTGGTCGAGCACGACGGTGCAGCTCATCGATGCCACGGGTGCCATAGTCCGTCAGGCTGGAATTCCGGTGACGGCACGCGCGACGAGCGTGTCAGGCAGCCCACTCGCCAACGCGACGCTCACCGGCGCTGGTCCCGTCAGTACGAATCCGTCCGGTCAGGCCACCTTCCCTGCGATTTCGTTGACCGCGCCGAGCGGCATGGCCCGTCTCCGCTTCGAGGCTCCGAACCTGGTCGCCACCAGCCTCCCCGTGCGCACGTTGCCCGGAGCGGTGTCCAGTACGGGCAGCACGCTCACCGCGTCGCGCGATACAGCCATCATCGACAGTGTCGTGAGTCTCCGAGTGACGCCGCGGGACGCGTCGGGGTCGGCGCTCGGCAGCGGGCAGGCCGTCACGCTGTCGATTGGCGGAGGCACGAGTTCGGGTGTGATCAGCGCCATCACCTACGAGGCGAGCGATTCCTCGTATCGCGCCACGCTGACGGCGCGGACGGCAGGCACGACGAGCGTGATTCGTGCGACAGTAGGGACCACGCAGCTCCTTGCCTCGGCACCAATCACCGTCATCGTTGCTCCGGGTGTCGTGTCACCCGCCAGCCCTGTCTCATTGACGCCGGATACGATTCCGGTGGCGGGTGTGGCACAATTCGTCACCACGCCGCTGGACGGCGCCGGGCGCAAGCTGGGCGCCGGACAAAGCGTCTCGATTGCACTCACCGGCGCCGCAAACACGGCGACTGTCGGCGCCGTCACATACTCCGCTGCTGATTCTTCGTACACGGCAGGCATCACCGGTGTGACGTTGGGCAGTGTCACCGTGACCACGACGGTGAATGGCGTGACGCTGGCAGCAACGCGGCAGTTGACCGTCTCGGCGTCTGCACCGCCGCCACCTGTGCCAGCGACATCGCTTGCCATCACAACGCTGCCGGGTGACACCACCGGCGGTGGGTTGGATGTGCCGAGTGGCTCATTGCTGAATGGCGTGACGATCGCGCTCCGAAGCGGCACAGGTGCCGCCGTTCTGCAGGCCGGTGTGGCCATCACCGTCACCGCTGTGACGACTGCCGGTACGCCATGGACCGGCGCCACGCTCTCTGGCGGCGGACCGTTGAGCACGGGCGCCGACGGGACAATCACCTTCCCCGCGTTGCGACTCAGCGCCGCAGTCGGCAGCGGTCGCCTCCGGTTTTCGGCGGCGAACCTGAGCCTCGCCAGTTTGCCGGTGCGCGTGCGCGCCGGCGCCGCATCCACCAGCACCAGCACCTTTACGCTCAGCGCCGAGAGCATCGCCGTCGGAGCCACGAGTGCCGCGACCGTCGTTGTGCGCGACGCCAGCAGTAACAAAATCGGCAGTGGCCAGACGGTGGCCCTCGCACTCGGCACAGGTACCAGCGGCATCACCGTGGGTCCGGTCAGCTTCAACGCAGCGGACAGCTCGTATCGTGCAACGCTGACGGGTGTGACCGCCGGATCGACGCGCCCGGTGCAGGCCAGCGCTGGAGGCGCGGCGCTGACGACGACGCGGTCACTGACCGTCACCGCGGCCGCCAGCGTTGACATCACGGCGACGGTGAACGGCGCCAGCACGTTCCCCATTTCGCGATACATCTATGGCGGGAACGTCGTCAACGAGGCCTCCTCGTACGGCAACGCCACCATGCCGGCCGAGTTCACGTTCAACCGCTTGGGCGGAAATCGGGCGACCGCCTACAACTGGGAGAACAACTACAGCAACGCCGGCCACGACTACTTCTACTGGAATACGGCGGATGCGCAGGTCGGGACGACCAGTGGCGGCACGGTCCGTCGCCACGCCGATCCGACCTTCGCGCGCGGGCAGGCGTTCATGGCCACGGTGCCGATGAGCGGCCACGTCTCGGCCGATGCCTGCAACTGCAACGTCGGCATCAGCGACGCAGATCGCGCCAATCGCCTCGCGACACGGTTCCGCGTCAGTCGCGCCAGGAAAGGCAGCGCGTTCACCCTCACACCGAGTGCCTCGGACGCCTTCGTCTATCAGGACGAATTCGTGAACTGGGTCGAGTCGACCTACCCCGGGCGCTCCACGCATCCCACCGCCCCGGTCTTTTTCTCGCTCGACAACGAGCCGGATATCTGGCATTCGACGCACAAGGAGATCTTCAGCGATCTCAATGACAATGCATCGACGCCCCGGCTCCAGACGTATGCTGGCTTCGCGGATACATCGGCCGTCTATGCGAGCGCCATCAAGAGTGTCCTGCCCAACGCCCTCGTCTTCGGCGCCGCCACGGCGACCTACACCGGGGTCACGCTGCTCGGTCGCTACCCGACCCCTGATCCGGTCTATGGCACGCAGAACTTCACCGACGTGTACCTCGATCGCATGCGTGCCGCCGCAACGGCGGCCGGTCGTCGCCTGCTCGATGTACTCGACGTGCATTTCTACTCGGAAGTAGGCACCAACGCCGGCACCATCAGCAATGATTATGCGACGCAGGATGCCGCGATGATCGAAGCACGCGTCCAGGCGCCGCGCTCGCTCTGGGACCCGACGTACAACGATGGCAGTTGGGTCACGAGTGTGACCGGCGGCCCGATTCGCCTCCTGCCGCGGCTCCGCGACCAGGTCGCCGCGCACTATCCCGGGACGAAGCTGGCGATCACGGAGTACTACTACGGCCGCGGCGGTGATATCTCCGGCGGCATCGCGCAAGCGGATGTCTTCGGCATCTTCGGCCGTGAAGGAGTCTTTGCCGCCTCGCTCTGGCCGTTCGCCGGCCTGTACGCATCCAACTGGAACGGCAACGGCAACCTCGCCTACGCCTACATCTTCGGTGCGTTGCGCATGTTCCGGAATTACGACGGCGCCGGCAACTCGTTCGGCGACACAGGACTGCAGGCCACGACCTCGAACGTTGCGCAGAGCTCGATTTACGCCAGTCGGGCGCCAAGCGGTCGCACCGTGCTGCTCGTCATCAACAAGACCACCACGCCGAAAGTCACGCAGATCACGCTCAACGGGACTGGTGCCGCGACCAGCGCGCAGGTGTACGTCATGCGGGACGGCACGCCCAACCCGTCGCGACAGGCCGACGTTTCGTTGAGCGGCAACGTGCTGACCTACACGATGCCAGCGATGAGTGTGTCGACGCTGGCGCTCAATCCGTAGCACGGCTAACTGATGCGCTCCGGCTCCATCGTCCGTTCGACGACCGCACCATTGACCACGCTGACGTAGTACACCTTCGCGTCGGCCCGCGTCGACACGACGCGTTTCACGGAAGTATCCTCGAAGTAGATGCCAGCGTCGTTGTCGCAGGCGTAGCCTGGCTTCATGGTCCCTGATCCAACCAGCTGCTGATACAGCGGGCGGCGACCAGGCTCCTTGTCGTAGTGCGGTGAGTGGCTGCCGGCCAGAAAGCCAAGGCACGTCACAATCGACAAAACCTTCGGACGTGAATCGGTCGTGCCTTCCTCAAACCAGCAGAGCGAGCCAGCGCTGGCACCGCCGAGCACGACGCCCTTCTCCCACGCGGCCCGCAGCACGACGTCGATCCCCTGCGCCTTCCAGATCGCCTGCTGATTGAGCGTGTTCCCGCCGGAACAGACGATTCCATCCATCGAGAGCAGCACGTCGTCCCAGCCCTGCGTCTGGCTCAGACTCTCGATGAAGCTCCGCTGCACATGCGGTTCGACGTCCAGGCCCGCGCACTCGCGATAGAAGTTGATGATGCCATCCGCACTGTCCGCCGACGCGGTCGGGAGATAGCAGATCCGCGGGCACGGTTTGCCGGACAGCGCGGCCATGTAGCGGATGAACGCGCGGTTGAAGCCACCGCCTGCGATCAGAATCTTTCGGGTTGGAGCGGGCATCGAAGCGATGGAGGAAGCGTCGAAAGTGTCGTCCGGGCCTGGATGATCGCTCGGCATCCGGCCCGAGCCGAGGCCCGCTGCGCCAAGCGCCGTCGCGACGAGGAATTCCCGGCGTTGCATGTCGGGAACTTGGCAGGCGCGGCCCGGAATGCACAGGGGCGCCGGCACGGCCCACCTGCCGCCAGTGCCTGGCGCCTGCGAAGTTGTCTCGACGACGGACACGGCGGCTCCCCAGACACCCAGGCGCATCGATGACCGGTACGGCCAGACACACGCTGTTCGCAGCAGGGATCGCCCTGCTCGCTTCTTCCGGAGGTGCGCAGCAGTTCGACGTGATGGAGGCGACGATTCCCGGTGTACATGCTGCATTGGATGCCCGGCGACTCACCTGTCGTGCGCTGGTGCAGGCGTATCTGGACCGCATCGACGCCTACGACAAGCGCGGCCCGGCACTGAATGCCATTCAGCACGTGAACCGGCGTGCACTGGCCGAGGCGGATTCGCTGGATGGGGTCCAACGCGCGAAAGGAAAGCGTGGACCGCTGCACTGCGTGCCGGTGCTATTGAAGGACCAGATCGAAACCAAGGACATGCCGACCAGTTATGGGTCGGCCATCTTCAAGGACTTCGTTCCGACGCGCGACGCGACCGCGGTGCAGCGACTGGAAGCGGCCGGTGCGATCATCATCGCCAAGACGACGATGGGTGAGTTCGCGTCGCGATATGTCGGTTCAGCCGCCGGCATCATCCGCAATGCGTACGATCCGACACGCAATCC
>CAYMQV010000214.1:4983-7784 GCA_964392395.1 uncultured Gemmatimonadaceae bacterium
CTTCGGGCTGGTGGGGATCGGCGAGGATACCGGTGGCTCCATCCGCGGACCGGCCGCCGTCAGCAGTCTGGTGGGCCTGCGCCCGACGCTCCCGCTGGTCAGCCGTTTCGGGATGCTGCCGGCAAATCCGACCCAGGACACGATGGGTCCGATGACGCGCACCGTCGCCGACGCCGCGCGTGTCCTCGACGTGATCGCCGGCTACGACGCGAACGATCCGATCACGGCCTACGCAGTCGGGCACGTGCCACCAACGTATACCACCGCGCTCAGCACGACGGCCCTGCGCGGCGCACGCATCGGGGTGCTCCGATTCCCGCGCGATACGACGTCGCCAGGCCGCCGGCCACGGGACACGACGGCCACCGGTGGTGCCCGCGACACGGCGATCTCCGCCGACTCGGCAGCGAAACGGGATTCTGCCGAACGCGTGATTCGCGAGGAGTTCGCCAAGGTTCGTGTTGTGTTTGATCGGGCGGTCGCCGATCTCCGCGCGCAAGGCGCGGTGGTGGTGGACTCGCTGGTGGTGCCAACCGTGCCGGGCAGTCGCGTCAGCAACGACTTCGAGACCGAGGAAGCGACCGACGCGTACTTCGCGCAGCACGCGAACGCACCCCTCAAGACGCTCAAGGAGATTCTGCTGGCCGGCACCGTGAATCCATGGCGCGCGCGGGCCCTCATCGGATTGGTTGGCAAGTCGACCGACAATGCCGCCTACCTGACGGTGATGAAGTCACGTGAGGCACTACGCGTCGCGATTCTCAAGCTGATGGCCGACCAGCGCCTCGACGCATTGGTCTACGCCACCTACGATGCGCCGCCAACGCCAATCGCCGCCGATGTGCTCACCAATCCGCGCCCGGTGGATGGATACGGCCGCGGCGACAATCGCAGCCTCAGCCCGTCGCTGGGCTTTCCCGCGCTGACGGTGCCCGCCGGCTTCTCGGACAACCTCCTGCCGGTTGGTCTCGAGTTCCTCGGACGGCCGTACAGTGAGGCGCAGCTGCTTGGGCTCGGCTTTGCGTACGAGCAGGCGACGAGGCATCGTCGTCCGCCAACGACGACGCCAGCGCTCAGCAAGCCGTGAGCAAGGAATCCGGCGCGGACGTCAACCGGCCAGCACGGGCAACTGACGGATCTTCTCCGCCCACTCGCGCGGCCCGGTCTCGTGCACGTTGCTGCCCGCCGCATCCACGGCCACGGTGACCGGCATGTCCTGCACCTCGAACTCGTAGATCGCCTCCATGCCGAGATCCGCGAACGCCACCACGCGTGACGAGCGGATCGCCTTCGAGACCAGGTAGGCGGCACCACCGACCGCCATCAGATAGGCGGCCTTGTGCTTGCGAATCGCTTCCAGTCCGGCCGGCCCGCGCTCCGCCTTGCCGATCATCGCAATCAGCCCGGTCTTCTCGAGCATCATCTCGGTGAACTTATCCATGCGTGTCGCAGTCGTCGGCCCCGCCGGTCCCACCGCTTCGTCCCGCACCGGATCAACTGGGCCCACGTAATAGATCACGCGATTGTGGAAGTCCACACCCTCGGGCAGCCCTTCCCCGCTGGCGAACAAATCGGCGATGCGCTTATGGGCCGCGTCACGGCCTGTCAGCAGCTTGCCGTGCAGCAGCAGTCGATCGCCTGCCTTCCAGCTCCCGACCACTTCCGGCGTGAGCGTGTCGAGATCGACTCGTTTCGCGTTCACGTCCGGCTTCCAGGTGACGTTGGGCCAGTCCGACAGCTTCGGGATCGGCAGTGCGGCGACACCAGTGCCGTCCAGCGTGAAATGCGCATGACGCGTCGCCGCACAGTTCGGGATCATCGCGATCGGCTTCGACGCCGCATGCGTGGGGAAGTCGAAAATCTTCACATCCAGCACGGTGGACAGTCCACCCAGCCCCTGCGCACCGATTCCCAGTGCGTTGACCCTGTCGCAGAGTTCGATCCGGAGTTCCTCGATCTTGTTCTGCGGCCCACGCTGCTTGAGCTGGGCCATGTCGATGTGCTCCATCAACGATTCCTTCGCCATCAGCATCGCCTTCTCGGCCGTCCCTCCAATGCCGATGCCGAGCATGCCTGGCGGGCACCACCCCGCCCCCATGGTCGGCACCGTCTTCATCACCCAGTCGACGATCGAGTCGTTCGGGTTCAGCATCGCAAACTTCGACTTGTTCTCCGACCCGCCACCCTTGGCCGCGATGCGCACGTCGACCGTATCGCCCTGCACCATCTCGCAGTGCACCACGGCCGGCGTGTTGTCGCGCGTGTTCTTGCGCGAGAATGCGGGGTCCGCGACGATCGATGCGCGCAAGACGTTTTCAGGCAGCAGGTATGCGCGCCGCACCCCTTCGTCGACCATCTCCTGCACCGACATCGTCGTCTCCCACCGAACGTTCATCCCGACCTTGAGAAATACCACCACGATGCCAGTGTCCTGACAGATCGGACGGTGGCCTTCCGCACACATCCGCGAGTTGGTGAGGATCTGCGCGATGGCATCCTTCGCGGCTGGGCCCTGCTCACGGTCGTAGGCGTCGGCCAGCGCGTCGATGTAATCCAGCGGGTGGAAGTACGAGATGTGCTGCAGTGCGTCCGCGATGGACTGGATGAAGTCGGACTCAGTGATGGTCGGCATGACTCAACGATAGATTGGGGGCGCGAATCGCTCGACGGGCGACACGGTGGAAATATCGTCAGCCGACACCGCCGCCACCACGACCAGGCCCCACGCGCCCACCCGGTTCCATGCCCTCGCCCCCCGACGACATGCCGTGAGGAGGGTCTGCGCGCGAGCCTCCCAACCT
>CAYMQV010000215.1:0-7745 GCA_964392395.1 uncultured Gemmatimonadaceae bacterium
ACTCCACCGCGGTGCGCGTCCTGCGCCGGCGCTGCGCCCGGAACGAACCCGGAATCGATGTAGCTTCACGGTCCGCACTGCTTCTTTCGCCTCCCCGCCATGCACCGATCTTCATCGCCGCGCGACGAGCGGTACCTCCTGCCGGTCCTGCTGGACAACGCCGCCGCGCTGTCGCGACAGTTTCTGGATGGCCTCGCGGAGCGACCGGTGCAGCCCGGTGCGGTGCCTCTGGGCGAGACGCAGCTGCCCGAGGTCGGCGTCGGCACGCAGGCGGTGCTGGACCGGCTGCGCGACTCCGTCCTGCCGGCGTTCACCGGCAGTGCCGGCCCCCGCTACCTGGGCTTCGTCACTGGCGGCGGCACGCCAGCGGCGCTGGCCGCCGATTGGATCACCAGCGCGGTGGACAACAACGGCTCGGACGCATCGAGCGTGGCGGCGATCACGATCGAACGGCAGGCGATTGCGATGCTGGTGGAGCTGCTCGCGCTGCCGGCAGAGACCGCGGGCTGGTTCGTCTCCGGGGCAACCATGGCCAACGTCGTCGGCCTCGCCACCGGGCGGCAATGGCTTGGCGAGCGACGCGGCGTCGATGTCGCGGAGGATGGCGCGGCGGTACTGCCGGGGCTGCGGATTCTTTCCGGCACACCCCACTCGAGTACCGTCAAGGCCGCGGCGATGCTGGGCATCGGGCGACGCGCGGTGCAACAGGCGGCGACGATCGCCGGCACGGAACGGATCGACGTATCGTCACTGGCGTCAGTACTGGCCGCCAGCGATCAGCCGACGATCATCGTTGCCAATGCGGGCACCGTGACGACGACGGCGTTCGACGACCTGTCGGCGATCGCTGCGCTCGCGCGCGAGCACGACGCCTGGCTGCATGTGGATGGTGCGTTCGGCCTGTTTGCGGCGCTCCTGCCCTCACACGCGCGGCGGCTCGAGGGCCTGCACCTCGCCGATTCCATTTGCGGTGATGCGCACAAATGGCTGAACGTGCCTTACGACAGCGGCTTCGCACTGACGCGACACGCGGCTTGCCAAGGCCGCGTGTTCCGGAATGCTGCGTCATATTTCTTCACCGGTGGTGCGCTGCCGGATCCCTTCCATTTCGGACCGGAGAACTCGCGGCGGTTGCGCGCCCTGCCAGTGTGGGCATCGCTCCTCGCCTACGGTCGTTCGGGGATGGCGGATATCGTGGCCGAGTGCTGCGCCTGCGCGTCCGCCCTCGGTGCGTGGATCACCGCCCACCCGGATCTCGCATTGCTGGCGCCGGTCACGCTCAACATCGTGCCGTTCCGGCTGTCCGATGCGCTGCTCGCTGGTCGCGATGAAGCGGAGGTCGTCGGAATGTTTCTCGCAGCCGTCTCCAGCACCGGCGACGTGTTCCTCACCCCTGGCGCGTACGACGGCCGACGCGGCGCCAGAGCCGCCTTCAGCAATTGGCGCACGACCGTGGGCGATGACCTGCCTCGGATTCAGCGTGGGATCGACGCCGGGATTGCGGCAGTGCGCCGCCGGTGACGCCGGACGGCAGCGAAAGCGGCGCCGATCGCGTATCCGCCCTTGTGCCGAATCTCCGCTCCGTCTCAGTGTTCCCAATCCTCGCGCTCGGCGCCACGGCCCTGCTCGCAGCACTGACCATCGGAGCGCAGCCTTCCGCGCCGAGCCGGCCGCTCGACGCTGCGCATCCGCTCGTGTCCAGCCTCGAGGGTACCGCTCCGATCAATGTCGAAACGGCGCCGCGTCCGTCGACCCAGGCGTACCGTACCCGCCTGCGACCGACGATCGATGGCGTGCTGAATGAGCCCGAGTGGGCGATGAGCCCGGAAATCGGCAACTTCGTGCAGCAACTGCCGCGTACCGGATATCCGGCGACATTCCCGACGGTCGTGCACGTGATGTTCGATGAAGACCATCTCTACATCGGTGCCACGCTCTACGACCCTGAGCCGACGAAGGCGATCACCGCCGGAAAGGAACGTGATTTCACGTCGGGAGGCAGCGACCTGTTCGGGCTCGTGCTCGACACCTTCAAGGATCGACGCAACAGCTTTCTGTTCGTGGTCAACCCGTCGGGCGCGATGCGTGATGAGCAGACATACAACGATTCGCGGACCGTGGTCGATGCCTGGGACGGTGTCACGCGGGTTCGTACGTCGATCGGCGACTCCTCATGGACCGTGGAGCTCGAGATTCCGCTGCGGACGCTGCGGTTCGATGCAACACGCTCGCCGCAGGACTGGGGCGTGAACTTCATCCGACGCGTGCGTCGCGCCAGCGAGACGTCGTACTGGGCACCACTCGAGCGTCAGTACCGCGTGCATCGCATGTCGAAGGCTGGAACGTTGACGGGCCTCGACAGTCTGCGCCCGGGACGGAACCTCCAGGTGAAGCCGTATGTCGTCGGCGGCAGCTCCGTTGGTCTGCAGGTGCCGGCGAGTGCACTCGGTACACGCTCCGACCTCGGCCTCGATGTCAAGTACGGCGTCACACCGTCGCTCACACTCGACGCGACCTACAACACCGACTTTTCGCAGGTCGAAGTGGACCAGGAACAGGTCAACCTGACGCGGTTCTCGCTGCTCTTTCCCGAACGCCGGGAATTCTTCATCGAGAACTCCGGCTCCTTCCAGTTTGGCGACGTCGTGGAACGGAACTACCGGATGGGTGCCACGCCGAACGACTTCACCTTCTTCAACTCGAGGCAGATCGGGCTCACCCCCGACGGTCGACCGATCCCCATCGTGGGTGGCGCCCGCCTGACCGGCCGACTCGGTCAGTGGGACGTCGGCGCGCTGAACATGCAAACGGAGCGCCTGAACAGCAGTCCGGCGGAGAACTTCGCGGTGCTGCGCGCGCGCCGGAACCTGTTCGGCAAGTCGGATGTCGGCGTGCTGCTGCAGAATCGCGCGGCCACCGACAGCAATACCTGGAATCGCAGTGTTGGTGTCGATGCAAACTTTCGCATCGGCAGCGGGATGATCGTCAATGCGTACGCTGCGCGCAGCGATGCACCAGACAGTACGAAGGATGGTACCGCCGCGCGCACGCAGGTGGCGTATCGCGGCAGGCTCTGGAACAACTCGGTCATGTGGAAGCGTGTTTCACAGGGCTTTGCACCCGGCATCGGCTTCGTGCGACGCCGCGATTTTCAGCAGTTCTACGGCACCATCGGCGCGCACCCGAGGCCCCGACTGCCGGGCGTGGCCGAGCTCAATCCGTATCTCGTCGTCGACTACATCACCGATCTCCGCTCGCAGCTCGACACGCGTACCCTCGCAGGCGGGTTCGACGTGACGCTCAAGTCCGAGGCGGTTCTGTCGATGCTCGTCAGCGATCAGTTCGACCGCATCGAACAGACGTTCACCCTGGTGCCGGGCCGCACGGTGGCCCCGGGCGCGTATGCATGGCGCGAGGCCACGGTGAAGTACACCATGGCGCCTGCCAGCCGCCTGCTGGGTACGGCCAACGCCACCGTGGGCGACTTCTATTCAGGCTCCCGTCGCAGCGCTGGCGCCGGGGTGACGTGGCGCGTCTCGCCCTCGCTCGCCGTCGAGACGAGTTATCAGCGCAACAGCATTTCGCTGGCGACCGGCGACTTCGTGGCCAATCTGGCCGGATTGCGCATGCGCTACGCCTGGTCCACGACGCTCCTCAGCAGCGCGTTCGTGCAGTACAACACGCAGACCCGGTCATTCAGCACCAACGCCCGCATCAACTGGCGGTGGGCGCCGCTGAGCGATGTCTTCCTGGTCTACACCGATCGCCGCGACAGTGAGTCGTGGGCGCAGAACGAGCGCTCGATCGCGCTCAAGGTGACGAGGATGCTGGCGTTCTGAGCGCGTGGAAACACTGGCTGAGCTCGCTTTAATGCTCCTGGTTTTCGGTGACGGCTGTCGGCCCGGAAGGTACATTCCTTGCCTGTCAGCACTGTGTATCGAGCCGCTGCTGGCCACCTTTTCGTCCCGCCTCCAATGCGCACCTTGCCCGGCCACGTTCGCCCGTTCCGCTCCGCCCGAGGCTTGCTGTCGGGACTGGCGATACTTGCGGGAGCGGCCACTGCGCTGAGTGCACAGAAGACCACGCGACCCACTCGCCGCGCCGCGGTTGGCCCCGACACCACAGCACTGGTTGCCGCCTGCAACGGGGGGAAGAGTGCGCCTTGCCTGTCGATGGCCTATCTGCTGCTGGCCGGCAAACCGCTGCCTGCCGACACCGCGCGCGCCGTCAGTCTCATGGAGCAGGCGTGTCATGCGGGTAGCGCCCGCAGCTGCGGGCAGACCGCGTGGATGTTGCGCCAGGGTCTTGGCGTGCGGGCGGACACTGGACGTGCCTTCGCGCTCTTCGGCACTGGGTGCAGCACGGGTGATGCGAAGTCCTGCACCTCGCTCGGTTACATGTATGAGGTGGGCGCCGGAATCACACGCGACAAGGTTCAGGCGGCGAGCTACTACGATCGCGGCTGCACGACAGGTGACTCGCGTGGCTGCGCCAATCTTGGCACGCTGATCGACTCCGGAACGGGCGTGGGCACCGACGCCGCCCGATCCACCGCACTGCTGACCAAGGCCTGCAACGGCAAAGTCTCTGCGGCCTGCACGAATCTCGGCACACATTTCGAGGCTGGCCGGGGAGCTCCGGTCAGTCCACAGCGCGCCGCAGCGCTGTATGGACGCGCGTGCCGCGACGGTGAGCTCACTGCCTGTCTCAACCTCGGGACGCTCACCGCCGAGGGGCGAGGTGTACGGCGTGATCCGGTGCGCGCGGCTCGGCTTTTTGCGCAGTCGTGCGATGGCGATCTCGGCGCGGGGTGTGTCAACCTCGCGATTGCGCACCGTCGTGGACTTGGCGTACAACGTGACTCTTCACGCGCGCTCGAACTGTTCGCGAAGGCGTGCCGACTCGAGCCCATCAGCTGCAATCGTTCGTCAGTACCCTGACCGACCGACATTCGGTTGCGGCAGCACGATTGGTGCCCGCTGTACTGCCCAGGGGCGCTTCGTGCGTTACCACGCTCATACCCGTGAGGCGGCTGAAAGTTCGCACTGTACGCTGATCGATGGGACGCGCGCGGTTGCCCGTCGTGATCCGTCGTGACGGCCGATGGAAGCTCACAGAGCAGACCTACGGTGCGCGAACACCGACGGTCATGCCATGTCGGGAACGAAGCACCCGTGGCCGGAATACGTCCGGCATGGACACCTACATCGATGCACGAAACACGGCGACACGACGCACATCCGGGCGTCCGATCGCCTCGTTCTTGTTTTCAATACTGGCCGCTGGCGTACTTGTCGCGCAGGGTACCGTGCAAACACCGCCGGCGCCTGCGGGCCTGAAGCTGGCTACCTTCGCCGGCGGCTGTTTCTGGTGCATGGAACACCCCTTTGACGCGCTTCCTGGCGTGGTGAAGGTCACGTCGGGGTATACCGGCGGCCAGACACCGAACGCGACGTACGAGCAGGTATCCGCCGGCGGCACCGGGCACACCGAGGCAGTGCAGATCGTGTTCGACCCCGTCAAGGTCAGCTACGAGAAGCTGCTCGACGTGTTCTGGCACAACATCGATCCAATCACGTTGAATGCACAGTTCTGCGACCACGGCACACAGTATCGCTCGGCGGTGTTCTACCACGATGCCGCACAGCAGCGCACCATCGAAGCCTCGAGAGCAGCCCTGAGCACGGCTCGCACGCTGCCCGGCCCGATCGTCACGCAGATTGCCCCCGCCTCGGCCTTCTATGCCGCCGAGGAGTACCACCAGCAGTACTACAAGAAGAATCCTGTCCGCTATCGGTTCTACCGGTGGAACTGCGGGCGCGACCAGCGGCTTAAAAAGCTCTGGGGCGCCGCCGCACCAACACCCGAGGCACGTCCATGAGCCCGCATCGCTTCTCCGCCCTGCTGTTTGCCACTATCGTTTTCCCGCTTGCCGCGAGTGCGCAGGTGCGCACCGCATCGACCGCCAGGAGACCCTCCGTGACCACGACCCGCCAATTCGTCAAGCCGACTGACGCCGAGCTCCGCACGTTGCTCACCGCAGAGCAGTACCAGGTGACGCAGCACGAAGGTACCGAGCGCGCATTCCGTAACGCCTACTGGGACAATCATGAGGCGGGCATCTACGTCGACATCGTCTCGGGCGAAGCGCTGTTCAGCTCACTCGACAAGTACGAGTCGGGCACGGGATGGCCAAGCTTCTCGAAGCCGCTCGATCCGGCCAACATCAAGATCAAGACCGATCGTCAGTTCTTCATGACGCGCACTGAAGTGCGGAGCAAGAACGCTGATTCTCACCTCGGTCACGTCTTCGACGACGGACCAAAGCCCACCGGCCAGCGCTACTGCATGAACTCGGCCTCGATGCGCTTCATCGGGGTCGACAAGCTCGAGGCTGAGGGCTATGGCCAGTACGCCGCATTGTTCCGCGGCCAGCCGGCACCGCACAAGTAGGACTGCGCAGTTCCATTTCAAAGCGGTTCCATTTCAAAGCAGTTCTTTGCGGCTTTGCGCCTTGGCCCCTTTGCGCTAATGCTGTTGCAGTCGATGCGTGATCCGAAACTCGGTGACACGGCGACGATCGCAAACGGCTTCAACGCAAAGGGGCCAAGGCGCAAAGGCGCAAAGATTTTTCAGCGAGGTTATCAGATACGCTGAGCTTTGAGCAAGGCAGTTGCAGTCGGCCCGGGATCCGGAAATAGATATCGCGGCGACGACCGTAAACGGCTCCGACGCAAAGGCGCAAAGGTGCGGGGAGTGGTCGGTAGCGATGACGTTTGTGAGGAAATCGGAGCACACAGCCGCATTGACGCCGCGGTCTGTGCGCTCGATCTCTGTTGACTACATCGCGATCTTCGGTCGATTCGGTTTGATCTCTTCCGTGCTCGGCGCGAGTTCCGGCAACCCGGCGGCCTTCAGAATCGCGTTCAGCCGCGGCAGTCGGGTATCGAGGCTCTTCTTGACCGAGACCAGCTGCACTTCCAGCTTGCCGCTCAGCATCGTGAACGCCTGCTGCGCCTGTTGTGTCGGCCGGTACTCGCCCTCGCCCACTGAGCCCGACAACGCCGCGATCTGATTGTTCAACTTGATCGGATAGTTGAGCGGGTCCTGAGCGCTCTGGTTTTTTGTCTGATAGACCTCCTGCTCCGCCCCGGTCAGTTCGGCCATCATGTCGTTCGCAAGCGCACGGAACTCCACCGACGGCTGACCGGTCAGCTTTGGTGCGCGATCCGCCACCTGCCAGCGCATGTTGCGCACCGTTCGCACCGACATGTTCGCGTCCGTGGTGCGATCGCGAATGGCGAGCAGCATTTTGAACTGCGCCAGCACGTCGGCATCCGACGCATCGCTGCGCGGATCCTTCTTCAACCGGAACGCATGGGTCTGCGTGACGGAGCCCGCCGTCATCCTCACGCTGTACGCGCCAGGAGGCGCCAACGGTCCGGTGGTCGAGCCGGACCACATGATCATCCCGTCAAAACGCGCTGCGTCGGGGTAGCGCATGTTCCAGCCAAAGCTGTTCAGGCCCGCCTTATTCGGCACACGAACGGGTCGTGGCGCGCGAGAGAAGAGCTCTTCCATATCCATGCCCGCCATAGCGGTGGCCGGGTTGGCGAATCGCGCCGTAATCGCCTTCACCGCCGAGTCGCGCGCGTAACCGGCCTTGGTGACCAGGGAATCAATCAGTCCTGCCTTGATCCCTTCCTGACGTACCGAGTCGGCGGCCGCGTCCGGGTCCTGATCGC
>CAYMQV010000216.1:0-7648 GCA_964392395.1 uncultured Gemmatimonadaceae bacterium
GTGCATACCTGGAAGGATCTGTCGGCGCCGGTGGCAGCGTGGTATTTCCGTTCGACTCCGGTGTGGCTGCTGGTGATGTGTCTGGCCACTGTGATCTATCTGCGCGAAGTCGCCGCAATGCGCCGTCGCGGCGTCGATGTGGATGCCATCTTCGCGAATCTGCCAAGGGAGTGACTTCCGAATGACCGTCCCAGTCGAACGCTGCCAGCTGGCCCCGGACCTGACGATCACCCGCGTGATCACCGGCTTGTGGCAGATCGCGGACATGGAGCGCGACGGGCGGGTGCTCGATCTCGACGCGACCGCTGCGGCAATGCGACCATATGTGGAGGCGGGCTTCACGACGTTCGACATGGCGGACCACTACGGTTCCGCCGAGTTGATCGCCGGTCGCTATCGCGCAGCGCAGGCGGACATTCCAGCGCAGCTGTTCACCAAGTGGGTGCCAAAGCCCGGGCCCATCTCGAAACCCGACGTCCGGGCAGCCGTCGAGCGAGCGGCGGACCGATTGCAGGGGCGTCCGATCGATCTGATGCAGTTTCACGCCTGGACATTTGCCGATACGCACTGGCTGGACGCGCTCGGGTTTCTTGGCGAACTGAAATCTGAGGGGCTGATCCGGCAGATCGGAGTGACGAACTTCGACGCGGCGCATCTGCGCGTCGCGGTGGCGAGTGGCATTCCGATCGTGACCAACCAGGTCTCGTTCTCGCTGCTCGATCAGCGCGCTGCCGGCCGGATGTCTGCCGTCTGCGCACAGTACGGCGTGAAGCTGCTGGCGTACGGCACGGTGGCCGGCGGCCTGCTCAGCGCGCGGTGGCAGGCGCGGCCGGCCCCACCGAAGGAGGACCTGAAGACGTGGTCGCTGATGAAGTACGGACGGTTCATGCAGGCCGCCGGTGGCTGGGATTCGCTGCAGCGCGTGCTGGCAGTGACGGCCCGGATTGCGACGAAACACGCCGTGTCGATGGCCAACGTGGCCTGCCGTCACATTCTGGATTTTCCTGCGGTTGCGGGCGTGATCATCGGCGCACGGCTTGGCGAGCGCGCGCACATCGAGGATAACGCGCGACTCGCCTCACTCCAGTTTGACGCCGACGACCGAGCCGCGTTGCGCGACGTCCTGGCCACGCTGACTCCGATTCCCGGCGATTGCGGCGACGAGTATCGCAAACCACCATACCTGACTGCATCAGGAGACCTGAGTCACCACGTCGACGCGTTTCCGGCGCCCTACACCGTGAAACGGATCGACGATTCGCGATCGATCTGTCTCAGCGGCACCATGTGGGAACCGCTGGCGGGCTACAGCCGGGCCACGCGGATCGGCAACCGGATTCTCGTGTCAGGAACGACCGCGACACACGGTACGCAGCAGATCGGTGGCAGCGACGCAGCCGCGCAGACACACTTCGTCATCGACAAACTCGAAGGTGCGCTGATCTCGCTCGGCGGCACGCTGGAAGGGGTCGTGCGCACCCGAGTCTTCGTCGACGACATCGCGATGTGGGAACCGATCGCGCGCGCACTCGGCGAACGCTTCGGACACATTCTCCCGGCCAACACGATGGTACAGGCCACGCTGATCGGCGAAGGCTACCTGGTCGAGATCGAGGCCGACGCAGAGGTGTGAACCGCAGTGCGCCGCGAAGGCAGGTGATCCGGAACAGGTCCCGCGCGGGCCGCGGCGGCTGCATTCAGGGTATCTGGCAGACTACGAGCTGCACGACAACATCGAGCACCCCGCTTTGTTGCGCGCCCACTCAGGTCGGCGCGCGGCAAGCGCCGCGTGTTCAGGTTGTTCATCGTACGGATTGCGCAGCACGTCGAGCAGCGTGTGCAGCATCGATGTATCTCCGGCCTCAGCCTGGTCGATCGCCTGCTGCGCCAGATAGTTCCGGAAGATGAATCGCGGATTCACCGCATGCATCCTGCGCCGACGCGCCGGATGCGTATCGGTGGTGGTGACAAGCGATCCATGCCAGCGTCGGATCCAGAGATCCAGCGCGTTCCGGTGCACATCGAGCTTGACCTCGTCGTAGGACAGGTCTCCGAGCAGCGGAATGACGGAGCCGTCATCCGGCAGTTCATCCGGCAGATCGCCAAGTGCACGGAAGAACAGTGTGTAGTCGAGCTCACACTGTTCGAGCAGGGCATATGCCTCACCCATCATGTCCTGCGCGTCATCGGTATCGGCCAGAAATCCGAACTTGGCACCGGTCATCGTCGCGAACTCGCGCTGGTAGACTTCGACATACCGATTGAGACCATCCTGGAGCGGCGCGTTCTCCGGAAACAGGGGCGCAATCGCCGTGGCCAGCTGTACCAGATTCCACTGCGCAACTGACGGCTGCTGGCCATAGCGATAGCGTCGCCCGCTGGCATCGGTGGTGTTCGGTGTCCAGTCGGGATCGTAGTTGTCCAGCCAGCCATAAGGGCCGTAGTCGATCGTGAGCCCGAGGATCGACATGTTGTCCGTGTTCATCACGCCGTGCACAAAACCGGTGCGCATCCAGTGGACGATCATGACGGCGGTGCGCTCACAGACTTCGGTAAACCATCGCGTGCGGCGTTCCAGCGGGCTGCCCGCGATCTGCGGAAAATCGCGCGCGATGGTGAAATCGACCAACCGTTCGAGCAGCGCGGTGTCACCACGCGCGGTGAGCAGCTCAAAGTTCCCGAAGCGGATGAAGCTTGGCGATACCCGGCAGACGACCGCACCTGGCTCCAGCCTCGCATCACCGTTGTAGAACATGTCGCGCATTACCTGATCGCCGGTCTCGACGAGGCACAATGCACGTGTCGTCGGCACGCCGAGGTGATACATCGCCTCGCTGCACAGGAATTCGCGAAGTGACGAGCGGAGGACAGCGCGACCATCCGCCGTGCGGGAATATGGCGTTGGTCCTGCGCCTTTCAGCTGCAGTTCCCAGCGCTCCCCTGCACCATTCACGGTTTCGCCGAGCGAAATGGCGCGACCGTCGCCCAATTGCCCTGCCCAGTGGCCGAACTGATGCCCGCCATAACAGGCGGCATATGGCTGCATGCCGTCGAGGACGACGTTTCCCCCGAAGGCCGCAGCGAATGCTGGTGTGTGAACGTCGGCCTCCTCGAGGCCAAGCAACTCGGCAACCTCGCGTGCATGCGCCAGGAGGCGGGGTGCCGACACCGGCGACGGTGCAGCGCTGCTCCAACACGCATGGAGCACTTGCCGACGCGTGTTCGAAGTGTCGGGGTCGCCGGGGAGTTCGCGAACGAATCGATTGTCGAAGGTCAGGGGTGTCTGCATGGGGTGAAAGCTATGCTGCACAGAAACCACGCCGGCCTGTCACAACTTTCGATGCCGCAACGCGGGAAGTCGCTCGCGCACGGTGTCGAGTCGGTCGCGATCGAACCGTGCGATGGCGAATCCTTCGCCCTCCCCGACAGAGGCGAGCACGTCGCCCCATGGATCGACGATCATGCTGTGCCCCCAGGTCCGCTGGCCGTTTCGGTGCATCCCTCCCTGAGCCGACGCCATCAGGTAACACTGATTCTCGACCGCGCGGGCCCGCAACAGGAGCTCCCAGTGCTGGGCCCCCGTGGCATGGGTGAAGGCTGACGGGGCGCAGATCAGGTCGAGCGGCATCTCGTTTGGCGGAGTGGCCAGTCGCCGGTACAACTCCGGGAATCGCAGGTCGTAGCAGACACTCAACCCAACGCGGAGTCCGTCAGCAGTCACCGCCACCGGCGTCGTGCCGGCTTCGAGCACCGTCGCCTCATCGTATGCTTCGCGACCGTCGTCGAACGCAAAGAGGTGGATCTTGTCGTACCGCGCCGCGATGTCGCCCGAGGGTGCAAACAGGCAGCTCGCATTGCGCACACGCGTCCCGCTGGTGGTCCGGATCGGTACGGTGCCTCCCAGCAGCCACACGCCCTGCCGGCGGGCCGTTTCCGCGAGGAACTGCTGGATCGGCCCAGTGGCGGCGTCCTCACCGATCCGCAACCGATCGGCGTCGCGCTCACCCATCAGGCAGAAGTACTCCGGTAGCGTGACGAACGATGCCCCTGCCGCGGCCGCCGCGGCGACGAGGCGCCCGGCCGTCGCGAGGTTCTCCGCCACATCGGGCGTGGAGACCATCTGGATTGCGGCGAGCGTCGTCATCTGCGAAGGGTATTCCCCTCCCCGGTCGGTCCGCCAGTGATCGTGCCGCGCTTGACTGGCGGGCTGCGACAGATGTTCATACACAATGAATCGAATTCGCTTCGGCGCCGGTGTCGCCACGCTCGTACTCCTGACCGCCTGCGGCGGCGGCTCCGAACCCACCGGTGGCGGACCGCCCGTGGTGCAGCCGCCCGTGGTGCAGCCCCCCGTACTGGGTCAGACCTATGCCGCGAGCGGTCGCGCCGCGGCCGGCGATGTCTTCGTGCATCTCTTCGAGTGGCGCTGGACGGACATTGCACGCGAGTGCGAAGTGTTCCTGGGCCCTCGTGGCTACAAGGGTGTGCAGATCTCGCCGCCGTCCGAACACGCCATCATCCGCAGCGCCAGCCAGTTTTTCCCGTGGTGGCAACGCTACCAGACGGTGAGCTACAGGCTCGATCAGTCGCGGTCGGGTACGGGAGTCGAGCTGCGGGACATGGTGAATCGATGCCGGGCCGTCGGGGTGGAAATCTACGCCGACGTCGTGATCAATCACATGACCGCCGGCAGCGGCACGGGCAGCGCCGGAAGTGTGTACACGAAATACAACTATCCCGCCGTTCCGTTTACCCAGATCGACTTCCATTCGCCCTGCGGCATCGACTCGTATGCGGTGCAGTCGCAGGTACAGAACTGCGAACTGGTCGGCCTCTCGGATCTGGAGACGGCATCGGAACAGGTCAGGACCAAGATTGCGGACTACCTCATCGCCCTCAACGCGCTCGGCATCGCGGGGTATCGTGTCGATGCCGCGAAGCACGTGCCAGCAGCGGATCTCGAGGCGATCATGATCCGCGTCAACAACGCCGCGACAGCTGCAGGCCGCCCGAAGCCCTACGTGTTCCTCGAGATCATCGCCGGCGGCGGAGAGGCGGTGACGCCGCAACAGTACTACGGCGTGGGGTATACATCGGGGGGCGCGACGGACATCACCGACTTCACATACGGCCGCAGGATCTCCGATGCCTTTCTCGGACGGAACGGACTCACGGTCTGGAGCGCGCTGAACGCGTTCGCCAATGAACTCCTGCCGTCGGACAAGAGCGTGGTGTTCATCGACAACCACGATACGCAGCGCGGCGATGCGCTGATCTACTCCGACTCGACGTATGAACTGGCTGCGATCATGATGCTCGGCCACAGCCAGGGGTACGCGAGCGTGATGTCGAGTTATGGCTTCGCCCGGACGACGGAGGCCGCCCGCGACGCAGGCCCATCGTCGGACGGCAATGGCACAACGGTGTCGTCGTACAACGGAAACGGCACTTCGAAGTGTGCCGCCACGACGGGACTGCCATTCTTCGGGCAGTGGGTCTGTGAACATCGCGTGCCGGCGATCGCGAACATGGTCGCGTTCCGGAAGGCGGCCGCCGGGACACCGACCACCGATTGTGGACGCGGTAACTGGCGGATTGCGGACGACCCGAACCGGGTGGCGTTCTGCCGCGACGGTGCAGGATTTGTCGCCATCAGCGTCAGCAGCGCCGCCATCACGACGACGCTGCCAACACGGCTTCCAGCGGGCAGCTACTGCAACGTTGCGCAGTTCACTTTCACGGCAGCATCGGGCGCCTCGCCGGCCACCTGCTCCGGCATGCCGATCGTCGTCGCGGCGGACGGCGCGGCCAGCATGTCCCTCACGCGGCGATCGGCCATCGCGCTGCACACGCGAGCGAAGCTGAATTAGTGATCTTGCCGGCCGGCGGCAGGACGACGGGGGGCGGCTCGCTACTGACGCGACGACGCCCCCCGTTTGCCTTCTCCGATTGGCGCGCGGTTCAGCGACTCCTGTTGGACTTCGGAACCCGATGGATCTGGCCCCGGGACTCGAGATTTCCGAGAACCGAAACCACATCCGCCGGTGGCAGAGGCGTCGTTCTGGCGGAGACGCGTCAACCGGGCTTGTTGACCATGTTCCAGAGTGACCACAGCAGGGGCACCGTCGCCAGCCAGCCAGCGGCGTTCCACCGCCCATACACCCGCCGGAGTTCCACGTCCGAATCGGGGCCAAGCCGCAGCATCCGGCGCTGCGCCGGCACCAGCACGAATACCCAGAGCGCGGTGGAGAGCCCAAGCCCGATCATCGCGTCTCGAATCCAACGCGTCGCCCACACCGGATACCCGCGCCCCGTCGCAAGCAGGATGCCGCTCACGACGAGCAATGCCGCGCCACCGAAGGTGAAGATCCAATCCGTCACCACGATTGCACGGGCAGCAATACGAAAGTCCGCACGTTGTCGCTGCCTGAACATGATGGCGCTCCAGACACCGGTGACGATCACATTTCCGACGAAGAGAATGGCAGCCAGCACGTGGAGCCACTTCAGCGCATCAAGTGCGGAGGGACTGATCGTCATGACGGTGCCCTGCCGAGGCCCGACGGAACGAATCCGAGCGCGTGCAGTGACAACAGCGGCGGAAAGAGGGGCGTCGGCAGTGCATCCCACGGAAACCACTGCCATCCATCACACTTCCCGGGCTCGCAGTTCTGCACCTCGCCGGTCACGTCAAGTGCTTCGACGAACAGCGTCACGTAGTGCTTCTGCTCCGCCGGGAAGTGATCGACCGTATACTGCGCCTGCTGGATGGCCGCGGCGTGAAGCGCCGTCTCCTCGAGCAGTTCGCGCTGGGCGCAGGTGAGCGCACTCTCGCCAAACTCGAGATTGCCTCCGGGCAGCGCCCAGGTTCCGGCACCGTGACTGCCGCGGCGCAGGCCCAGCAGAACGCGACCGGCCCGACAGACAATCACCCCCACGCCAACGCGCGTGTGCAGACCCTCCATCACGTCCTCCGATCCGGCCGGGTGAAAAGTGCAGCGCCGTGGCGTGCGAAACCGTCGAGGGCGTTCAACGTTCTGACGCGGTGCACGTAATGTGCACGTCACCGTCCACGTCAGCGATCCACCGATATTTCTCGATGCTACGCCGTCTGTTTCGTTGTGCTCTCGTCCTGGTGACACGCGCCCTGGTGTTGATGTGTACGGCAGTCGTCCCCCAAGCATATGCGCAGTCTGCGGCGCCAAGAATCCCCGCGCTGGCCATCGGGGGCTCCGACCGACCGACGATGACCGCGGCGTGGGTCACCGCAGCGCCGGTGATCGACGGAAGACTCGATGAAGCCCTCTGGCAGACCGCGGCGCCGGCAGGCGGGTTCGTGCAGCGCTCACCGCGCGGCGGCGCGCCGGGGTCGCAGCGATCCGAGGTACGCGTGGCGTACGATCACCATGCGATGTACGTCGGCGTCCGGAATTTTGATACCGCCCCGGACTCGATCGCCCAGCAGCTCGGCCGGCGCGATGCCGACGAGATCTACTCCGACTGGTTTTCGGTTGGCTTTGACAGCTACGGCGACCGGCGGACTGCATTTGTCTTTGCCGTCAATCCGCGTGGCGTCCTCCGCGACACGTACCTCTTCAATGACGACGAGGAGGATCCGTTGTGGGATGCGGTGTGGAACGTCGCCGCG
>CAYMQV010000217.1:0-2907 GCA_964392395.1 uncultured Gemmatimonadaceae bacterium
CGATCCATCTCACCGAGGAACGTCTCGCGGCGCGTCACGTTGCGCTTCGTGTCGTCCGGCACACTGGCGAAACTCTTCTGTGCACTCATCGCAGCATCCTCGGCATGAAAGTCGGGCAGATCGTCTCACGTTCCCGCATGCAAAAATCGCGCGCGCGGCACACTTGTTCAGAGTTTCCCTAACGATCGCGCACCCCCGGAAGCGCAGTCCGTTCAGGCGCCAACACCACTACGCCGCGCGCCGGCTCGACAGTGATGGCGAGCATCACTGCGTCGCCCACCGGCACGCGTCGAGATAGGAATTTGAATCGTGGTGTGCGACGTGCGTCGCGTGCTGGCGTGCGCGAAGAGGGCGTCTCGCCTCACCGACAGCGGACTTTCCGCGCGCCGACTGGCCTCGGCGCATGCGGACTCGTGGTGGAATCGAGGCGGCACGGCCGTCGACGAGATGTCGATGCTCGGTGGCGGGACTTCGCGCGAGCGTGGGTCGAGGTGCGCGTTACGGAGATGCGGCTCGTGCAGGTCTCTCGTTATTGGAAGGATGGTGTCAGCAACTCGCTGCGTCAACGCCGCTGTCGCCCAAAGTTCCACACGAAATTCACGGTCGGAAGGCAACACCCCAGTCCGCCGTCACCCTCACCGACACCGGCGACGCCGATCAGGCCGAAGTCGGTCGAGAGTCGGTCACCGATGAATCGGAACCCGCCGCTGAAGATTCCGCCTTTCGCGCCCGCGCCGGTGTAGAACCAGTTCTCCGTCACCAGCTTCACCCGCCGGCTCAGGCGCGTTTCGCCCCCGAGTACGATCACCGGTGCGCTGCTCAGATCACTATCGTCGCTGCCCCACCGGTACCCCCAACCCGCGCCGGCAGTGAAGGCATTGTCCCGATTGCCCCAGGTGCCCACGCCATACAGCAGCCCAGTCGTGCCAGCCGCCACGTCTTCGGTCAAAGCAAAGCTGAGAGCACCGATCGCATACGATGCGTTGTTGGTCTCTGCCAGCGTAAACTTTGGCGCCACGTAAAACGCGCGACCGATCAAGCCCGGAATCACCGGTGTTCCGGCGGCGATCGTGAGGCGATCGGTGACACCGTACGCCACGAACGGGAAAAAGAGGAAGTACGCCGAGACGTACCCTTCACCCTTGCCGAGTGCGCGCCCGGTGGAGGTGAACAGCAGGCGTGTGCCGTTCGGATCCTCGGCCCAGAATTCGTTGCCGACATACCGCCCACGCGTACGGCTCATCGAGGTGATCTGATCGCGCTGGACGTCGATCTGGGTGCCGCCCATCGTCCGTACTCGCAGGCGCGTCGAGTCCTGTGCCAGGATGCGTACGAACAGGACCGACCCGTCACGCAGCCGGACCACTGTCACCGTGTCACCTGTCGCCGTGTCGCGCTGGGCGACCTTGGCTGTGTCCTGCGCGTGCGCGACGACCGGCGCAAGTGTGGCGAGCAGCGCGGCCAGCGCCAACCCTCGAATGCAGAGTGGCATGATTTGTCCGAGAGAAGGGAAGCGTGCGTGCCGTGCGACGCGCATCTCGACCAGCATGTTCGTAGTGATCTGCACCGAGTGCGCTTCCCCGTCAACCGCACCGTTGTATGCGAGACGGGATGGGGAGCTTACGTTGAACTCGACACCGCACAGAAACGCAGCTGAGAATCGGCGTTCTGCCAGGTTCAGTCGGGCCTGAGGACATCCGATAATCAGGCGGGCCTGATCGTGGTTGGGGCCACTGGTGCGGGGCGGTCGCCGCCCGTGATTCGGCCGCGAATTCCGGTGCCGACACCCACGCCGCGCAGCCACCAGCAGTGTCATTATATCCAACACGCTACCCATCATTTTCCGCATCGGCATCTGCATCGACACCGGCGAGCGCACGATCAGCGACCAAACCGATAGTGGAGCACGAGTCCCAGCGTGCGGAGCCGCATCGCGCCCTGGGCTGATTGCACCGACGCCTGCAGCCCCTGATCGACACGCGCTTCCAGTTCGAGGGGCCCGCGCCGGACGCCCGCCGACAGGTTCACCGCCACGACGGTGGAGCCCTTCGACAGCGGGATGTCCGCGAAATCCGCACAGTCCTCGGTCTGGCCGCCAAGGAAGCCGGGGCCGCCCTCGGTATCCACATCGCAGACCGAGACCGAGGTGACCGAGGCACCGGCGCCGAGGAACGTGCTTCCGCCGCTGTATCGTCGCGCGCCCGCTCCGATGCCCCACTGGGCCACGCTCACCTTGGTCGGCAGCTCGAACAATCCGGTGCGCCCGAGGTCCGCGGCGCCGCCGATCGCGATGAGCTCCGCTCGCCACGAGACACGCGCGCCGATCGGCCGCTCCAGCGCGAGTCCGAGAATCGGGGCGGCCGCGCCACCTTTGCTCACGCCGCCGGCAAGATTCGTGAGGCTGTAACCGATAAACCCCGACAGTCCGCGGCGAGGCCCGGTGGCTGTGGCTGACTCCGACTGCGCGCCAAGAGGGGCGCCCCGGGCGGAAAGGAGGAGCAGCGAGGGCAAGATCAGTCCGGCGGTGATGAAGCGACGGACGCTGCGGCGGGGAAGGTCAGCAGACACAGGGTGCTCCGCGAGTGTGAGGTGACAGCCAGAGTACGGCTGCCGCCCCGGTCGCCCCATACGTCACTTGACGTAGCAACGCGTCCCGGAGACGCCGCATGACCAGTCACTCGCGAGGCACACCGTTCCTTCGCGGAGCACATCGATACCTGGTGCACTCCGATTCCTCGATCCTAGTTATTCGATGCTCTGTTGCGGAGCGCGCACGTGAAAGCCAGCGGACACACCACGACAGCGGCATGCCCGATGGCCGGCACGCGTCAGGGCAGCGTGATGGCGACGCCGAGGCTGGCGACGTTGGAGGTGGTGCCCTCGATGCGCAGCACGAAGGTGTTGAAA
>CAYMQV010000217.1:2917-7373 GCA_964392395.1 uncultured Gemmatimonadaceae bacterium
TCTTGCCGACGGGGAAATCGTATCCGACACCAACGATGCCGCTGCCGCCGTTGCTGGTCACCGAGACCCCGTCACCGCTGGCTCGCGCCGAGCCGACGCCCAACCCGCCGGTGAGGAAAAAGCCGTTCGTCAGCGTGGGATAAAAGCGGACGCGCGCGTCGAGGGTGGCGAATGTGCCGGTCACGCCGTCTTCGGACTTGGTGAAGCTGTCACTGCCGACGCCGACGAGCAGGCGGGGTGAGACCGTGCCGCCAAGGGAAAGGTGCACGCCGAGCCCGTTGACCCGATCGCCGCAGTCACTGCAGCCGAAGGACGCTGCGCCGAGTCCACCGCTGAACCAGAAGCCCTGCCGGCGGCTGGCGTCGGTGGCTTGGGCGGCAGCGGTGGTGGCACAGAGAATGGTGAGTGCGATGCAACGCGAGAGGAACGGCGTACGACCGGTCATGTGAGGCTCCTGAGGAGGGAGGCAGCGCGCGAGTACCGGGTTGCCGGGTTCGCGCTACAGCGTACTGATCAAGCCGCGTGCATCCTTGCGCGACGGCGAACAGCGAAACGCAACGTTACATATGATTCGGACACGCATTGCGCAAGAGTGGTTTGCCGAGGCGGGACCGCCGACAAATAGTGCGGCGTCGCGAAGAAAGTGTGATCGCGCACCGTGCTCGAGTTCATCCGCATCGCGATCGGCGGAGTGAACTGCCGCGCGAGTGCGACGCCAGCGACCGCGAACACCACCTGCATACGTCAGGACGTCGCGTGTACTACGTCATCCGACGTATGGAACGACGCTGTGCAGAGCCCGAATGTGACGGTGCGCGATCGACGCGCGCCGTTCCACCCACTCCAGAGGGCTCCCTCATGACGCACCGCTCCCGCTCCACCTTCTCCGCTCGCACGCGGCTCGCCGTGCTGTCGGGTATGGCATTGTCACTGACCGCCTGTTCGGATTCACCGAATCCCACCGCGCCCGTCGCTCGCTCGGTGACTGCGGCCAGCGAGCGCGACGAGGAAGGCATCTTCCATCGCTTCGTCTCGATGGGCACCAGCATCAGCATGGGCTGGCAGAGCGAAGGGGTCGTCGCCGGCTCGCAGCAACAGGCGTGGACGAGGCAGCTCGCGATGCTGGCCAGCCGGTCGCAGTCGATGCCGCTGGTGGCGTTCCCCGGCTGCCGTTCCCCTTTCGTCGCGCCACTCTCCGCGGGCAGGCGACTCTCAGGTGAAGGCGCCGCCACAAATCCGGGTAGCCTGTCCTGCGCGCCAAGCGAGGAAGGGGTGACGCTGCCGGCACAGAGTGTCGCGATCGCGGCCTCGAGTACGTACGACGCGATGCACGCCACGCCCGAGACCAAGGCCGGTGACGCGTCCTACGCCCGACTCTACACTCGCGTGCTGCCGCCCAATACCACGCAGCTCCAGGCGGCGCTCGACCAGAAGCCAAAGTTCATCTCCGTCGAATTCGGCGGTAACGAAGTCCTCAACGCCCGCTCCGGGATCGCGATCGTGGGCGCCACACTCACGCCGCTCGCGACATGGAAGCCACAGTACACGGCACTGACCGACGCGGTCGCACAGGATGTGAAGCGCGGTATTCTCGTCGGCCTGCTGAACAATGTGGGCGATTTCCCGAGCTTCCGCCGGGGCAAGGAGATCTGGGCCGATCGCGCCGTGATGGCGGCGGCCTTCAACATCGCGGTCAACGCCGATTGCGACGCCAGTGAAAACCTCATCTTCGTTCCGGTCCGCATTCCGACCGCCGTGGCGACCGGTGCCGCCTACAGGGCACGCACGCTTGGCCAGGCTCCCTTCTCCTGTGCCGATGGCGGCTACGGCCGGCAGGATTTCGTCCTGACGCCGACGGAAGCCATCATCGTGAACGACCTGCTGGCCGCCATGAACGCACATATCAGCGCTGCTGCCGCGACGCACGGCTTTGCGTACATGGCGCTGCAGGAGCTGTATGGTCGTGCAGACCTGAAGCCGACGTACAGCACGCTCGCCGTCATGACTTCTCAGGCTCCGTACGGGTTCGCCGTGAGCCTGGACGGTATCCACCCCAACAACGCGGGACACGCGATTCTCGCCGCCGCGGCCGCCCGTGCGATCAATGCCCGCTACGGCACCACGATCCCCGAGACTGCGGCCATGATTGCGCTGCGTTGACCAGTCGCCGCCGGTGACGGGCGGCCGTGCATCGAATTACCATGGGGTCTACCATGGGGTCAGAGTCCTTGATCACGGCTCTGGATCAAGGACTCTGACCCCATGCTCTCAGGATCAAGGACTCTGACCCCATGCTCGTGACGGGCGGTCGTGCATCGGCCTGAGCCGTGCGCATCGCCCGTCACTACGCCTCCCCGAGCAGCGGACTGTCGCGCACCAAGTCCGCCAGCTCGCCGCGCGACTCCACGCCCAGCTTCTCAAAAATGTGCGACAGGTGTGTGCTCACGGTGCGTGCGGAGATGTCGAGCTGTGCGCCGATCTCCTTGTTCGACAGTCGCCGCGCCACGGCGCGCGCGATCTCGAGTTCGCGCCCCGTCAGCGCACCGGCCCCCTGCAATGCCGTACGCGGCGGAAGGCGCAGGCCCAGTGCGCGCAGCTGGCTGCGCACGCCGCGGAGCTCGAACTCGGCACCCAGTCGCACGAACACGGCGTGCGCCTTGCGCAATTCGCGCTCGGCGGCGCGCTTGTCACCATCAGCTTCGAGGACCTGTGCCGCGTTGCGCCGAATCCTGGCACCGTGGAACACGAACGGCACCGCATCCAGCTCGTCGGCGGCGGCCAGCAGGCGTGCCGCGGCATCCGGCGCCTGGTACTTTACGCGCGCGACGAGCGCCTCCGCTGCTGCGGCCCACGCCAGGCCGAGGCGGTGGCCGAGGTCGACCGACTGCCGCCGAAGCCGCGTCGTGAGCTGCTCGACGCGGTCGTAGTCGAGCTGGCGCAGCCCCGCTTCAACAAGCAGCGGTATGAGGCGGTGGATCGCCCAGGCCACGTAGCCGAAGCGGTCCGCCAGTGCGAGTCCACGCTCACCGTACTCGCGCGCGCGCTCCCAGTCGCCCACGGAGAGGTGATACGTGCCCAGGCCGGTGTGCGCGAGGATCACGTTGTGCACGTTGCTCATCACGGGTTGCGCGCCGTCGTCGTCGCCTTCGACGCTGACGGCGCGATCGGCGCCGGCGAGGGTCCACGCCTCTTCGAACAGCGCGCGTGCGCGCGCGGTCTCGTCACGCGCCAGCACGATCAGGCCGGTCCACACCAGCAGGCGCGGCAGCAGCGACTGCGGCATGACCGCGCGTGCCAGCGGAATCGTGCGCTCGGCCAGCGCCAGCGCCTCGTCCCATTGTCCCACGCCCGAGGCGTGCTCGATCGTGATCTCAGCCGTCATCGCCTGCAGCACCGGCGACGCAAGCGCGTCGGCGAGCCGTTCGGCCTCGCGCAGGTGGCGCCCGACGCCCTCGCCATCGCCGGTGAAGCCTTCCAGCATCGCCATCGCCCAGTGCGAGGCCCACGCCACCTCGCGATCGGCGGACTGCGCCGCCAGCATCAGGGCCCGGGCGCCGTGCTCGCGAGCCGTCGCGGCGGGACCGGTCCACGCATAGAGCTGCAGCGCCACCTGATGCACTCGTGCGAGCAGCGACGCGTTGCCAAGCGACTCGGCGAGGGGAAAGGTGGCGTGCACGGTACGCGTCGCATCACCGTGACGACCAAGGGACTGCTGCATCTTCGCGCGCGCGAGCCGGAGGCGGATCACCAGTTCGGGACGCGTCAGCGTGCCGGCCGCGTCCTCGGCCTGCTGCAGCAGGTCGAGCCCGCGCCGCGCATCGCCCGAACGGGCCGCCTCCTGTGCAAGGTGGTGCAGAAGGCGCGCCCTCGCGCGCTGGTCGTCGCGGGCATCGGCCAGCAACAGCGCGCGCTGCCACCCGAGCACTGCCGCCTGCGACTCGCCGATGCGCAGGCGCGCCGTCGACACATCCTCCAGCAGCGTGGCGGTGGCATCGGCATCGGCAATCCGTTCCGCGATCACGAGCGACTCGCCCAGCCAGCGCGCTGCTTCCTGGTCGGCGCGCCGCGCCATCGCATCGCGTCCCGCCGCGGCGAGATAGCGCAGCGTGCGCTCGTCAGTGCCCACGGTCTGCCCGCGCACGAGGTGCCGCGCCAGCTCGATGGAGTGGCTCATCGCGTCCGCACCATGGATCGACTCGAGCGCGTTCGCCACCGCGGCGTGCAAGGCACGTTCGCGCGCGGCGGTCAACTCACCGCGCAGCACCGACTGGATGATCGGGTGCCCGAACTCGTACAACGCCTCGTCACCATCGCGGATCTCGACGAAGATGCGGTGGCTGCAGAGCGCGTCGATGGCATCGGCCAGGCCCTGCTCGTCCAGGTTCGAGACGCGCTCGAGCAGCGCGAGCGATGCGCGCACTTCCACCACTGACGCGATCTCGGCGACGCGTCGCGC
>CAYMQV010000218.1:0-7333 GCA_964392395.1 uncultured Gemmatimonadaceae bacterium
GCGGCGGGAGATTTCGGCCGTGATCGCTTCCGGGCAGGCAGGGTCAGCTTACTCGCTTCGTCTTCTTGCGCAGAAAATCCATCAGCACGAACTGGCCGAGGCTCATGGTGTTGGTGAAATACGCCTTGCCCCGGGAGATGGCGGAGACCCGCTTCACGAACTCCACCAGTGCATGGTCGCGTGCCAGCATGAAGGTGTTGATCGTGATGCCATTGCGGCGGCAATCCGCCACTTCCTTGAGCGTCTGGCCGATCACGTTCATGTCCAGACCCATGCTGTTCTTGTAGATCTGTCCATTCGGCATCGTCAACGCACTGGGCTTGCCGTCGGTGATCATCACGATCTGGCGCATGTCCTTCTTCTGCGACAGGAGAATGCGGCGTGCGAGTTTCAGCCCTTCGGCGGTGTTGGTGTGGTACGGCCCCACCTGCGCGCCCGCCAGCGCCGCCAGGGGAATCTCCTCGGCGCTGTCATGAAACAACACCACGCGGATGGTGTCGCCGGGAAACTGCGTCCGGATCAGGTGGGTCAGTGCCAGTGCGACCTTCTTCGCCGGCGTGAAGCGGTCCTCGCCGTACAGAATCATCGAGTGCGACGTGTCGAGCATCAGCACCGTGGCACAACTCGACCGGTATTCCGATTGCCGTACCATCAGATCGCTGTACTCCAGATCCATCGGTACATCCAGCGATCCGGTCCGCAGCATCGAGTTCTTGAGCGTCTCGTTGACATCCAGATTGAGGACGTCGCCGAACTCGTAGGGCCGGCTCCACGCGTCGCTCTCGATCCCGGTGGCGAGGTATGGCGTGTCATGGCTGCCGAAGGTGCTCTTTCCGAATGACCCGAGGATGTTGCGCAGCGACTTGTAGCCGAGGAAGTCGACGCCTTTCTGTGACAGGTTGAACTGCACGTCCTTGCTGGCGGCGTGCGCCAGTCCGCCCTTGCCGGTGACGTTCTGGTTCAAGTCGGCGGTCTTGGGCGGGAGCGTGGCGTTGATGAAGCCGTCGGCGATCAGGCGCTGCACGATCTGGTCGAGCAGCTCGCTCAGTTTCGCCTGCGAGTCCTCGTCGCCGTCGCCACGCAGCGCTTCGAGCATCTCCGGCGTGAACTGGCCGCTCTCGATCAGCGCATTGAGGATGGCTTCCTTGAGGGCATCCATCGAACGGTCGGCTGGATCCTCGTCGCTGCCCCAGTGCGGGTTGTAGCCCGCCGACTCGGCAAAGCCGCTCTGGAGGAGGAAATCCGACAAGCCATCGAGCAGCGCCTGCAGATCGACCGCATCCGCCAGCTCGGGGTTGTACTTGGTGTAGGTATGGAACTTCATGCTCCCTCCGCGTCGGCGAGTCGACGCACCTGATGTGCGACGCATTCCTGATCATAACATCCCGAGGCGAGGACTCGTGCCCCGGGCAGGGAATACCCCGCCGGCCGTGTGCCGCGCCAAACGGCGGTCGCGGGGCTATTTTGCCATTCTCGACTTCACTCCGTCCCAGCCGTCATGTCCCTCGTCATCCCTTCTCGCGCGCTCCCCATCACCGGTCGACCGATCCGCTTCGGTCTGGTCGGCTGCGGGCGCATCTCGGCCAGCCACATCGGCGCCATTCAGGCCCACAGCACGCGCGCCGAGCTGGTGGCGGTCTGCGATGTCTCGGGCGAACGGCTTCAGGCCGCGGCAGAACAGACCGGCGCGGCGGCCTATGACTCGCTCGAGGGGTTGCTGGCGCATGAGCCGGCGGTCGATGCGGTGATTCTTGCCACGCCCAGTGGGATGCATGCGTCCCAGGCCATCGCGGTCGCGGCCGCGGGCCGGCACGTGATCACGGAGAAGCCCATGGCAACCAGGTGGCAGGACGGCAGGGCGATGGTTTCCGCCTGCGACAGCGCCGGTGTGCATCTGTTCGTCGTGAAGCAGAACCGTCGGAACCCCACGCTGCAGCTGGTGAAGCGCGCCATGCAGAAGCGGCGCTTCGGCAAGATCTACATGGTGAATGTGAATGTCTTCTGGACGCGGCCGCAGAGCTACTACGACAACTCGGCCTGGCGTGGCACCTGGGAGTTCGATGGCGGCGCCTTCATGAACCAGGCCAGCCACTACGTCGACCTGCTCGACTGGCTGATCGGTCCCGTCGAAAGTCTGCAGGCCTACACCGCGACGCTCGCTCGCAACATTCAGGTGGAAGACACCGGCGTGCTGTCGATTCGCTGGCGCACGGGCGCGCTCGGCTCGATGAACGTGACCATGCTCACCTACCCGAAGAACCTCGAGGGCTCGATCACGATCCTCGGCGAGAAGGGAACGGTCCGACTCGGCGGCGTGGCGGTGAACAAGATCGAGCACTGGACGTTCGAGGAGAGCGATCCGGATGATGATCTGGTCGCACAGGCGAGCTACGACACGACGTCGGTGTATGGCTTCGGACACCCGCTCTACTATGACAACGTGATCAGTTCACTGCGCGGGGAAGCGGAACCCGATACCGATGGGCGCGAAGGGTTGCACTCCCTGGAACTGCTGATCGCCACCTACCTCAGCGCGCGCGATGGCAAGCGGGTGGCGCTGCCCCTGGAGTACTGAAATGGCGGTGACGATTCATTCGACGGCGATCGTGGATGACGGCGCGGTGATTGGCGACGGCTCGCGGGTCTGGCACTGGGTGCACATCAGTGCCGGCGCACGCATCGGCGAACGGTGCTCGTTCGGCCAGAACGTGTTCGTTGGCAACCGCGTCATCATCGGTGACAACTGCAAGGTGCAGAACAACGTGTCGATCTACGACAATGTGACGCTCGAGAACGATGTGTTCTGCGGTCCGAGCATGGTCTTCACGAATGTCTACAACCCGCGGTCGGCAGTGTCACGCAAGGACGAGTATCGTGATACGCTGGTTCGCCAGGGGGCAACTCTCGGCGCGAATTGCACGATCGTCTGCGGTGTCACGATCGGCGCCTTCGCCTTCGTCGGGGCGGGGGCGGTGGTCAATCACGATGTTCCATCGTACGCGCTGGTGGTTGGCGTACCAGCGCGACAGATCGGATGGATGAGCGAACATGGCGAACGGCTTCCCTTGCCGCTGACCGGTGATGGCGAGGGCGCCGACCCGGTGACCGGCCAGCGTTACGCGCTGCGGGCGGGCACCGTCTCGAGGCTGGACTGATCATCATCGACGGCCGAGTCGGGACCGCCGTCCTCGGCCAGCGGGAGATAGAGTGAGAACGCCGTGCCGACTTGCGGCTCGCTGTCGACGCTGAGCGCCCAGCCGTGCTCCTGGGCGATGCCGGCAACTGCGGCCAGACCGAGCCCGGTGCCGCTGTTCGGTTGCCGTCTGGCCGACCAGTATGGTTCGAAGACGTGCAGGCGCGAATCCGCCGTCATTCCCATCCCGGTATCGGCGATGGTGATGACGATGTACTGACCGGGCGGAGCCACAGCCGGATCGGATGACTCCGACGGCACCGCCAACAACGTGGTCGCGAGAGTGAGCGTCCCACCGGCCGGCATCGCGTGGCGCGCAGTCGCGATCAACGTTGCCAGAACCTGTGTCAGCAGGGACACATCCGCGGAGACCAGCGCCGGCGAAACATCGTACCGCACGTCCAGTTCGATCTGGCTGCCGAGCGACTCCGCCATGGTCTGTGCCGCTTCAGACAGCAGCACGTTTGCGTCAATCAGTTCGACCTGCAGCGCGTCATGCTGGGCGTAGGACTGCAATTGACGGGTAAGCGCGAGCCCGTCTGCCGAAAGATCACGCAGTCGCTCGATCGCAATCTGCTGCATGTCCGGATCATCTACCGTCTCGAGCGCAAGTTGCGAAAAGCCAGCCAGCCCCTGGAGCAGATGCGAAAAATCATCGGCAACGTGACCGGCGAACGACACCATGGTGCTGTCTGATGCCGTCGTGACCGGTGCGAGGCGCGGCAGTGCTGCGGGCGTGGCCGAGTGCGGCAGTGCTGCGGGCGTGGCCGAGTGTGGGAGCGCGTCCATCACGGTCACCACGCGCACGAGGTGTCGTGCGTGCGGGATGAAGGTCACGTGGATGTCGTATTCGCGCGCCGAGCCATCGGCCGACCTGATCGTCCCGCGGCCGGACCGGATCAGCCGTGCTGGACGCCCGACCACGGCCGGCGGCGGCACGAAGAGGTGCGCGCACGACGCGTCCAGCAGTTCGGCATCGCGCCGTCCGGTGAGTGAGTCACCGCCGACGCCGAACAATCGGTAGGCGGCGGTGTTCGCCCGCGAGATCCGTCCGGTCGTCGCCGGATCCGGGGACGCGTCAGCCACCCAGCTTGCCACCGGCGATGTCTCGAACATTTCGGCCGCCAATCGCTGGTCGTCGTGCACGGCTTTCCGTTTTGTTTCGAGCGTTTCGGCGAGCGTATTGATCGCGGCACCGAGCGCTCCAAGCTCACCCGCGTTGCCAGCGACTTCGGAGCGATGCGAGAGCGCGCCAGCCGCGAGGCGCCTGGTATCGGCCACGAGGGTCTGCAACGGGCCACTGAAGGCGCGCGAGGCCACGATGACGCCAAGCGCCGCGATCGCCAGCGCCAGCGCCGCGAGCATCGACGCATCGCGAAGCGGTGAGTCGAAACGCCCGGCGACGCTGGACCGCGGGACACCGACGTACACGCGCCACGGCAGTCGCTTGAGCGCGGCGAAACCGACCGATCGCATGACCTGGTCCTGCCCTTCGAGCTCGAGGACGCCGTCTCGCTCCACGCCGGCGGCAAGGACGGCGGTGTCTCGTGCATCACGCTCAGTCCACCGCTCCGGCGTGCGTGGTCGACCAAGCAGACTTCCAGAGCGCCCGGTGAGCACCGCGATACTGCCATCGGGCAGCGAGTCGCCGCCCAGCAGCGTTCGAACGGCAGCATCGGAGAGCACGGCCACCACCGCTCCGCTGGCGTCGGCCGGACAGTCACACGGTGCCCGACCGCGCACCACCGGTCGCACGATGACCATCGCGATCGAATCCGTCTTGCTCCGCACGATTCCTTCATCGACGTATGTCGATGACGTATTTGCCCGATTGCGCAACTGCAGGGCGCTGCTCAACGCGGTCAGGACCAGCGTCCTGCGTCGCGCCAGCGGAATGCTGTCAATGCGGGACGCGGAGCCGATCAGCAGGCCAGTACGGCGCCCGCTGGTGTCGAGCAGCGCAATCGAGAGCGCACGGTCGAGGAAGGCGTCACCCGCGCCTCGCATTGGTCGCAGGCGTGAGTCACCGCGAGGAAGTCGCACCTGCACCGTGACCGAGTCGAGCAACTGATCGACGGCGCTGAGGTGCTCGTCCAGCCGGCGGGCCGCGGCCCGGGCATGCGCCAGACTCGTGTCGCGCATCGCCGATACCGCCACACTCTTCGCGCGGGCACCGGACAACGCCGCGTAGAGCACGAACGGCGTGACCGCAGCGGCGACCACGGCGAAAAGGCGATTGCGCAGGCTGGCGAGGGGCAGCACGGTCACACGGCGAGAAGGTACAGAAACATTACGGAGAGCCGGGGAAAACGCTCGCCGCAAGAACCGTACTATACGGACATCAGATTGCATATGGTTGCGTTCGACGATTCTGCGCGCACGTCGAACGAACAAACGCCTGATCCGCACAGGGAAGCGGAACAGGCGTTCGAACAGGTCTTCGAGGATCACGGCGAGTCGCAGGCCCTGAGGCCTGCGTCAGCGATCAGAAGTCGTCGCTCGGCCGGCGACGCTTCTCCGCGACGGCGCGTCCGTACTGGCCGGCGTCGCTGCGGCTGATCTTCTTTCGGGCCACCAGCGCCTCCAGAACCAGCTCGCACGCCGCCGCCGTCGTGCCGTGATCGGCCACATCGGCCAGTCGCAGCGCACGCACGATGTTGAGCAGCGTGGGGACGGTCTCGAAGGCCTTGACCATCGTGCTCGCGGCGACGTCGTCCGAGACCTGCAGGGCGCCGCCTTCGTCGAACCAGATCACGATCTCGTCACTCGAGAACTCTCGCCCGATGCTGGCGAGGGTGGCATCGGAGGCGCGGCGGATCAATTCGCGCGCGATCTTTTCGCCACCCACCAGCTCACCCTCATACTCGAGCTCGATCTTGCCGGTGATCGCGGGCAACGCAGCGTACACATCGCTCATGCGGGGTACCGCGACCTCTTCCTTCGTCTGCAGCGCTCGCCGTTCGGCGTTCGACACGACGTTCTCGAGCACCGAGATCGGCATGCGCTGCGACACACCGCTCCGGCGGTCGATGCGCTTGTCTTCGCGCGCCTCGAACGCGATCCGTTCCACCACTTCGGACATGAAACCGGGGACGTGCACCGTGACCGAATCCCGCGTGATCCAGGCTTCCTGCTTTGTGATCGACACACCCAGGTCGACCGTCAGCGGGTAGTGGGTCACGATCTCGCTGCCGATGCGGTCCTTGAGCGGCGTGATGATCTTGCCGCGCGCCGTGTAGTCCTCGGGGTTGGCGGTGAAGCAGAGCATCACGTCGAGCGGCAGGCGGACGGGGAATCCCTTGATCTGCACATCCCCTTCCTGCATGATGTTGAAGAGTCCGACCTGCACCTTGCCGGAGAGATCGGGCAATTCGTTGAGCGCGAAGATGCCGCGGTTGGCGCGTGGCAGCATGCCGAATTGAATCGTGAGCTCGTCACTCAGCATGTGACCGCCGCGTGCCGCACGAATCGGATCCACGTCGCCGATGATGTCGGCAATCGTCACATCCGGCGTCGCGAGCTTCTCGATGTAGCGCTCGTCGCGGTGCACCCATGCGATCGGGGCATCATCGCCGGCTTCGGCGAGGAGCGTTTTGGCGTACTTCGAGATCGGCGCGAATGGACTGTCGTTGATTTCGCTCCCAGCCACGATCGGCATCTCATCGTCCAGCAACGCCGTCAGGGCGCGCAGGATCCGGCTCTTGGCCTGTCCGCGCAGACCGAGCAAAATGAAGTTGTGTCGGCTGAGCAGCGCGTTCACCAGCTGCGGCAGCACCGTGTCCTCGTAGCCAATCACCCCAGGCAGCAATGTGTCGCCGGTCCGGACGCGCGCGAGCAGGTTGTTGCGAATCTCGTCCTTGACGGATCGCCTGGCACGGGCTGGCTCACCCCAGGAGGAGCGCTTCAGCGCGCCGAGGGTGGTGGGCAGTTGGGACACGAAAGACTCCGAAAACGGGAATGAATTGCTGTTGCAGCGCTAACGCCGGACGCTGCCCCGAACGTTTCCACGGTGGGCAGCTGAACTCCAAGAATAGTCGTCGTGGCAACGGGTCGACGCCGTCGTCGCCGTGCCGCTGCGGTGGCAGCGTTCGCGCCGGTCACGTCCGACACGATCGTCACCGCGACCGACACCCAACCCCC
>CAYMQV010000219.1:0-7327 GCA_964392395.1 uncultured Gemmatimonadaceae bacterium
CGGGCCGTATGCTCGGCCTCATCTGTGATCCTCGACAACCTCGGTGAATTCACCGGGCGGTGTGCACACCTTTCTCATCGTCTTCCAGCAGGACGGCGAGAAGCTCGCCGGCGCGGTGAGGCGCGAGGCAGGCGACGCGCCCCTTGGAGGCACGGTCAGTGGGAACGACGTGACGTGAGCGTCCTCGATCACCCGCGGTGGGAACCGGATCACACTGACGATGACGGCGGTGCTGGCCAGGGACGAACTGAAGGGGGATGTCGACATCGCGAGTCAGGTGCAGGACGCGCACTTGGCGACGCGGGTGGCGGCGGTGACGCCGCAGCGGCCCACGTGGCGGGATGGGCTTCCCGCCGTCTTGCCAGCCACTGCGGAAGGCGTAAGCTTGGCTGGCAGAGCGCGCGAATCCTGTCTCTCCCGAACCGCAAGCCATGGCGGACGATCGCGGCCCCTTGTTGACGCTTCTCGACGGGCGATTCGAGCTCGGAGAGCGCATCGGCCAGGGCGGAATGGCGGATGTGTACCGCGCACGCGATCGCCGGTACGATCGAGCCGTCGCGGTGAAGATCCTGCGCGCCGACGTTGTCGAGACGCTCGGCGCGGAACGATTCCGTCGGGAAATCACCCTCACGGCCGCCTTCACACACCCGCACATACTCGCACTCCTCGATTCGGGAGAGACCACCGACAGTGCTGGCAGCCGCGTCTTGTACCACGTCACGCCGCTGATCGAGGGAGAGACCGTCCGCGACCGGCTCCGGCGTGATGGGCACTTGTCGCTGCACGATGCGCTGCAGTTGACGCGCGAAATTCTCGAGGCGCTGCGATATGCGCACGGACACGGCGTGATCCATCGCGACATCAAGCCGGCGAACATCCTGATCAGCGACGGTCATGCGATCGTTGCCGACTTCGGCATCGCGCGGCCGGTGCCGATTGGACCGTGGGACACCGATGACGCGGTGACGCTGACGTCAAGCGGATTCGTCGTGGGTACGCCGGCGTACATGAGTCCCGAGCAGGCGTTCGCTGACAAGTCGGTGGACGCCCGATGTGACATTTACGCGACCGGCTGCGTGATGTACGAGATGCTCGTCGGCACGCCGCCGTTTGACGCACCGTCCGGCCAGGCCCTGATGGCCCGCAAGATCAGCGGCGTCTTCGTGCCACCGTCGCTCATTCGGCCCGGCCTCCCGGACCTGATCGACGATATCGCCGCCCGTGCCCTGTGTCCGGATCCGGCGGATCGCTATCCGTCGGCCGGCGCCTTCCTCGCCGCGCTCGACGCGGTGACATCGACCAGGACGCCGCGACGCCAGGCGAAGCTCCTCGTCCGCGGCGCTGCCGCGCGGCGCCCGCGCGGCGTGATCATCGCCACCATAACCGTCACGATACTCGTGATCATCGCCGTGGGAGCGTGGAGCCGTCGCACGAAGACGCCCGAGCAGGCGGGCGCGGGTGCCGATCCCGCACGCGTGGCGGTGCTTCCATTCGAGAACCTCTCCGCCGACACGTCGCTGTCGTACATCGCCAACGGGCTGACGACGGACCTGATCGACGAACTGGCTCAGGTGCGCGCCTTGACGGTCATCTCGAAGAACGGCGTCGCGCAGTTCGCAGGCAAGATGATCGGCGTGGACAGCATTGCCCGCGCGCTGCATGTGGGCAGCGTGGTGACGGGGGATGTGCGCCGGCTCGGGGCTCGGGTGAGCGTGTCCGTGCGGCTGCTGGACGGTCGTACCGGGGAACAGCTCGCCAGTCACGACACCGCAGGTACGGTGGCGGACCTGCTCGAGGTCCGGTCGGTCGTCATTGCCGACGTCGCGCGTTTCCTGCGAGAACGCCTTGGCGAGCAGGTGCGCATCTCGAGTCGCCGCCGCCACGCGCGCAGCGCCGCGTCGTGGGAACTGGTGGAGCGTGTGCGCGGATTGCGCGAGTCGGAGCTCGCGAACACCTTCTCGATGACGCGCGCCGAACGCCTCCGACGATTCAAGTACGCGGATTCCCTGCTGGCCAGGGCAGCGACACTGGACAGGAACTGGGCCGAGCCGCTTGTGCAGGGCGCGCAGCTCTCCCTGCTCGAGGCAAGCATCGAGGAGTTTGCCGCGATGACCGGCAACGCCGCCGCGGACGGCGGGCTTGCCGCAGCGCAGCGCGCCTGGGGCGAGGCAATCCGGCGGGCGAACGATGCGCTCGCCCGCGACCCTGACGATGCGGCGGCACTGCACGCGCGGGGCGTTGCGCGGCGCGAGTTGTGGAGCCACTCGCAGGACGCCTCCAGCGATTCAACGCGCGCAGCGGCGCAGTCCGACCTGCGCGCGGCCGTCGATCGTCGCCCCGACTTTGCGACGGCGTGGAGCGACCTCAGTTTCCTGCTCCAGATGGCGGGCGACTACGAGCAGGCGGAACAGGCGGCAGCCGAGGCGCTGCGGGCCGACGCATATCTGCAGGACGCGGCGTCGGTTCTGGCGCGCCTGCAATTTGCGGCACTCGGTGCGGAGCAGACCGGGAACGCGGTGAAGTGGTGCGCCCAGGGGCGCCAGCGGTATCCGGGCGACGCTCGCTTCTTCGGCTGTGAGCTCACGACCGTTGGCTTTACGGCAGATCGTCCCGCTGACGTCGGTCGCGCGTGGCGCTTGCTGGACGAGGCGGAACGCCGCGACAGCGCGCATATCGGCCAATCCGGCTGGCCGACGCGCCGCCTGCTCGTCGCGGCAGTGGCGGCCCGCGCCGGCCTGCGCGACAGCGCCCTTGCCATCGTCGCGCGTACGCGCGCGTTGATGCCGCTCAGCGCGACGACGAATGTGGTTGACTACGGCGAAGCGCACGTCCGCGCGCTTCTCGGGCAATCCGATGAGGCGCTCCGCCTGCTCGAACGATTTCTCCAGCACTTTCCCGCCATGCGGCGGGATGTGGGTCGCACTCCCTGGTTCAAGCAGCTGCGGTCCGACCCGAGATTCACCGCACTGACCGCGACCCACTGAGGCATGACGTCAACGACGGGGACGCATCAGCATGCCGGAATCGTCACCTTGAAGGCGTCGAGGACCTCACGGACGGCGTGATACTTGGTCTTTCCGCTGGGTAGCGTGTCCGACCCAAGCATCATGTGCGCCGCGATGAAATCGCCGGCGACGCTGTAGTAGCGATACGTCATCAGGGCCGGCGGTGCTACGCCGAGCAGCAGCCGGACGCTCTGCACGGCCTCATCGCTTCGCGCTGGAATACACTCGTCGCCAATCGGCGACCCGGCCACCGCCGCGCAAAGCTGGAACATCAATTTCAGCTTGTTTGCCGGGAGATTGGGCCCGAATATCGCACTGAGGCTTGCCAGCCTCTGTGCATCTTCGGCGGCGAGCGCGGCTTTCGGCGGGCAGATCCACTCGCCGTACTGATTGATGACACACACCTTCAGCGGCACGACCGGTACCGCGGGGCTGCCGCCGTTGACTTCGCTAGTCTCCATCGTCTGCTCGGGCGTCGAAGTGGCCCAGCACCTTCCCTGAGTATCCGCGACGATACGGTACCGCAGTGTGGAAGGCAAGAGTGGCAAGGTGCGCCGAAAACGCCACTGAGTCCGTCCAGGTAGACGGACTCGTGCGTGGTGGCCCACCGGTGCCGGGGCACGACGCGACGCACGTGCCATCGGGCCGGAAGCCGCCGTCCGTGCCGGGTGGCTGCCGCGGCGGATGCTGGTTGGCACGAATGCAGTTGGCGCATCTGCAGTTGACGCATTTGCCGAATGGCGCGTGGCGTTGCTGATCGCGGAGCAGTCGCATGTGGAGGCGTTGCAGTCACCGACGACAAAGATTCTGTTCATGAGTGCTGGTGGGCTTCAAGTCGGGTTGCACGGATCTGAAATTGGGCGCACGGCCAGGAACATCAGGTATCGAAGCAGCGGCTGATTCATTTTCGTCCGATGCTCTCCAGCTCCTGGAACCAGTTGAACACCACGCGCAGCTGTCGACCCGTCGTCGGATCAGCCTTGACCATGATGAAGGATCCGTCCGGGCTCGCAGACCAGTTGAGTGCCTGACTGAAGTCGAACGGGCCGCTGAAGAGGAGCTGCGGTGGTCGCAGCACGCTGAACTCGGTTGCGGTCCGGACTGCGACCGCCATGATGCGTGTACCAGAACGATAGAACAGCTCGTTGCCATCAGCCGACCACTGTGGCTCCACGCCTCCACGATTCGAAACCAGTACCGCGCTGCGGCTGCCGCTGTCAGCGTAGGGCCGGACGTAGATTTCATATGCGCCGGAAATATCTGAGCTATACGCGAGCCACTGCCCGTTCGGCGAGAGGGAGGGATCGCGGTCGGTTGCCGGTGATGCAACAAGGAACGTCGTTGTGCTGTCTCCAAAGTGGCCACGCGTTATGTCGGCACGTGCCTGATTCGGCCGGGCATTGTATCGCACGCCAATCAGGTCGTTGGTTCGCGTCCAGACATTGGCGCTGAAGTCGCTCCCCCTTTGTCCCTCGACAGTCACATGCTCCGCACCAGGCTGCGCGAGCGTCCATGTCATCGTGGACCGAGGCGACAGAAATCTGTCATAGGCAATGCGTGACCCATCCCACGACCAGATCGGCAGGATGGAGTGCACGCCATCCGTCGTCAGTGGCACGGCCTGTCCAAGCGCCGGATCGATGAGCCAGATCGCAGATGGTCGCGGATCAACCGTCACCGCGATGCGCCGACCATCCGGCGAGACGGCAGGGAATCGATAGCCGCGTGGTTCGATATTGATCGGCGACTCGCGTCCGTAGCGGTCCACGCGCACGAGCGTTCGCTGAAATCCGCCAGGCATGTACACGAGTGTACCGTTCTGCGAGACGGCGAAGTGGCCGGCACCGCCGTCCGGGCCTCGAAACGCCTCGAACACCGGAACCGAGGGGCCGCTGGCCTCGCCACGCTCGGCATCGAAACGCACGACGCGCACGCGCCCTTCGTTGTCGTCGAACAGCAGGTGCCCCGTCTGCAGGTAGCGACCCTGCCGACCTTTGCTCACGACGCGAAGATTGCCGGAGACAAGCTCCAGCACGCCGACGCCGGAATCACTGCTGACCAGCGCTCGATTCCCGCCCGGAAGGAACGCTGGAAACCTGAGTGGCCCCAACGCAGAACGCCGCGCGGTGTCTGCCGGAAGTATCACGACGTCCTTCGGCACACCTCCATCCGCATTCGCGCGATGCAGCGACCCATCGTCGAATGCATAGAGAATGGTACCGTCAGTGTCCCAGTCAGCGCCGCGTTCGCGCTCCGGCACGTCGGCGATGATGATCGACGCTCCCCCTGATCGCGGCACCTTCTTCAATTTCGAGTTCGCGAAATACCCGATCCATGCGCCGTCCGGGGAAAAGAATGGCGTGCTCGCGCCGTCCGTCTCCGGCAGCAGGTGCGACACGGTGTCGGCCAGCGCACGCAGAAAGAGCTGCGATTTCCCGCTATCGTCGCCCACATACACGATGTACGCGCCATCGCGTGAGATCGCCAGCGGATAGGCGCCACTGGAGAGTAGCTGATCCCGAGCCAGCGGAATGATTGCGCGTGCCACGGTGCCCTTGGCGTAGGCCGGACTGTCGGGTGGGCGGCTGATCATGTATGCGGCGACAGCCGCCATCCCGACCGCTCCCGCGGCAACTGCCCACCATCGCGCCGTCGGCCGCGTGAGGCTTGGAGAGGTCGACGGCGAACTGCCAGTCACGATCGGTCGCAGCAGGGCATCAGCAAACGCGCTCGCCGTCGCGAATCGGTCGGCGGCCACTTTCTCCAAGGCGCAGTCGATCGCCGCGGCGACCTGCTCGGGCACCGTCGGCCGCAGTGTGCGCAACGGCGCCGGCGCGAGGGTCATCATCTTCGCCACGATCGCCTGCGCCGAGTCACCGGTGAACGGTGGCTCACCCGAGAGCATTTCGTACAAGATGGCGCCGAGTGCGAAAATATCGGCACGGGCGGTGATGTGTTTCTCGCCCATCGCCTGCTCGGGACTCATGTAGTGCGGCGTTCCCACACTCATCCCGGTCTCGGTCAGGCGCACATCGCGCGTGCTGCGGGCCAGCGCCAGCGCGATACCGAAGTCTGCCACCATCACGCGGCCGTCATGCAGCAGGATGTTCTCCGGCTTGATGTCGCGGTGCACCACACCATGACGGTGCGCATAGTCCAGCGCGTCGGCCACTTCGCGTGCGATACGCACCGCGTCGTCCACCCCCAGCTGCCCCTCGCGCTCCAGCCGGTCACGCAACGTTTCGCCATCGATGAACGGCATCACGTAGTACACCGTGCCGTCCGCCTCACCTGAGTCGAAGAGCGGGACGATATGCGGATGCTGCAGCGTCGCGGTGGTTCGGATCTCGCGCAGGAAGCGTTCGGCGCCGGTGCGCGCCGCGATCTCGTCGCGCAGCACCTTGATCGCGACCTGTCGTCCATGTCGCGTGTCGCGCGCCAGCAGCACGATGGCCATGCCGCCGGCGCCGATCTCGCGCTCGATCTGGTAGCGATCAGCCAACGCGACGCTGAGCCGTTGCGCCGGTGTCGTCACGATTCGACTCGGCAACCATCGATCGCGAACGCACGCACAGAATCACGGTCCGCTGGCCAGAAAAGCATGTGCGGCGGCTGAAGGGTAGACCCACCACGTCGGGACCGGTGGAACCTACGCACCTGAGCGAGTCATCCGGGCTCCTTGCCCCCCGCGCTTACGCTGCATATTTCTTCCCTGATTCCGCCTGGGAGATGCGTCGATGCCGGATTCCGAGTCACCGTCCACGCCACACCACGGCGCTGCGATCGCCGCCGGCACGGTGGTCGGAGCGTTCACGCTGCTCCAACCGCTTGGCGAAGGCGGCATGGGCGAGGTCTGGGAAGCCGAGCAGCGCCAGCCCATCCGCCGGCATGTCGCGGTCAAGTTCCTCAAGCTCGGGCTCGATACGAAGGCGTTCCTCGCGCGATTCGAGATCGAGCGGCAAGCGCTCGCGGTGATGGATCATCCGGGCATCGCCCGTGTGCTCGACGCCGGCGCGACCGCCACCGGCCGCCCCTATTACGTGATGGAACTCGTCCGCGGAATGCCGCTGACGGATTTCTGCGACACCTACCGGCTCACGACCGAACACCGCCTCGAACTCTTCGCGGATGTCTGCCGCGCGGTGCAGCACGCGCACCAGAAGGGCGTGATTCATCGCGACTTGAAGCCTTCCAACGTGCTCGTGACGATGGTGGACGATCGCCCGGTGCCGAAGGTGATCGACTTCGGTATTGCGAAGGCGGTCGGCGCACCGCTCACCGACATCACCCTTCTCACCGAGATCGGCCGGCCCGTCGGTACG
>CAYMQV010000220.1:0-7300 GCA_964392395.1 uncultured Gemmatimonadaceae bacterium
GCACAAGCACGTGCCGCTGATGGAAGACAACGTGATCGAAGCCGTCCTCAACAACATCGTCGGCACGCGGAACGTCGTCACCAGCGCCCTCGATGCCGGCGTCCAGCACTTCGTGCTGATCTCGTCCGACAAGGCGGTCCGACCGGCCAACATCATGGGCGCCACCAAGCGTGTGGCCGAGATGATCGTCTGCCATGCCGCGCACACCCATGACGTGAACTTCATGGCGGTGCGCTTCGGCAACGTGCTGGGCAGCCGAGGGAGCGTGGTGCCGACGTTCATGCGTCAGATCAGGAACGGTGGGCCGATCACGCTCACCCACCCCGATATGCGTCGCTTTTTCATGACCATCCCGGAAGCGACACGATTGGTGCTGCAGGCGGGCGCCATTGGCAGCGGTGGCGAAGTGTTCTGTCTCGACATGGGCGAACCGATCCGCATCTATGACCTTGCGCTCGACCTGATCCGGCTCTCGGGACTCACCGAAGGCGAAGACATCGAGATCGTCTTCAACGGCGTGCGCCCGGGCGAGAAGCTGTATGAAGAACTGTTCTTCACCGGCGACGAGGTGCTGAACACATCGCACCCGAAGATCATGAAGGCGCGCTACGAGCCACCCGATCTGCGCGTCTACATGCAGATCGTGCAGCTGATCGAATCGGCGATGCGGAACGCCAGCGACTCGTACCTGCGTCGAAGCCTGGAAGAGATCGTACCGGACTTCGAGTCGGAAAGTCGCCCCAGTCGCAGCTCACCGGCGTCTGAGGTGATCGAACGTTCCGCGCTGCTGATGGGCGCCTCGCACGGCTGATTACACGTTGCGTGGGTGGCAATTCGCGCACTGTTCACGGTGCGAGTTCCACACCACGGCAGGTCGTATCACTCACCGCACAGCGCGAGCCCCGTGGCAGTGGAGCCCGTTCGCACGACGACGACATTCAGACGCCCAGTGGCCGCCTGAGCGCCGCCCGCCTCGCATCCAGCACCTGCCGGACCTTGGCACGCAGCGCGTCGGTGGTGAACGGTTTCGCGAGGTACGGGATCTCCGATGCCATCACGTCGCGCGCCAGTTGCGCATCGTCGACGTAGCCGCTGATGAGCAGCACTGCCATCTCCGGGTGCTCCTCCTGCACCCGTCGGGCAAGCTCCCTTCCGTTCATTCCGGGCATCAACACATCGGAAAGCAGCAGATCGTACGATGCTCCGCCGCGGAGATGGAGCAGCGCTTCGGCGCCGTCCGCGCAGGCCAGGACGCTGTGGCCTGCGCGTGTGAGCACCTCGTGGACCATTGCGCGGATGGCAGGGTCGTCATCCACCACAAGAATCTGCGTACCTTCTTCGAGTTCGACCGTCGACTGCGGCGTCATGCGCTCGGTTTGAACCACGTCGATTGCCTGTGGGAAGAAGAGGTGAAACGCGGTGCCTCGACCCTCCTCACTCTTCACCCGAATGATCCCGTCCGCCTGGCGCACCATCGAATACACCAACGCGAGGCCCAGCCCTGTTCCGCGTCCACGTTCCTTGGTGGTGAAGAAGGGCTCGAAGATCTGATCGCGAATGTCGGGAGGGATGCCGCCGCCCGTATCGCTGACCGCGATCTCGATCCACGTGCCGTCAGCCAACGAGACGAATTCGTTCTGTTCGGCAGCGACCGTGAGCGAACGGATCGTGATGGAGAGTACACCGCCGTTCGGCATCGCATCCCGCGCATTGGTGGCGAGGTTGACGATCACCTGTTCCAGCTGGCCGCGATCCACATGGATCGTGCCAACGTCATCGGGGCAGTCAAGGTCGAGCCCGATGCTGGCGCCGATCAGCGACCCCAGCATGCGATCGATGCCCTTGACCACCTGCGACGGCGACACGTACTGTGGTTCGACGACCGACTTTCGACTGAAGATCAGAATCTGACGAGCCACGTCCGACGCACGGTGTGCCGATGCGAGCACCTCTTTGATGTCGCCGCGCACCTGTGAGTCCGGTGGAAGCTGCGAAAGCGCCAGCTCGCTGAAACCGACGATCGATGTCAGGTAGTTGTTGAAGTCGTGCGCGATTCCGCCCGCGAAGGAGCCAAGGGCGTCCATCTTCTGTGCCTGGCGCAACTGATCGCGCGAATCCTCGAGGGCGAGCTCGGCGGCACGGAGCGCGGCGATGTCGTCTGCGAGCGCCGCCTGCTGCTGGACCGCAGTATCGGCCATCCGATTGAGCGCGTGCGCCAGATCACCGATTTCATCATCACTCGTCAGACGCGAACGCACCGCGCTGGCGCCTCCCGCAATGGTCAGCGCGTCGGCGGTCAGGGTTTCGATCGGTTCGACGATCCGCGCCGTCAACCAGATTGTCGCTCCCAGGACGAGCAGCGTGACCAGAGCGGCCGTCGCCAGACCCCAGAAAAAGTCCTGCTGCACCAGGTCGATCGTGGCTGACGTCGGGATGCCGACGTACACCATCCACCCGAGGCTCGGCACCTTGCGGTACGCAACCTGTCGCGGGGTGCCGTCGGCAGATGTTATGAGATTGACGATCGAGTCGATCGCGAGATCGTGAAGGAAGTCTGCCGTGCCACCAAAGCGTCGACCAACCCAGTGCTCTGCATCGGCGGTCCGCATGATCACGGTGCCTGTGGTGTCCATGACCGTAATCACCGAGCCGGCGGGCATCCGACGCACTTCGCGCAGCGCGTCGAGCGAGTCCACCCAGATGGAGGCGCCGACCACCGATCGAACGCGGTGTGTCGCGTGGTCAAGGACGGGAAGCACGAATGGCATCATCCATGGCGCGCCCGGGAGCACGCGCGATCGGACTGGGTCGCCGACCGTGAATCGGCGCGCGTTGATGGCGCGCTGGAAGTAGGCGCGGTTGCCCAGCGCGACAGCGCGTCGCCCGCCCGAAGGCAGCATCACGGCGCCGATGTTCTCACCCAGCGTGTCGTTGATCCAGATGTTCGAGAAGCCGAACATCGCCGATCGCGAGATCGACTGCAGCACCGAATCGTTGGTGACAGGCGCCGTATTCGGCAACACGGCCTGACTGACGCCGACCAACAAGGCATTGGCACGCTGCCCTTCGTTCACCAACTTCTCGGCAACCAGATCGACGTTTTCAATCGCGCGCTGCTGCAGCCGCGCCAGCTCGGTGCGACGTTGTTCAAACGCTCGCAGCGTGGCCAGCACGGTCAATGGGACCGCCACCAGCACCGCCAGCAGCAGGAGCTGGCCGCGAATCGATCTGAGTGCGCGCCGACGCGGCCCTTTCACGCTCGTGCGGTGACCGGGCCCACGTCACCTCTCCGGGAGTGCGTGGCGTGGCGATTGGCGATGGACAGGTGCTGCATTCGGCGACAGGACGGGTTGGGGAGAGACGCAGCGTCGGAGGCGTGTGCGTTCCTCGTGGAACTCCCGCGCACAGCAGAATACCAGTCGGGACAGCGGTTGTCGCCTCGCTGACTGCCGCCAGGCCGCGGCCGGCTCTGAGGCGTGGCCCGAGACGCAAGACCGCTCCGGTCGTCCCAGTCACTTCAGCCCACCTGCGCCGCGACTCGGCGCCGCCGGCGCTCACCCGGGTCAGGCGGCTTGCTGCTTCCGCTCGAACTCTGCCAGTTCGCTCAGGAAGCCGTGCGCCTGACGCGACGTCATCGTCCAAGGCTCGAGCGACGCCGTCCGCGCATGCCGCAGCAGCAGCGCGCGACGGTCGGCCGTCAGGGCGCCTTCCCAGCTGACCAACTTCATCGACCAGTCGACGAAATTGCGCTCGTCGATCTCGATGGCGCCGAGCAGCTCGCATCGCGAATGGCGCTCATCCCGCGCGATGCGGAGATAGAGCGCGCTGACCTCGGACCGCGGCCCCTCCAGCGCCTGCAGAAACGCGTTTCCGCTGTAGCACAAAATCCCCGTGATTCCGAGCTCTTCATTCCGTGTCGCGGCGCTGCGAAGGATCGACGTCAGGGCCTCGTATCCCAGCCCGCTCCTGGCGACACTCGCGTAGGTCAGTCTGATGAGATGCATGACGGGCAGTCTCGGCGGCACGCCAGACTTCTTGAGCCTGCGGACAATTGCGCGAAAAAATCGCGCGTCTGTGAACAAGAACTTTCCAATATTTCAGATTCGGATGCTCACTGCCGACAATGGCCTGTACGTGTAACACACTACCCCGGGCAGTTCCCTTCAGCGACCAGCGCAGATGGACGATCTCCTCAGAGACTTCCTGACCGAAAGCAACGAGAATCTGGGCAAGCTCGATAACGACATCGTCGAGCTCGAGCAGCATCCCGAGGACACGGCACGCTTGAACGGCGTGTTCCGCACGATCCACACGATCAAGGGCACCTGCGGTTTCCTCGGCCTCACCAGGCTCGAGGGAGTCGCCCACGCGGCGGAGAATGTGCTCGACGCGCTGCGTGCGGGGCGATTGACCGTCGAGCCGGCCCTGATCGGCGATGTGCTGGCGGCAATCGACTGCATCAAGTTGGTGCTCCAGGCGTTGGAGGAGACCGAGGCCGAGCCCGAGGGGGATGACGCCCCGCTGATCGAGCGGCTCGAACACTGGCTCTCTCCACGCGCCGCAGGCGACAGCGGAGCCCCCGCGACGCCGAGTGCCGCGACGACCGCTGCCACCATCCTCGCCACTTCGCCATCTGAACCCACCCTGCCCATGACTGAGCCAGCCAGCGCCGTTCACGCGGCCACACCAGTCTCGACGCCACCGATCACGGACTCGGCGGCCCCGCTGCCGCCGGATGCCGATGCCCCGACCGTGCCGCAGGCCGGCGACGCGGGCGGGGCCCAGGGGACGTGGGACGGCGTGGACCGTCGCGGTGCCAAGACCGAGGCGACTGCCGCACATGTCGCCGACAGTACGCTCCGGGTTGGCGTCGATGTGCTCGACAAGCTGATGAATCTCGTCGGCGAACTGGCGCTCGGTCGCAACCAGCTGCTGCAGCTGGCGGCCACCGAGGACGAGTCACCCTTCGCGAAGCCGGTGCAGCAGCTCGACCGGGTGACCACCGACCTGCTCGAGGCGGTGATGAAGACCCGCATGCAGCCGATCGGCAACGCCTGGACCAAGCTGCCGCGCCTGATCCGCGATCTCTCGCAGTCCAGCGGCAAGCAGATCTCGCTGGTGATGCATGGCGCCGAGACCGATCTCGATCGCCAGATCCTGCAGGCCATCCAGGATCCACTCACGCACATGATCCGGAACTCGGCCGACCATGGCGTCGAGACCCCGGCGATCCGTCGCGCCGCGGGCAAGCCGGAGATGGGCACCATCCATCTCAGTGCGCGCCACCAGGGCGGCCACGTCGTGATCGAGATCGTGGATGACGGTGCCGGGATCAACGCAGCTCGCGTGCGCCGCAAGGCGGTCGAGCGCGGGCTGCTGAAGGCGGACGCCGCCGAAGCGATGCCTGATACGCAGATCCTGCGCTTCATCTTCGAGCCAGGCTTCTCGACGGCGGAGCAGGTCACCAACGTCTCGGGCCGCGGCGTGGGCATGGACGTCGTCCGGAGCAACATCGACGCCATCGGCGGGACCGTCGAACTCTCGTCCCAGGCGGGTCGCGGCACGACGGTGCGCATCAAGATTCCACTGACCCTCGCGATCATCTCGGCGCTGCTGGTGGGCACCGCCGGCGAATCATTCGCGGTGCCGCAGATCGGGATCGTCGAACTGGTGCGCGTGACGGAGGAGCAGAACGGCCTGGTGGAGAATGTCCACGGCGCACAGTTCTATCGCCTGCGTGACACGCTGCTGCCGCTGGTGCTGCTGCGGACGTTGCTGGGGCTCGAGGCGGCGGCGATCGAGAGCACGTACAACATCGTCGTCTGTCAGGTTGGCGAAGCCCGCTTCGGGCTGGTGGTGGACGACGTCTTCGACACGCAGGAGATCGTGGTCAAGCCGGTGGGTCGGATGATCAAGCACCTGCAGGCCTACGCCGGGTGCACGATCACGGGTGATGGTCGTGTGATCATGATTCTCGACCCGGCCGGCATCGCCACGATCGCGCAGGTCGCGAGCAGCGAGACGCGCGACGAGGCCGAGCAGGCGGCACTGGCGGCGAAGCGAGCGCTGGCCGCACTGCAGACCGAGACGAAGGAGAGCGTGCTGCTGTTCGACGCCGGCTACCCTGCGCTGCAGGCCGTGCCGCTGTCGCTGGTCGCACGTCTCGAGGAATTCCCGCTCTCGGCACTCGAGGAGGCCGACGGCCACTTCCTGGTGCAGTATCGCGGGGCGCTGATGCCGGTGCTGGCCGCCAACGCGTCGATGGACCTGCGCAGCATGGACCCGCGCCCCGTGATCGTCTTCAGCGATCGCAACCGCACGATGGGGCTGGCCGTCAATGAAATACGGGACATCGTCGAGGAACATGTGCAACTGCAACGACGCGCCGCGCGACCCGGTGTACTGGGGGTCTCGGTGATCGCCGGCCGAGCCACGGAAGTGATCGATACCGATCACTTCCTGCGGCATGCCCACGGCGAGTCGGTACCCCCGCAGAGCGATGACGCGGCACCGTCTTCGGCCGATGACACGGCCACCACATCGACTTCGGCGGCAGCATGAGCAGTGCCACGATGGTGACACCCACGGGCCGCGTGCAGGCCCAGCTCGAGTACGTGACGTTCCGGCTTGCCGACCAGTGGCTCGGCATCCCGGTCATGATGGTGCAGGAGGTGCTGGTTGCGATGCGTATCGCGCGGGTGCCGATGGCCCCCGATGCCATCGCCGGCTTCCTCAACCTGCGTGGCCAGATCGTGACCGCCGTCGATCTGCGCAAGACGCTCAAGCTGGCGCCACGGGAGCCTGGCGCCGAGATCATGAATGTCGTCGTCCTGCACGAGGGCGAGCTGTTCGCCTTCATGGTCGATGAAGTGGGCGACGTCGTGTCGGTGGCGAACGATCTCGTCGAACCGACCCCCGCCACGCTTGACGCTCGCTGGCGTACGGCGTGCACCGGCATCGTGCGCCGGGATCGTGGATTGTTGCTCGTGATGAGTGTGCTCGAAGTACTGCGACTCGAACAGCCGTCCGGCTGAGCCTCCCGTGTGGCGGGCTCGCGACGGCGAAAGCACCGAGAGCCACACTCCGACCGACACCACCCCTCTGTCTCCACCACCCCCGCGCATCCCACTGACCATGCCCACGAATCGCATCACGCCTCCCGGCGCCCGCTCCACCAAGTCCACGGGCAAGTCCCGTCCGCCAGCGCGTGCGATCACGCACGTCCCCACGACTACCGGCAGCGATGACACCTCGGCCTCGTTCGAGGCCGAGGTGTCATCGCTGCCGGTAGTCGTGGGGA
>CAYMQV010000221.1:0-889 GCA_964392395.1 uncultured Gemmatimonadaceae bacterium
GCGCTGCTGAGCGGCGTGCTTGGTGCGGCACTTGGCGCGCTGGCTGGGTGGATGGCTGGCCCGGTCGACACCGCCATCACCGCCCTTTCCGACACATTGCAGGCTGTACCTCGTCTGGTGCTGCTGCTGGCGTGTGCCGCACTCTGGCGCCCGGGAATCCCGACGCTGCTGACGGTGCTGGCGTTGACGGGATGGATGGGGGTCGCACGCCTCGTGCGGACCGAAGTCCGCGGCCTCATCGATCGCGATTTCGTCGCCGCGGCGCGTACGCTCGGCGCGCGACCGCGGCGCGTGCTGGGCCGGCATGTGATACCGAACGCGATTGCACCGGCGCTGGTCGCGACGACCCTGGCAATCGGGAACGCGATCCTCCTCGAAAGCGGATTGAGTTTCCTGGGGCTGGGCGTGCAACCGCCGGCACCGAGTTGGGGCAACATGATCGCCGGCGGCCGGGAGCATCTGGTCACGGCGCCGTGGATCGCGCTGGCGCCAGGGCTGGCGGTGGTGATCACCGTCACGACGGCGACGCTGATCGGCGACTGGCTCCAGGAGCACGCCGCGGGTCGCGCCGGGGACTGACGCAACCCCGAGCCGGGCTGCTACCGTTGAGTGATGCTGGATCACACGCGCCTGTTCCTGACCTCGCTGCTCCCGTGGCACCCGACATTCGATGCCGGGGTGATGGTGCTCGTGGTCATGTACGTGCTTGCGCAGACGCTGTTTTGCCTGTCGCTGCGCCGACTCGCGATGGCGATTCCCGGACCGATGCGGATGTGCAATCCCCTTGGGCTCTGGGTGCTGATCATTCCCGGCGCCGGTGCGCTGGCCAGTTTCGGCGTGCTGCGCCATGTCTGGGATGCCGCGACGGCGGCGACGACCGCGCATCAGG
>CAYMQV010000221.1:899-7280 GCA_964392395.1 uncultured Gemmatimonadaceae bacterium
CCGAGAGGCGTCGCGCGCGGGTTTGCCGTCGTCTACGGTCTCAGTCGCCTGCTGATTCTCGTGCCGGGAATGCTGATCCCCGCACTCTTCCTGCAGTCAGCTGCCGCGACCGGCTTCCTGCTCCGCCTGACCTCGGTGGCAAAGTCGTTGCGCACACCGGACGTGGCGGTCGCGTAACCCAGCGCGGGAATCCCTGTTCGGCTCACCGCACCAGCAAGGTGACAATGCCGTACGGCGGCGCTTCGAAACGAATGCGCGGGCCAGCGCCGGTCAGCGCATTGCCCGGCGTTTCATCCAGACGTGAGAGGCGCACCTCGGTTGCCGCGCGCGGCAGATGCCAGACACCGCGCACTGCGCTCGGCAGCTGATTGATGCAGCGGAGGACCAGCCAGACACCGTCATCACTGCGTTTTGCCGCGCTGAAAACCAGCCCGTCGCCCTCGAGCGTGAGGCCGTCGAACGCTGGAAGTGCGGTCGCAATGCCGCGCCAGGTTTCACCGGTGACCGGCAGCAACACATCGTCGGCGGTCGCCTCGAGCTGCCGCAGGGCCGTGGCGCGATCGAGCGGCAACGCGACGATCGCGAAACGTGCCTCGAACGGTCCGCGTGATTGTGCGGCCGGCGTGGCGGCCGGCCATCCGGCGTGCCCGGGCCGCTCGGGGAGGTCACGCCGCGAGAGTTCACCCACCCCACGCAGCACGGTGATCGCAAGGTGGCCGTCAGGCAGCAGTTCATACTCGGCCAGTCCGTCACTGACGACACCGAGACCATACGATTCGCCGGTCAGGTACACCCAGCGATGCAGTGGCGCCGTCGACGCCCGCTCTTCGGCGCTCCACTCACGCGGATCGCGTTCGCAGTGTTCGCGTCCGACCGGACCAAATGCCGCGTCGGCAATGACATGATCGGTATGGATGCTGCCGGGCAGCGGCAGCATCCATCGCAGCCGATGATCTCCGGCAGGATTGTCGCCGCGGATCGTGACGTCGATGCGATCAGCGCCGGCGTCGAGCGACACGAATGCCGTCGCGCTGACGCTGACCGTATCGCGCGACGACAGATCGCGGGATGACGGTTCCACGGCCGAGGCGACGGCACTGCGTGGTCGCTCGAGTGCGGCGTGCAGTTCCCACTCGGCACGAATCGGGCCTCGCGCGAGCAACCGCGGTGCGGACCAGTGCGCGGTGAGTGCATCGCCGCGAAGCGATGGCGTATACGTATCACCGGCGTCCGTCACACTCTCGAGCCAGCCCAGGGAATGCAAGCGGGCACCGGTTTCGGCATGCGTGGCGGTGACACCGTGCAGTGATACCGCGAGTCTCCAGGCAGCGCCCGTCAACTCCGTCTCGGTGCCGCGCACGCGCAGCCTCGGTGGGACCGGTTGCACCAGTGCGCTCAACTGCGCGAGTGACATCGGCTGGATGCCATAGCCGGGGATCGGGTTGATCCATGCCATCATCGCGCTCATTCTGACCACGGCATTGCGCGGATAATGCAGCGGCGACTCCACGCGATCGAACTGGCGTGATCGATGCAGGAGTTGCATCGCATCATCACCACTCCACTCCGGTCGCCCGGGGGGCGGGGGTACACGGGCACCGGATCGCGCGGCGCTGCCAGGGCCCACGGGATCACTGATGATCGCATCGATCAGACGCAGCTGCACGGCCCCTCCGCGTTGGCGAGGGGCGGGATTCCGGACCACCACCGTCGGGCGCCAGAGCGACTCGAGGTCACGCTGCACGACGGGATCACAGTTGACCAGCGTTCGCAGGGCGTCGTCGCGAATCGCGAGCGCCTGGTGGGTTGCGTCGGCCCATCGAACATCGGCCGCCTGGGCCACGTCATCCACGCTGCATCCGCAGAGCGTATCGTGGGGGTGCGTCGCGAGCAGCGTTTTCCATGCGGCGCGCAACGCCGACGGGTGCCCCCCGTTCACGTACCAGGCCAGCGCTGCCCAGGGCTCTGCCTCGCGCACGAGCAGACGTTCCACTCGTGCGTTGGTACGCTTCTGCTGCGCGCGCGTCGCGAAGGTTCCCTGCAGCGACCAGGTCCATCCCGCCGAGTCGCGCAATTCACCGGTGACCGCCGGGAGCGGCGCATCCGACGCGGTGCGTATCAGTCGGCGCGCAAAGCCGCTGAGCGAATCCACCTCGACCGTATCCGGACTCGCGATCGCCGTGAGCGCGTCAATCGCCGCCACACGTTCCGTCTGCCGAGCGTGATGATCGGCGCCGTTTGGCAGGAGCACCACGCCAAGCGTGTCGCGGTCGAGCAGGGCGCCCCGCATCGCGCGCCAGCGTGCAGCCGCGGCGGACTGGGTCGCCGGGAGTGCCGATCCGATTTCGTACCCATCGCGCGACAGATGATAGAGAAGCACCGACGCCCCGCTCGGGTGATTCCAGCGCACGACGGCGCCCGGGGGATGCATGGGTCCGCCGTACCCTCGCCAAAGCACCGCGACCCCGAGCCCGAAGCCTTCAGCGAGTACCGGGCCGGCCGCGGAATGCCCGAATGCGTCTGGCGAGTAGAGTACCGACGGCGGGACTCCTCCCGCTTGCCGCACGGTGCGAGTCCCCTCGAGGAGATTGCGAACGAGGGCCTCTCCGCTCGGCAGGAGCATATCGGCCAGGACGTACCATGGCCCTGCTTCCAGTGCGCCGTCCCGCAGCGCGACGCGGAGCGCTTCCAGCCGCTCCGGGCGCACGGCGGCGTAGTCGTCGAGCACGATCGCCTGACCATCGAGCAGGAATGGCAACCCGTCGGGCTGATCGAGCAGCGTGTCGATCAGGGCCGCCAGCCGCTGGCGGAAGACGCCGGCTGGCTGGTACCACTCGCGGTCCCAGTGCGTGTGCGAAACGACGACGATCGTGCGGACGGACGGAGCGGTCATGCGTGAGCGGGGGCCTCATTCTGGGCGTGACAACGCGGCACGACAGGGCACAGTAGTCAACCGGGCCGTTGTGCGGACAGGGCGGCGCGGCGAATTTTCCGGCTGCGGCATCTGCCGTCGATCGTGTCCAGTCGCTCTGCTGACGCGTCACGTCCCGGGGTCGCTCCCCCTGTCTGGCGCGTTCATCACATTCGAAGCCCCTATGGAATTCCTTCAGGACCTGTTCTCCAAACTGCGCGACCTTCCCGAGCTGGTGCGATGGGCGGGCACCGTCGGCATGATGCTGATCATCTTCTGCGAGACGGGGCTGCTGGTCGGCCTCTTTCTGCCCGGAGACTCGTTGCTGGTCACCGCCGGCCTGCTCGGGGCGACGCGACCGGAATTCGGTATCCACGTCTGGTCGCTTGGCTTCCTGCTGGTGGGCGCGGCGATCGTCGGGGACTCGGTGGGCTATCAGATCGGACGCTTTACCGGGCCCAAGCTGTTCACCCGGGAAGACGGGCTCATCTTCAAGAGGAAGTACCTGAAGAAGGCGAACGACTTCTACGAGAAGCATGGCGGCAAGACCGTGATGATCGCGCGATTCGTGCCGATCGTGCGGACCTTCGCCCCCGTCCTGGCGGGCGTCGGCGCGATGCCCTACTCCCGCTTCGTGGGCTTCAGCGTGTCGGGCAGCATCCTCTGGATCTGGAGCATGCTGATGATCGGCTACGGGCTTGGCAAGACGGTTCCCGGGGTCGCTCAGCATGTCGAGAAGGTGATTCTCGCCGTCATTCTGCTCTCCGTCATGCCGGGCGTGATCAGCTGGCTGCGCGAGCGACAGAAGGCGAAAGCCGCTGCCTGACCAGCACGCGCGGCCGGGGCTGCCAAGTACCATACGCGTTGACGCGGCCCCTTAGCTTTCCGGCTGCACGAGTCACACTCTCAGGAACGATCCACAGGAGAATTCATGGCTTTCACCTTGCCTGCGCTGCCGTATGCGCTCGACGCGCTCGAACCGAACATCGATGCGACCACGATGGGGATCCATCATGGCAAGCATCATCAGGCGTATGTCACGAACCTGAACGCGGCAATCGAGAAGGCGCCGGAACTCGTTTCACACACGCTGGACGCACTGCTCGCAAATCTGTCGGCCGTGCCGGAAGCCATCCGCGGCCCGGTGCGCAACAACGGCGGCGGGCATTGGAATCACTCGCTGTTCTGGGAGATCATGGCACCGAACGCCGGCGGTGAACCGACGGGCGACCTCGGCGCGCTGCTGACGCAGTCCTTCGGCACCTACGGCGAGTTCCGCGACAAGCTGAAGGCCGCGGGCGTGGGTCGATTCGGCAGTGGCTGGGCGTGGCTGATGCATGACGCAGGCGCGCTCACAATTGTGAGCTCCCCGAACCAGGACAACCCGATCATGGATGGCAAGCGACCGGCCGACATCCTGCTCGGCGTCGATGTCTGGGAGCATGCCTACTACCTCAAGTACCAGAACCGTCGTCCCGACTACCTGGATGCGTGGTTCAACACGATCAGCTGGCCGAAGGTTGCGGCGCGGTTCGCCGCAGCAAAGCATTAGCCGAATCAACGGTCCCCGAAGTGACGAGTCCCCCGCCCGGTCCAGAGACCGGCGGGGGACTTTTCGTGGAAAGGCCTGCCACCGCGCCTCAGCGGAACAGCGCAGCGCCGACGAGTCCGACGACAATGGCAAGGACCGCCGCCTTTTCCTTCTCCATCTTCCCGATGGTCCAGACGCCGAGGCCAACCAACACCAGTCCCCAGATCACGAATGGATCCGCGAGTGAACCGAGTTTGAGCAGCCAATTGTTGGTGCCGCCGGGAATGAATCGCGCCGCGTTGAAACTGAACGAGTAGCGGTGCGCCGCCGTCGTCGTATCGATGAAGAGACTCTGCACGCCAACCAGCACGCGCCCCAGGAGTTCCGGCATCGACGCCAGGACAGCGATGGCAGTTCCCTGTGCAAAGTTGAATTTCCCACCCATCATGTTGCCGAGGAGCATGACGATCAGTCCACTGATCCAGCTGCCGATGGCGACGAAGACCGGCACGAAATACACCGCGAGGCTGCTGAACTTTGCGGCACCCGCCAGCGCCTGCCTGATCTGGTCGCTGGTCAGACCGCGTTCGCGGAATGTCCGCATGAGCTCGACCTCCTGCAGCGATTCATTCATCTGCTGCGTGAGAAAGAACACGGCGACCGTCACCAGGCAGAGTACGACCAGTGCGATCAGATACCTGCCATCGCGCCGGCGCTCGAACACCTGTCGTGGAGCATAGAAGATATCGAGCACATCTTCCCACGCCGCCGTCTTCGGCAGCGGGGCAAGGCTCGGCGCATCGGACGCCGTGGGATCCGTCATCGCGCAGCCTCGCCTTCAAGGTAGGTATAGCCTTCGAGTCCGGCGACGTAATCGGCGATGAACGTGTTTGCCTCACCACGCGTGATGCCCCTGGCGTTCTGCACCTTGCGGCGAAAGGTCGCCAGCAATGTCGGCGCGTGGAACTGCACGTAGTTGAGCACCTCGGTGACCGTGTCACCGTGCACGATGTCACTGACGACATAGCGCCCATCCTCGGCCAGCTTCACGTGTACGGCGTTGGTGTCGCCGAACAGGTTGTGCAGGTCGCCAAGGATCTCCTGATAGGCGCCCGTGAGGAAGATGCCGAGGACGTAATCGTCATCGTCCTTCGGGACATGCAGTTCGAGGCTCGGCCGGCCGTTCCGGTCGCCGACGAAGCGATCGATCTTGCCGTCAGAATCGCAAGTGACATCCTGCAGGGTTCCCATCCGATCGGGCCGCTCATCGAGCCGATGGACCGGCATGACCGGAAACAGCTGGTCGATCGCCCAGTGGTCGGGGAGTGACTGAAAGAGCGAGAAATTGCAGAAGTAGCGATCCGTGAGCGCGGATTCGACTTCCTCGAGGATGTCCTCGAACTCCTCGGTGTCATCGCGCACGAGTCGTTGCAGTCCATTCATGATGCCGAGATGCAGCTGTTCGGCGATGGCGAGCGACCGCAGGTCGAGCGCGTCCGCCGCGAAGTACTGGCGCGCACGCTCCTTGTCGAAGCTCGCATCGTGCGCAATCTCGCGCACCTTGCGCGGCTTGAGCGCCTGGTCGGAGTGCACGGTGATCCAGTCCTCGAGCATCTCATGCAGCAGGGTGTGATCGTCGTCGGTGAGCGACGGGAGCATCGGTACGGTGTTGGTCTCGACATCGATCACCTTCACCAGCAGCATCGCGTGATGCGCGGTCAGCGCACGCCCGCTTTCGCTGATCAGGTTCGGCATCGGCAGGTCGTGTTCGCGACACGCTTCCGCCATCGTGTAGACCACGTCGTTCGCGTACTCCTGCGGCGTGTAGTTGACGCTCGCCTCGGCGGTGGATCCGGTGCCGTCGTAGTCGACACCGAGACCGCCACCGACGTCGACGTAGGTCACGTCGACACCCATCCGGCGCAGCTCGGTGTAGAAG
>CAYMQV010000222.1:0-7278 GCA_964392395.1 uncultured Gemmatimonadaceae bacterium
GCTTAACGCAACGGCTTAACGCAACGGTGCAAAGGCGCAAAGGCGCAAAGGCGCAAAGGACCGCAGATGAATGGGAACAGCAGGATCTCAGCGCTGCTGCCGTTGCTGTTACAAAACACCTTTGGTGAAGTCGCGGCTGACCCTCACATCGCGCCGAGGTGTCCGGAACCGGCAGATGGCCCTTGCGTCTTTGCGTCTTGGCGTCAGGCGGTGTGCTCTTCGGTAGCTCTTTCTATGCTCGAGAAAGGCAGCAGGTATCGCGAGGCGTTGCAACGCCGGCTCGCGTCAAACGATGCGCCCGACTGCCGCGAGACTGCGGCGCCGGTACACGAGAGCCGGTCAGAAACACGACGGGCCGCCCGCAGGTGCGGACGGCCCGTCGTGGTCCACCAGTGCCCACCGATCAGCGATCGACGAGGGCGATGAACCTGAACGGTGCACCACCGACGTTGTTGTCGGCCGCGATGATGGTCCTCGCACCGTTCGCCGGCAACGCGACCGAGGCGAGGTTGATTGCCACATTTGCTGCGCGCAGTGCCGCCGCCGTACCGGCAGGGACAACGCGCACCTGATAGGTGCCCGCCACGACGGACAGGTACGCCGACGCGCGCACCGGCACGTTCGCGAGCGTCGGCGTCGCCAATGCCAGATCGGCACCCACCGCGGTCACGAAGACATCGACGTTGCCTGCCGAGGGAGCCAGGTGTACCACCCGCACGCGAACGGCACCCGTCGCCGGCACCGAGTTGGTGTCGGCAGTGATGAACGACGTGATCGCCGATGCGCCAACGCCGCCGGTTGCGTAGACGGTGTAGTCCACGTTGGTCGCGATCGTGACGGGGAATGTCGCAACGGTGGCCGACGTGTCGATCGTCCGCTTCATCACGATCGACTGGGCACCGGCGTTGATCGGCGCGTAGATCGACGTCGTCGGCGTCGGTAACGATGATGGTCCGGAAGCACCGTACACGAGGTTGACGCCCAGTGCGAAGGACGACACGGTTGCGTTCACGCGACCGCGCGTCGTATCGGTGATCAGGTTGACCAATCGGATGCGGCCCTGCGGGCCAGGCAGCAGGGGAGCCGTTGCGTCCTTGGTGCCGCAGCCAGCCAACAGCGCTGCCGCTGTCAACACCGCAAAGGTGGTGCGATGCGCCACGCGCGATACTCCAGAAGTAAGGATGAGTGTCATATCGTCGCGGCTCACGGCGTCGCGCAGCCAGAGGGGAACGCCGCGGGCTCGGCTGGATCGGCCGGCACGTTGGACGTTTTGGTCGTTGGATCGACGTTCGCGTTCCGATCGCCGAACGAGTAGGGCAACCAGCAGCGCTGTGCATCGACGGGCAGCTGGGGTGCCGCGACGGGGCCACGCATCGCACTGCGACGGCGCGAATCCTCCCAGCGCAGACCGGTTCCGAGGAGTTCGAGGCGGCGCTGGGCGTAGGTCTCGGTCAACAGCTGAGCCTGCGTCAGCAATCCAACCAGCGCGGGCAGACAGGCCTTTGGATCATCCAGCCCACGACCGCCGGTGCAATCGGTGCGCACGGAATCGAGCGCCGCCTGCGACGCGGCCAGATTCCCCTGATTCGCAAGCGCCTCGGCCTTGATCAGCAGCGCTTCATCGGGGAAATACACCGGCAATGACGACGACGCCGTCGCGTACCGAACGCTGAACGGATCGAGCGGCGTGGTGCCGATACGTCCAGTGAGCGTCGTCGACGGGATGACGAAGTAGTTGAATCGCTGATCGGCCGGCAACATCGAGGTGCGGTAGCCGCGACGCACTGCGATACCGTTCGTGCCACCGGTCACGTTGGAGAACGGATTCACCCCCGGCGCGGGGTACGTCAACTGGGAGAACGCCGCCGTGCCGGACCGTGCGACCAGATTGCTGGCGGCAAGAGCCGTCGCATCGTCACCAGCCATCCGCGCATACCGGGCGCGGTAGATCTGGATCATGTTGGGCAGGCTGATGCCCGGCGTGAGAACCGAGGCGTTGAAGAACGCACTCGGTGGGGTTCCGGCGACGGTTGCCGCGGCGCTGTCCAGCAGCGCACGAATCACGACCAAAGCCTCGGCGCGCGACCCGTAAATCGGCGTCGTGATATTGAAGGTATTGATCGGCGTCCGCTGGTAGCTCTGAATCGCTTCGCCGAGCGCTTCCGCCTTGAGCGTGAATGCGAGCGCCTTGAGTCCGCTGCGCGTCCCGGCCTCGAACGAGCCGGACAGACGGTCGGCACCGGCGAGCAGTTCGTCCGCCGTTCGCACCGTGCGATAGATCGAGTTGAAGACGTTATCGGCGATCCCGGTGCCTGGGGCGACGGCGCCCTGCTCCGCATCACTGATCGACACCAGCGCCGCCGCGGTTGCCGCGAACTCGTCGGTGATGACACCCGCCATGTAGGCGTAGTTGAAGTACGACGCGGCGAAGCGCGCCTGCAGGCCGGTGGCGAGTGCAATCACGCCATCGGGTGACGAAACCACCTGATCGGCGGTCGGTTGATTCGGGTTCTGCAGATCGAGATTGCAGGCGCCGAGCGACATGGCGGCGACTGCCACCACGCATCGCTTGAAAATGCGCATGGGTGAGCGTCTCCGTTGATTAGTAGGTAAACCGAGCACTGACAGACCAGACGCGCGGAATCGGATAGGCGCCGAAGTCGATACCGCGATCGGCGGCCGTCGTCTGCGCCGATCCCAGTCCGCCGGCGTTGGTGCCGAATACCGACACTTCGGGGTCGTAGCCGGAGTACCTGGTCCAGACCCAGAGGTTTCGACCCGACACGGTGAGATCGACGCCGTCACGGAACACGCGCTTGACCGGCTTCCAATCCAGCGTGTAGCTGGCGGAGAGTTCACGCAGCTTCACAAAGCTGCCGTCCTCGATCCAGTACTCGAAGATGCCCTGCGTCCGCGCGTTGAAGCCCGGCGGCAGCTTGCGTGGGTCGCCGTACGGCAGCAGTTCGCGCTCATACTCCTTCGAGTTGCTGGCCACCCCAGCGTTCTGCGCGCGCGTCGACAGGTTCAGGATTTCATTCCCGAAGGTGCCATCGAAGAGTGCACGAACACGCAACTTCTTTCCGATCGTGAATTCGTTGAGGATCGAGCCGAGCCAATCGGGATTCGGATCGCCGATGACCTTGACCAACGAATCGTTGCAGGTGCCACCGCTCAGTGCCTGACGCGCCGCCAGGGTGGCGCCCATGTCGGCGGCCTGATTGCTGCGGCGATAACGGCCAAGCGAATCGAGAAGCGGCGCACCCGTCACGCAGTTGCGCGCGGCGTACGACCCGTAGAACACACCAGCGGGTTCACCGGTACGAATCCGATTGGGGTAGCCACCGGCCGACTGGAAGTCGGGGATGATCAGACTCTCGACCAGATTCCGGTTACGCGTGTAGGTGACGGTCGATTCCCATCGCAGATTCTTGCGGTCCACCGGCACCGCGCGCACGAGCAGCTCGATGCCCTTGTTGGACATCGTGCCGATGGGCGCGAACTGTCGCGAAAAGCCGGTGCTGGTGGGCAGCGGCTTGAAGAACAGCAGGTCGGAGACGAGGCGATCGTAGTAGGTCGCCTCCACACCCACCCGACCGCTGAGCAGGCCGACTTCGGTGCCGACCTCGAACTCACGAGCGCGTTCGTTCTTCAGGTCAGGGTTGCCGAACGTGACGTCGTTCACGAACCCAGGACGACCGCCGAACGCCGACTGCGAATAGGTCACGAACTGCGAGTAGGCGTTGGCGGCACCGGGCTGGCTGCCGGCCCACCCGATCGCGCTGCGAAGGCGGACGCTGTTGAGGAGGCCGGGTCGATTCTCGAGCGCGACGTACGACGCGTCGAACTTCGGGAACGCCTGCCACCGCTGCGCGGGCGCAAAGGTCGATGAGGCATCGAGACGCAATGCGGCACTCAAAAACAGCTTGTCGTAGAGCCCGAGCTGCTGCACACCGAAATAGCCCAGAGTCCGCAGCTGCAACCGGCGCTGCGTTCCGAACGGCACCGATCCGGCGCTGACCAGCTCACCCACCGGCGCCAGACCGTTCGCGCCCGACTGGGTGATGTTGATCGTCTGCTGCGTGTAGTTCAGGCCCGCGGTCGTTTTCCACTCGATCTTGCTGCCCGGATTCCAGGAGTAGGTCGCCACGGCGTCCTGGTTCAGGACGCGGGTGTTCTGGAACACCGACTGCGACTGACCGGTGGAGAGCGGCCCGGTGCCGAGCACCGCGCCACGGGGGATGAACTGCCCCTGCTCGAATGCCGAGTTGTCGACGCCGGCGGTGTAGTCGAGCAACAGCTTCGCGGTCGGCGTATAGGTCAACTTGGCGGAGCCGATGAACCGGTTGATGCTCTGGGGATTCTTGATCCGCTCGATCGCCAGCAGCGGGTTGGTGCCGAGCGCCGGCGGCAGCGGATAGATGCCGTTGCGCGGGCGGAAGTCGGTCTGCGTCGGTGCGAAGAAGAGCGACCCCATGATGCCGTAGTCGTTCTGCTCACCGAAGGCCTGAAACTGATTGCGCGACGAGATCAGGTTCGTGCTCACGTTCGCCAGCAGCTTCGGCGTGATCTGTTGCTGCACATTGATGCGGGCGCCCTGGCGGCGCGCTTCGGTCGAGCGAATGATGCCCTGGTCTTCCAGCGCATTCAGCGAGATGAAGTAGCGCGTGGCGTCGTTGCCGCCCTCGAGCGTCAGGTTCTGCTCGTAGGTGGGAGCGCGCCGGAAGATATCGTCCTGCAGATTATAGCGGGCAATCGGCAATCCGTTGATGTCATTCTGATAAAAATTGAACGGCTGCTGTTGGCGCAGTTCGTTGCTGCCAAGGCGGGTCGAGAAGGTGACACGCGGCTTTCCGGCGACACCCTTCTTGGTGAAGATCTGGACGACGCCGTTGTTGGCGCGCGATCCATACAGCGCGCCGGCGGCGGCGCCGCGGAGCACTTCGATCCGCTCGATGTCGTTCGGGTTCAGATCGGCGAGTCGATTCTGCGGATTCGCGCGGCCACCCAGATCCGTCAGCTGCGCCGAGCCGTTGTCGATGATCACACCATCGACGATGTAGAGCGGATCCGAACCGGCGATGAAGCTGTTGGTGCCGCGGAGGCGAATCGAGATACCGCCGCCACCGGGGCCCCCGGAATTCTGCGAGATCTGCGCGCCGGCAATCTTGCCCTGCAGCGCCAGATCCACCGTCACCGCCTGCGCCTTGGTGAAGACCGTGGAGTCGACCGTGGCGATGCTGGTGCCAACGCGACGCTTTTCGGTCGGCGAGGCGGAACCCGTCACCACCACCTCCGACAGGTTGATCGCGCTGACCGACAAGGCCGCGTCGACCGTGGCAGTGGCGCCAGCGACCACCTGGACGGTCTTGTTCACCGGTTGGAACCCGATCCGGCGGATCTGCACCACCCGCGCGCCGACTGGGACGGCGGTGAGGACGTACTCACCCGAGGCCTGGCTGAGCGTCCCGACCCGGGTTCCGGCGACCTGTATCTGGGCCTCAGCCAGCCCGCGGCCTGTCGAGGCCTCGGTGACCTTGCCACGAATTGTGCCCGTAGCGGCTTGTGCGTTCAGCGCCAGCGGGGCTGCGATCAGCATTCCCACGGCGCACCACGCACGGCGAACAAAATGAGCAGTCATGCACGTCCTCCGGACGAACAGAGCCGACGACCCCGGTACCGACGGCGCGAATCGCCGCCCGATGAGGTAGAGCCGGTCAAGGTTACCTTCAAATGGCAGACCGGGCAACGCGAGTTGCCCCTGCTCTCCAGCGCGGTCGACGGGATGCACTCGGCGGCGCTCCTCATCTGGTGACCAAACCCCGGCAGGTGGAGTATTTGAAGCGCCGCCCTCTGCCCCGTCTTCCGCCGAATGCCCCAGCCACTTCGCACCCTGCACCTGGATCGAACCACCTCCGAGACCGCGCCGGCCGCCGCCGACGTCCTGGCGCTGCGCGCGCGCGATGGTGAAGCGGGGGCGTTCACGGCCCTGGTGGAGCAGATGCAGCCCCGGGCGATCCGCTTTGCGGCGCAGATGACCGGCGCCAGTCGCGATGACGTCGACGATATCGTGCAGGATGCCTGGGTCCGCACCTACCGCGCACTGCCCCGGTACGACGCGAGCCGATCATTCGAGAGCTGGTACTTCACCATTCTGGCGAATTGCTGCCGCAGCCTGCGTGTGAAGCTCAGGCGGTGGCAGCTGCGATCGCAACCGCTCGATGACCAGATGCGAGCCGAGACGCTCGATCCGCTGATTGCGACCTCGACTCGCAGCGACGTGGCGCGCGTCCAGCGCGCACTGGCGACGCTCCCGGCGATGCAGCGCGAGACCTTCCTGCTGCATCACGTGGAAGGGTTCAGTTACGAAGAGATTGCCGAGATGACCGGTGTCGGCGTCTCGGCCTGCAAGATGCGCGCGAAACGCGCCATGGATGCGGTACGCGCACTGCTGACGGAGGAAACCCTCGATGCCTGATTCGATGATGCCGCCGGACTCCCGGCTCGACGCCGCACTGGCGGCCATGCGGGAAACTGCCGCGGTGGACCATGACGCGGTCACGCGAGTCGCGGCACGCGCGGTGCTTGCCAATGAACCCCGGATCCAGACCAACGCCTTTTGGCTGCGGGCGGCGGCGGCGATCACCATCGTGGTGCTCGGCGCGGCGGCGATACGTGCCAATCGGTCAGTTGCACCCGCCGATTCCGACGGCACCGTCGTCGCCGCTGCCCCCGCCGCCGAGTTTGCGGGGGCAACGCCGATGACTCCTGTGATCGCTACCGGAGCGCGCCCGATCGTTTTCGAGCTGAACGCGCCGACTGCGCATTCGGTGCAGGTGCTGGGCGATTTCAATCAATGGTCGCGAAACGTGAGCAGCATGCAGCGCGGGAGCGATGGGCGCTGGCGCCTGACCACGATGCTGCCCCCCGGTCGCTATGTGTACGCGTTCCTGGTGGATGGTTTGCGCTTCCAGCGCGATCCCGTTCGTGACGCGGTCGAGGATCGCGACTTCGGCGTCACCGGCTCGGAGCTCGTGGTCGGTGAAGCACCATGACTCGGCGCCTGGCGGCACTTGCCGCATTGATCCTGTTCTCGCTGCCTGTCGATGCCCAGGGCACGGCCGCGGACGGCGACCGGACCGCGCAGGAACGCATCGAAGTGATCATCCGCGATTTTGATCGCCGCGGTCTGCCGACTGACTTGCTTCGCGCGAAGGTCGCCGAAGGCGCCGCCAAAGGGGCCACGCCAACCCGGATCGCCGATGCGGTCGCCCTGCTGGC
>CAYMQV010000223.1:0-7268 GCA_964392395.1 uncultured Gemmatimonadaceae bacterium
CCTTTGCGTTTCAGCCGTTGCTCTTGCGGTTCAGCCGTTGCTCTTGCGGTTCAGCAGTTGCTCTTGCTGTTCTGCAGGGGCCGTTCCGTTTCAGTAGTCGCTCGTGCCGTATCTGCCGATCAACGCACCCGCAGGCGCCCTTCGGACATCAGCACCGCGTTCCCGGCCACTCGCACGGCGGTGATGCTGCCATCAGGGCGTTTATCGACTTCGATCTCGAGTCGCGATGGCCGACCCATCTCGAGACCCTGCTGTGAGACCCAGCGGAGTGCACCCGTGCGTGGAGTTCGTGCCGCCAGGTAGCCACCGAGCGCCGCATTGGCGCTGCCAGTGGCCGGATCCTCCGGCACTCCGTCGTCCGGACAGAAGACGCGACAGTGCACGTCCACTCCCGGGACGTCGTCCACCATCGCAAAGACCATGATCATGGCGCACGCGGTGCCGCGCAGGGTCCGTGCGAACGCTGCGTCATTGACGTGCGCGCGTGCCACGGCCTCGCGGCGCGCCAGCGGCACGATCAGGAAGGGGAGCCCACATGATGTGATCGCTGGAGCGTAATCCTCGCTCGGCACGAAGTCCGAGCCCGCCAGGCCCAGCAACTCGGCCACGACTGCCCGGTCCATCGCCGGCTGCTCCACGGGCATCACCGCCGTCGAGAGCTGCGCCCATTCCGGCACGCCGTCACGCAACCTCACCGTGACCGGCACCGGTCCGACATTTTCGTCAAGCACCACTCGCACCGTATCGTCCAGGGCCGCTACATCACCGGAAAACACCAATGCGATGGCCGTGCCAACGGTGGGATGCCCGGCGAACGGAACCTCGCCGCCGGGTGTGAAGATCCGGACGCGCTTGGTGGTGCCGGGATCCTCCGCCGGCAGCACGAACGTGGTCTCGGAATAGTTGAACTCGCGGGTGACCTGAAGCATCTGCTCACTGGTCAGCCCGCGGGCATCGAGGATCACCGCCAGCGGATTGCCGCCAAACCGCCGGTCAGTGAAGACGTCGAGCGTGAGATAGTGAACGAAGAGCGGCGCACTGCCATTCGACTCGTCGCTCATTCGGCGAGGAACGGATAGCGCCACTCGGTCGGCGGAACGAACGTCTCCTTCAGCGACCGTGCGCTGACCCACCGCAGCAGGTTCATCTTCGAGCCTGCCTTGTCGTTGGTGCCGGACGCCCGTGCACCACCGAACGGCTGCTGCCCGACGACGGCGCCAGTCGGCTTGTCGTTGATGTAGAAGTTTCCTGCCGCATTGCGCAGCACCGACATCGCATCCAGCACCGCCTGCTTCTCTCGTGCCCAGACGGCGCCGGTCAGCGCGTACGGGCTGGTGCGATCGACGAGATGCAGCGTGTCGAGCCACTTGTCATCGTCGTACACGTACGCGGTGATGATCGGGCCGAAGATCTCCTCATTGAGCATCCGGTGCGCCGGGTCGTCGGTGCGCACGAGCGTCGGCTGCACGAAGTAGCCAATGTCGTCATTCGACGTGCCACCCGTCACCACTTCGCACTCCTTGTGGGCCAGTGCGAGATACTCGGTGTGTTTGTCGAAAGCGCGCTTGTCGATCACCGCACCCATGAAGTTCGAGAAGTCGCGTACGTCGCCGACCTTGATCTCGCTGGTCATCTGCGCCACGTGATCGCGCACCGTCGGCCAGAGCGACTTCGGGACGTACACTCGGCTGGCGGCGGAACACTTCTGCCCCTGATACTCGAAGGCGCCCCGGACGATGGCCACCGCCAGCGCCAGCGGCTCGGCCGATGGATGCGCGACGATGAAGTCCTTGCCACCCGTTTCGCCCACGATGCGCGGGTAACTGCGATAGCCGCCCATGTTGCGACCGATCGTCTCCCACATGCCGTTGAACACGCCGGTGCTGCCCGTGAAATGCACACCGGCCAGATCGCGATGCGTGAGCACAGCCTTCGAGATGGCCGCGGCGTCGCCCGGCAGGAAGTTGATCACGCCGGGCGGGAGCCCCGCTTCCTCGAGAATCTGCATCACGATCCAGCCAGAGAGCACCGCCGTCGACGCCGGCTTCCAGAGCACGGTGTTGCCGAGCATGGCCGGCGCGCCCGCGAGATTGCCACCGATGGCCGTGAAGTTGAACGGTGACACGGCATAGACGAACCCTTCCAGCGGGCGGTAATCAGACTGATTCCAGGTCGAGTTCGTGCTGATCGGCTGCTCCGCATAGATCTCCTGCGCGAACGCCGCATTGAAACGCCAGAAATCGATCAGTTCGCAGGCCGCATCGATTTCGGCCTGATGCACCGTCTTCGACTGGCCAAGCATCGTGGCGGCGTTGAGCGTGGCGCGTCGTGTGGTCGTCAGCAACTCGGCGGCCTTGAGGAAGACGCCACAGCGGTCTTCCCAGCTCCACGCCGCCCACTCGCGCTGTGCTGCCGTCGCCGCCGCAATCGCGGCGTGCACCTCCTCGGTGCCCGCCTTGTGCCAGTCTGCAATCACATGCCGATGTGCGTGCGGCATCACCTGCGCGCCGGTATTGCCGGTAAAAATCCGCTTGCCGCCGATGACCACCGGGATCTCGGCTCGCTCCGATGACATGCTGGCCAGGCGCGCCTGCAGTTCGGTGCGCTCGGCGGAATTGGGCGCGTAGTTCTTGACCGGCTCGTTGACGGGAGCGGGGATCCGGCGTGATCCGGCGAACTGTGAGGCTCCGGCGGGCGCGACGATAGGGGGCGTCATGAGAGTGCAGGGAGAGGTTGGCCTTGGCCACGCGGCGCACGCACGGCCTGAGGCTGAAAGCTAGCCGGAGTGACCGCGGCCGGATTGCGTAGATTGGGAGGATGTCAGCGCTCCCGAGACTCGTGATGCTCGCCCTGTTCGTCTGCGGCTGTTCGTGGGACGCCCCGCCGGTCGAGTGGCAGGGCCCGGTTCCGATCGCCGCCGGAGTCGACACACTGGCGCGGTACGGCGCGCGTTGGACGCCGGGCGCGACGCCGGAGGTGCAGGTCGTGCGCATCGAGGTGACCGATTCGATGGGCGCCGCGGCGATCGGGAGCGGACCGGGCATGTGCCCAGGCTCCAGCGTGGAGTCACCGCTCGTGCGTGGCAGCCGGTGGTCCGCCTGGTGGCAGATTCGTGCCGACAGCAGTGCCGGACTGTTGGCCGAGCAGCGCGATTCAGCCGGCGTGATCGTGCAGCGCCTGATGGTCGATTCAGTGGATCGGGCGCAACTCGGGTGCGCTCGACCGCCGCCGGCCATCACGGTCGACAGTGTGCGCGGCTACGTCCACATCGGCTACTACATGGTCGCACCCGAAGGCCCGGGGCTGTTCTACTCGCATCTGATGGATCCGCGACTCAAGCGGTTTGAACCACCGATCGCCATCGTGTATGGTGAGAAGCCGGTACGTGCTGCGGTGGCGAGCCGAGCCGACACGGTGGTGATGGCGTACGAAGATCCGAACAGTGAACTCGGTCGGATCGTCATGAGTGTGTCCTTCACCTCGGGTCATCTCTTCGAGCAGACCGCACGACTGATTCCGGTGAGTACCAGTTCACAGCACGCATCGGCGCCGCAGATCGTGCGCTTGTCGGCGGGACAGCTGTGGGTGGGCTGGACGGAAGTCTCGCAATCCGGCAGCGCATTTCTCCTGCGTCGCGCGCAGATCGTGGCCCGTTAACCCTCACCTGTCCGCATATGCCCCGACTGATCGGCGCACATACGATTGACACCGGCGGCATTCCGATGGCGGCGCGTCGCGCCGGAAACGCCGGGATGACGGCGCTGCAGATCTTCAGCGCAGTTCCCAAGTTCTACAACGAGAAAGTGAGCGTGAAGCCTGAACGTGCGAAGGCGTTTCACTCGGCACTGGCCGACGCGGGGATCGCCCGCGATGCCGTGATCGTGCATGCGGGATACGTGTTGAATTGTGCGACACCCGAGGCGGAAAAGTGGGAGCGAGCGACCGCGGCGCTGACGAAGGAGCTCGAGCGAAGCACGACGCTGCAGGTGCGCGGCGTCTGCTTTCATCCCGGCGCCGCCACCGACCAGGATCGTGCGGCAGGAGTGTCGCGCGTGGCGCTGGCGATGACCCGCGCGTTGGAGACGGTCGACGGGGCGACGAAACTGCTGGTGGAGAACAGCGCTGGCGCCGGCAGTACGATCGGCCGGACCGTGGAGGAAGTCGCGGGTATCCTGGCGCAATTGCCGTCGAGACTTCGCGCGCGGGCCGGATACGGACTGGACACCTGTCATTTATTTGCGTCTGGATACGATATCAGCGCGTCGCGCGAGGCCTGTGTGGCGGTGCTCGATGCGTTCGAGCAGGCGTGCGGTGAGCCGCCGAGCTTCCTGCATCTGAATGACAGCCTGGGCGCACTGGGATCGAACAAGGATCGGCATCGGCTGATCGGCGATGGTGCGATCGGCGCTGACGCGTTCCGGTGGCTGCTCTCCGACCCCCGCACGCGTGGCATTCCATTGCTGCTGGAGACGCCACAGGCGATCGAGTTGCTGGCCGAGGACGACGCGTCGGCGGATCCCGACGACCTGCGGATGGTCGCGCTGCTCCGCTCGTTCGACGTGGACGCGTGACGGCGGCGGCGCGCGGGGGCTGACGCCCTCCTGTTGCGCAGGGGAACCCAGTGTGTACCTTCCCGCCCGTCATGGTTATTTCGAACGGCGGTCGCCGGCGTGAACCACGATGAGCGTGCGAGTCTCGCTCCACCTTTCCGGCGAGCGTCGCTCGCCCCTCCCTCATCCTCGAGGATCTGCGATGCCCCCTGCGAAAAAGGCTGCTGCGAAGGCGCCGGCCAAGAAAGCCGCTGCCAAGGCCCCGGCGAAGAAGGCTGCCGCCAAGGCGCCGGCTGCCAAGGCGCCAGCAGCCAAGAAGAGCGCTTCGGCGTTCAACAAGGCCATGAAGATCAGTCCTGAACTGGCGGCCGTGATTGGCGGTGACGCCCGTCCGCGCACGGAAGTCACCAGCGCAATCTGGACCTACATCAAGAAGCACGACCTCCAGGACCCGAAGAACAAGCGGAACATCGTGGCCGACGACAAGCTCAAGGCCGTGTTCGGTGGCAAGAAGACCGTCACCATGTTCGAGATGACCGCGCTGGTGTCCAAGCACCTCAGCTGAACCGGATCTCCCGCCTTGGGGCGGGTTATCTTTTGTGCGACCGGATCGAGGGCGTGTCCTTCTGGGGCAGGCCCTCGATTGCGTCCGGCCTCCGAGGTCATTCCGTCCGTCACCGCTGCACCCAGGTCCCGTGGCTGCCGATCCGAAATCCAGTTCCGCGCCGCCGCCGGCGCCCAATGTGGTCGCTGCCGCCCGCGGCAAGAGTGCCGTCAGCGGCAGGTCATCGGTCGTCGAGGGCCTGAAGAGCTGGATCGTGCCGATCCTGATCTTCTTCGTCGTCCGGATCTTCTTCTTTCAGGCATATCGCATCCCATCGCCGAGCATGCAGCCGGAGATGATGGTGGGCGATTGGTTGTTCGTGAACAATCTGGTGTATGGGCCGAACATCCCATTCACCGATGTCACACTGCCTGGGTATGCTGAGCCCAAGCGGCGCGAGATCGTCGTCTTCAAATCGCCATATCAGGCGGATGAGGCGCAGATCGGCAACGACCCGCAGCCCACCCTGGTGAAGCGACTCTGGGGTACCGCCGGCGATACGCTGTACATGCGCGACGGCGTGGTGCATGTGAACGGGACACCATATCCGCAAAGGGCCGACGAAAGCACGGTCCGACTTGGCGGCGATATTACCGATGCCCTGTTCGAGTGGCAGCATCGCTTCGAAGTGAAGGGATCGCGCTTCGGCGAACCCGCACCGGTACCGACGCATGACAACTGGGGCCCGCTGGTGATACCGCCCGGTCACCTGTTCATGCTGGGTGACAATCGCTACGAATCGAAAGACAGCCGGTACTGGGGTATCGTCCCGCGCGGCAACCTGCGCGGTCGGCCGATCTTTGTGTACTACAGCTACAACGCCAACGATTCAGATCGCGCGTTGCCGTTCATCACCGACATCCGGTGGTCACGTATCGGCCATGTCTTCCGCTGACTGAACGCGTCGCACCACTCCGCCGCCTGACGCTGCTTGGCGTGGTGGCGTTGGCGGTCGGCAACATGGTCGGGACGTCGATCTGGACCTTGCCGGCCTCGATGGCTGCCGCAGCGGGCCCACTCGCAATCGCCGCCTGGGGCATCACGGCGATTGGCTACTTCTTCATCGCACGCACGTACTCGAGGCTCGGTGCCCGCTGGCCGAAAACCGGCGGACCGTACATCTACGTCCGCGAAGCCTTTGGCGATTTTGCCGCCTTTCAGACGGTCTGGAGCTACTGGCTGAGCGCAACCATCGGCAACGCCGCGATCGTCACGGCGGTGGTGGGGTATGCCACCGGATTCAGCGATATGTTGCGGACGTCGCCGATGCAGCAGTTCATCCTGGCACAGGCGCTGCTCTGGGGACTCTGTCTGCTCAACACCGTCGGTGTCAGCCACAGTGCAAAGCTGCAGATCGTGCTCATGGTCGTCACGGTCGTGCCGCTGGTCGTCGGGTCACTGGTGGCCATGCCGCAAATCGAGCTGGCGAACTTCACGCCATTCGCGCCGCATGGATGGGGGGCGCTGGCACCGGCCTGTGCGCTGGTGGTGTGGGCCTACTCCGGCGTGGAATCGGCAACCGTTCCCGCCGATGAAGTGCAAGACGGCGGCACGACCGTCGGACGCGGCACCATGATCGGCTACTGGGTGGCCACCGCGGTGTTTCTGCTCACTGCCCTGATGGTCGTCGGCACAGTGCCGAGCGCCGAACTTGCGGTCAGCCCGCGACCGATCGCGCTCGCGATGGAGCGCACGGTCGGCACCTGGGCGGCGATCGGCGTCGGCATCGCGGCACTCGGCTCGAATCTGGCCACCCTCAATGGCTGGGTCCTGATGGCCGGCCGTATTCCCGTCACCGCCGCGCAGGATGGCCTGTTCTTTCCGCCGCTTGGTCGGCTGCACCCCCGCTTCGCCACCCCCCACGTGGCAATGATCACCGGGACGATGATTCCCAGCGCGCTGCTGCTGCTCTATTTCTCGCAATCGCTGCTCAGCGTGTTCAAGTTCGTGGCACTGCTGGCGATTCTGACCACCCTGCTGCCACATCTCTACGCCTGTGGCGCGGAACTCCTGCTCGTGCGTCGCCATCCGGAACACTCCGACCCACGGAACGTGCCGCGGATCACGGTCGAGGCCAGCGTGGGATTCCTGTTCGTGCTCTGGACGATGTACGG
>CAYMQV010000224.1:0-7245 GCA_964392395.1 uncultured Gemmatimonadaceae bacterium
TTCCCGAGCCCTTCAAGCGATCTGATTCGACGCTGGTGTCGATCGAGACACCCGACAAGGCGAATGCGATGTTCTTCGCCGCCCAGTCGATCCGCGTTGCTGACGGCGATCCCGACTACGCCGCCATCGCGCTCGCGACCGAGATCATGGGTGGGGGATTCCTCAAGAGCCGCATGGCCGATCGACTTCGTCAGCGCGACGGCTTGAGCTACGGCGTCGGATCGCAGCTCTCGGTCAGCACCGGTGACTCCTCGGCGGCGCTGCTCACCTACGCGATCTATGCGCCGCAGAATCTCGATCGCCTGCAACTCGGATTCCGTGAAGAACTCGATCGGCTGATTTCAGGCGGCGTGACCACAGAAGAACTGGAGGCCGCGCGCAAAGGCTGGCTCCAGGGGCGCCAGCAGACGTACGCGAATGACAATGAGCTGGTGAATCAGATGCTCAGCCATCGCCGCTGGAACCGCACATTCACCGGCTATGATCTGGCGCTGGAGGAGCGAGTGCGGAAACTGACCGTGGCGGAGTTGAACGCCGCGATCCGGAAGTACATCGATCCGAAACAGACCGTCATCATTCGGGCCGGTGACTTTGCAGGGGCGAAGAAGAAGGTGACGACACCGACGCCGTAGTGATGGCGGCGTGACGCAATGCAGGTGACGGGCCCATGACGGTGCCGACGTATGCTGTCGGCACCGTCGTGCGTTTCCCACCCGTCGCCTGAGGCATCATGAGTGATGGCATCCCGTTCAAGTCGCGCTGTGGGCTGCAATGGCAGCTGGTGCTGGTGAGTCCCTCACTGTTGCGCGCGGCGCAGCGCCGACTCCGGGCATCGGGCCCCTCCCATGCCATCGAGGAGGCGCTCAGGCTGGCAATCTTCCACGAGCGCGACCCCAGGCGGGAGCGCACGCGCCCTCGTCCACCCTCGATCCATTAGCGATCGCCCGTCCGGTCCGGGTCACGCCCACCCGCCCTGCCACTGGGCGCATCCGGGGCCCGGACTGGCCCGCTCCCCACGGAGGGTTTTCGGCGTGCGGTGTGTCATGTCGTCACTTGGCGGTCCGCAGACTCGGTCGTTTCCCACAGGCCGTCCGATGGCAAGTAAACTCATCTGTGTGCAAGTACCTACTTGCTTACATCAAAACTAGAGCATATACTCGGTCACATGACCAACGATGTCCGAGAAAAGATCATCACGGCCGCCATGACGGCCTATGCAGAATCCGGCTTCCAGGGCGCGACGACGCGTCGTGTAGCTGAGATCGCTGGCGTCAACGAAGTCACCATTTTCCGTAATTTCGGGTCGAAGGCCGCCCTCATGGACGAGGCGCTTTTCCGTCGGGTGGCCGCCCTCAAGCTCGTGGATCCCCCCCTGCCGGCTGTCCCCCGAGATCCGGCCTCCGAACTCACGGTCTGGTGCGAGACTTTCCTTGCGCAACTCCGTGGATCACGTGGGTTGTTGCGAAAGGCGATGGGCGCCGCCGAAGGGCGCTTTCACGAAATGACCAACTCCTTCGAGCCGGCGCGATGTGCCGACCGCGAGTTGCACAACTACACGCAAGCGATGCTGCGCGATGGCTGGATCGGGCACGAACTCATCACGGAGCCTGACCACGTCGAGCTTCTGACCGCCGCACAAACCATGCTCATCGGCGCGTTGTGGGGTGATGCGATGGCGCGTGAAATGCACGATGATCCTGAGCTCTGGGTCGACGAAACCCGCGCCGCAGCGCGATACGTACAGATGTTCCTGCGCGCAATCGGTGTGACGGGTTCCGGTCACGCCGAACCGGCCACCGCCGGCAGCGCACCCTTCACACATACCACGAGTCCTACGTGAAATCTTCGGCACTGATGGGAATCGCCCGTCACGCCGCGCTCGTGCTGCTGCTTGCGACGGTGCTTCCGACGCAGGTCGTGTCGCAAGCCACGACGCCCACCACACGACCGCTCTCACTCGACGACGCCTTCCGGCTCGCGGAGCCGTCGAGTGACGACGTGCGCATCGCGCAGAACGCGGTCGTGCGCTCCAAGGGGCAGTACTTCCAGGCGCGCTCCACCGTATTGCCGCAGATCACCGCGTCGGCCAACTATACGCGGCAGCTGCAGAACCAGTTCAACTCGATCATCAACCGGTTCGCACCGCCGCCCGACCCCAACGCGCCTCCCGATACGACGCCACAGCCGTTCAACCCGATCAGCGTCCTCTTTGCCTCGCCGAATACGATCACCCTCGGCATCCAGGCATCACAACCGCTGTTTCTCGACAATCGTTTCGGCCTTGCCGGACGCGTGGCGAAGGCGAATGAAGATGCAGCAAAGTACGGGCTGCGCACTGTGCGCGCGCAGCTGCGGTATGACATTGCCTCAGCGTACTTCGACGCCGTCATCGCCGAAAAGCTCCTGCTGATCGCCGACAGCTCACTGGCCCAGAACGAACGCACGTTCAAGCAGACCACGCTGCAACGCCAGGTGGGCACCGTGGCCGAGTACGATCTGCTGCGCTCACGCGTGGCGCGCGACGCGCAGCGGCCGTTGCTGATTCAGGCGCAGCAGAATCGCGACGTCGCCCTGCTGCGATTGAAGCAGCTGCTGAACATTCCCCTGACGGAGCTGGTGCTGCTCGCCACACCACTGCAGGACGCTGATATGGATCGCGTGCTGGCCTCGTCACGCCTCGACAACGATACCCGCCCCAGCGCCGGAAACGGCCTGTCGGGCATCGCCGCCGCCACCGCGCCGAAGCTGACACCGCGCGATACCGCACCAGACGCGCGCACAGCGGTGCAGCAGGCGGTGGCCAACGTCGAAGTGCTGAAGGGTACGCTCGAGAATGCGCACCTGCAGCGGATGCCGTCACTCACGCTGTCCACGAACTATCAGCGGTTCGCCTACCCGACGAACGCGAACATCGTCCCACGCACTTTGGCGGATTTCTACCCAGCCTGGACCGTGGCCCTCGGACTCAGCGTGCCAGTCTGGACCAGCGGGCGCATCAAAGGTGATGAAATGGTGGCACGCGCAAACCTGGCCGACGGCGAAGCGAGGCTCAATCAGGGCAAGCGCGCCGCAGCGCTGGATGTGCAGCTTGCGTTGAAGAGTCTGGAACAGGCCGAGGCCAACTGGCTTGCCAGCCGCGGGACGGAGGAGCAGGCGGACAAGGCGCTGCGCATCGCCGACGTCCGGTACAACAACGGCATCTCGACGCAGCTCGAGCTGACAGACATCAGAAACCTGCTCATCCAATCGCAAGCCAATACGCTCACCTCGGCGAAGGACCTGCAGCTGGCGCGGCTTCGGATGACGTTGCTCCGTGATCTGCCACTCGGTTCCGGCGGCGGGTCTTCATCCGCCGCTGGCGGCGGACAGGCACAGCAAGGCCGGCAGGGGAGCAGCAGTGCGCAGGGTGGGGCACAGCAGAGCACCACAGGCACTACCGGTCGACCGGAGTGATTCACATGGCAAACAAAATGACACATATCCCGACACGCACTTTGCGCACTGCAAGCCGCCGATTGACGCCGCTCACCGTCCTCGTTGTCACGGGCGCCCTTCTCCTGGCGGGCTGTGGCAAGAAGGACACGGCGGCCGCGGCGCAGGCCCCTGAGCAGCCGACACTCATCACCGCCGACAACATCAGCGTCGTGGAATCCACCGAGATCGCCAGTGGCCCGTCGATCTCAGGCGAATTGCTGGCGGATCGCAGCGCGTCGGTGCGCGCGGAGGTCGCAGGCAGCGTCGTGCAGGTGTACGTCGAGGTCGGGCAACGGGTCACCACCGGCATGGCACTGGCCCGCATCGATGCCACCACCGCCAGCGCGGCGGAGCTTTCCGCACGCACCGGAGTCACCGCGACTGAAGCGCAGGCCGCGCAGGCGAAGAAGGAACTCGACCGGTCGGAGCGACTGAACGCGGCGGGTGCCATTGCCGATCGCGATCTGGAGAATGCGCGCCTGACCTATTCCACGACGATGGCACAGCTGGCCAATGTGAAGTCGGCGTATGCGCAGGCGAACAAGCAGCTGAGCAATGCCACGGTGCGCGCCCCATTCGCTGGCGTCGTGGCGGCGAAGGTCGTCAGCGCGGGCGATGTCGTGTCGCCCGGCACGGCCCTCTTCACGGTGGTCGATCCCAAAAGCATGCGGCTCGAAGCGGCGGTACCAGCGTCGCAGATCGGACAGATTCGCGTCGGTCAGCCAGTCAAATTCGAAGTCAGCGGCTATGGCGACCGCAAGTTCACCGGCACCGTGACGCGCATCAGCCCCGTGGCCGATCCGACCACCCGTCAGGTGCAGATTCTGGCCTCGATCCCGAATAGCGCCGGGACGCTGGTCGGTGGGCTCTTCGCCGAAGGACGTGTGAACGCCGAGTCACGGACGGCGCTGGTCCTGCCGGCAACGGCGATCGATCAGCGCGGTGCGACGCCGGCAGTGATGCGCGTGCGCGCCGGCCGTATCGAGCGCGTGACCGTCACACTTGGCATCCGCGACGACCAGCGCGAAAATTTCGAGATCACGAATGGACTGCAGCGCGGCGACACGGTGCTGCTGGGAGCGGCGCAGGCGATCGGTGAGGGCAAGCAGGTGCGCGTGTCATCCGTGAATGATCAGGCCGGCAAGGCGACAACGCCCACGGCCACCACCGGGTCGAGGTAGCACTTATGTGGATTTCAGATTTTGCGATCAAACGCCCGCTGATCACGATCGTTGCGATGCTCGTGCTGGTGGTCAGCGGCCTGTTCGCGTACGCGAAGCTCGAGACAGATGAATTCCCCGAGGTCGCTCCACCCGTCGTGCTGACGACGATCGTCTATCCTGGTGCAAGTCCGGATCAGGTCGAGCGCGAAGTGCTGGATCCCGTGGAAGAGGCGATCACCGGGATCTCCGGCGTGGACAAGGTGACGGGTGAGGCGCGCGACGGGTTCGTGACCATCGTGACGTTCTTCAAGTTCGGCAAGAACATGCAGGAGGCGACGACGGAGATTCGCGACGCGATCAACCTGAAGCGCAATGACCTGCCGGCCGAAATGAAGGAGCCCGTGCTGCAGAAGTTCAATCCGATCGACCGGCCGGTGGTGCAGATCGCGATGTCGTCCAGGGAGCTGACGGCACCGCAACTGACGCTCATCGCCGATCCGGGTGTGACGCGTGAACTGCGCGCGATTGCCGGGGTGGCGAAGGTCGATGTCACCGGAGGTGTGAAACGTGAGATGATGGTGCAGCTCCGCCCAGGTGCGCTGCAGGCAAACAATGTCAGCGTCACGGAAGTCGTCGCGGCACTGCAACAGCAGAATCTCGCGGTGCCGGTCGGCAGCCTGACTGGCGTGCTGGATGAGCGGACGATCCGGCTCAAGGGCCGCCTCGAGGATGTGCAGGACTTCACCAATATCGCCGTCGCGCAGCGCGGTTCGCAGCTGATTCGGCTTGGGCAGGTGGCTGATATTCGCGATGGCACCGAAGAGCAGCGGACGCTGGCGCTGCTGGATGGCGTGGAAGCGGTCGGCCTCGAAGTCACCAAGTCGGCGGGGTACAGCACGACTGAAGTGACGAGCAAGGTGGTCGCTGCGGTCGAGCGGATTCAGAAGCGCTTGCCCGCCGGGGTCGAGATGAAGGTGATCAAGGACACCGGGGTTCGGGTCGACGCCAGCGTCTCGAATGTGCAGGGGACCCTGATTGAAGGGGCCATGCTCACCGTGCTGGTGGTCTTCCTCTTTCTCAACTCCTGGCGCTCGACGGTCATCACGGGCGTCGCGTTGCCGGTCTCGGTGATGGCCAGCTTCGTGGCCGTGTACGCCTTCGGTTTCACCCTCAACACGATGTCGCTGCTCGGTCTGTCACTGGCCATCGGCATTCTGATCGATGATGCGATTGTGGTGCGCGAGAACATCGTGCGACATGTGGAGATGGGCAAGGACCACATGACCGCGGCGCGCGAAGGCACCGCCGAAATCGGCCTGGCGGTGGCGGCGACCACCTTCTCGATTGTGGCGGTATTCGTACCGATCGCGTTTCTGGACGGCGAAGCGGGGCAGTGGTTCAAGCCGCTGGCGCTCACCATCGCCTGTTCAGTGCTGGTCTCGCTGTTCGTCAGCTTCTCCCTCGATCCGATGTTGTCTGCCTACTGGCCAGACCCGCATCTCCCCGAGGACAAGAAGTGGTGGATCACGAAGATGCTGGATCGTTTCAACAACTGGTTCAACCACCAGATCGAGAAGTATCGCGGCGTGATCGCGTGGGCGTTGGATCACCCGTTGGCGATGATGATTCTGGCGGTTGGCGTGTTCGGCAGTGCATTCGCCCTGCCGATCTCCGGACTGGTCGGCTTCTCGGTGGCCATCGGCTTGGTGCTGCTCGGCGTCTGGATGGATACGCGCAAGGCCCTGCCGGTCGCTGTACGCGCGGGATTCGGTATCGCCTGTCTGGTGGTGGGCATCGCGAGTATCGGCGTGCTGCCAGGCGCGATGCAGTCCGCGATGGGTCCGGAGAAGAGCGCCGCCGTGCTCGACTTCGGGCGCGTTGGAACGAGCTTCTTCCCCGGCGAGGACAACTCGGAGATCAACGTCAAGGTGGAGACACCGCCCGGGTCCAACCTCGACTACATGCGTCTCAAGGTGCTGGAAGCCGTGAAGATTGCAAAGCGGTATCCCGAGGTGCAGTTCACCTTTGCGACGATTGGCGGTGCCAGCGGTGCGGTCGATGCTGGCAACCTCTACGTCAAGCTGTCGCCGAAGGCAGAGCGCCGAAAGGCAGGAGCACGCACGGCCGATGACCTGGCGGCGCAGCTGCGCATCGACATGGCGATCATCGGAGGCGCGGTGGCCAGCGTTTATACGAACGACTTCAACGGCGACCAGAAACAGATTCAGATCCAGCTGCGTGGTGACGATTCGCGCGTCCTGCAGGCGTACGCCGAAAAGCTGTTGCCGAAGGTGGCGCAGGTGAAGGGTGCCGTCGACGTGAGTCTCAGCACCAAGGGGCAGAAGCCGGAGCTGACGGTGCAGGTGGACCGCGGGCTCGCCAGTTCGCTGGGCGTGAGCGTGGGTGCGGTCGCGCAGTCGCTGCGTCCGGCATTCGCCGGTGTGGAAGCGGGTGACTGGGTGGATCCGATGGGCGAGACACGGAAGGTGCGCGTCCGGTTCACTCCGGAAGCACGCGAGCGGCTGGTCGACCTGACCAACCTGCCGCTGGTGATACCCGGGCGAAACGGTGCGCCAGCAACCACGCTGCCACTCGGTCAGCTGGCGAC
>CAYMQV010000225.1:0-1931 GCA_964392395.1 uncultured Gemmatimonadaceae bacterium
ACTTTCGGTGGCACGACGTCCGGTTTCTTGACTTCCGGCACCGGCGCAATGGGTGGCAGCACACTCGGCGTGGCCGGCTTCGGAGGCGGAGGCAACTGGTAGCGTAATATCCGCTCCGGAATGACGAGACTTCCGCCGCGCCCCCCGCCGCCGCCGCCCGCCGGTCCTGGACCACCGGCACCATCGGTGAGCGCCTCCGTGATCTCGCGATGGAAAAATGCGGGAAGCAGAATCAGGAGGATGATCAGCGCATGTGAGACGATCGCCACGATCGCACCACGCCGGCGGTTCTCCTTGAGCGCCCCCTCGGGCACACCAATGAGTGGACGCAGCCTGGGCCGCTCGCCGACAAAGCGAGGCGTGACGTCGGCGGATTCGGGAAGGCTGCTATCGTGCATCGCGTGGGTGCATGGGGAGTCGTGTGCTCACATTCTACGCCGGAAGGGGGGCGAAAGGTTCGCGCGAACGCGAGAGGGCGATCGGGATGAGTCCCGATCGCCCTCGTACCGCAGGCATTCGCGCGATCACCGCAGCCGGAGAGCCTACTTCAAAGCCTTGGGCATGTGCCCAATGACCTTGACGCCAGCCCCACGCGCCACGTCCATGGCGAAGATCACGTCCTGATACATGGCCGTCGAATCACCCTTGACGAAGATCAGCTTGTCGGGACGGGGATCGTAGATCTCCTTGAGCCGCTTTCCCAGCGCTTCTCTGGTCTGCTCCTCGGAGTTGATCTTGAATTTCCCGCCAGGCAGCACCTGCAAGACGATGTTGTCCGGCGGCGGCCCAGGCGGCTGCGGCTGCGGCGTCGGATCCGGGAGCTGCACGTCGATCGTCTTCCGGGCCATCGGCACGATGACCATGAAGATGATGAGCAGCACCAGCAACACGTCGATCATCGGGGTGACGTTGATGTCGTTCGTCAGCCCGCCTTCACCACCTTCAGCGCTCATCGCCATCAGGGCTTCTTGCCTCCACTCAGGTCGAGGGGATTGTTGCCAGCCTTTGGCGAGTCGCCAACGACCGTCGACTCCGTGTTCGGCGTCTGGTCGGTGATCAGCCCGGAAAGGCGCACACCACCCTTGGCGATGATATCGAGCGCGTCCTGCACCCTGTAGTATTCCAATCCCGCATCGGCCTTCACGTACATGATCTTGTCGATCGTGCGCGCGTCGTAGATCTGCTTGACGAGCTGTTCCAGATCTGCGTTGTTGATCGGCTTCTTGTTGACGTAGTACTGTCCATCCCTGTCGATGCCGAGCACCTGATCGGCATTTTCATCTTCGGGGTGCGCCTTGATGTTCTGACCCTTCGGCGGAGTCGCCTTGAAGCCAGCCGCGATCTGAGGCACCACGATCATGAAAATGATCAGGAGTACGAGCATGACGTCGATCATCGGCGTGACATTGGGCTCGGCCTTGACCGAGCCCCCGCCGCCAGCTGACATCCCCATGGAGTCGCTCCCCGGTTAACGGTGTGTCAGACTCAGGTGATCGGCTTCGCGCCGCCAGCCGTCGTGTTGAACTCGCGGGTGAAACGTGAGCGACCGAACTCGCCGGACACGCCCTTGATGAGATAGTCGATCATCTCCTTCGAGGTGTACGTCATTTCGGCGGTCAGGTTGTCGATCTTGGTCTGGAAATAGTTGTACGCCCACACTGCCGGGATGGCCACGATCAGACCGAAGGCGGTGGTGATGAGGGCTTCGGCGACACCGGCCGAGATCGAGGCGATACCGCCTGAACCGGAGGCGGCCATGCCCGTGAAGGCGTTCACGATTCCCATCGTCGTACCGAGCAGACCCACGAACGGCGCCGTGGCACCGACCGTCGCGAGCACTGCATTGCCACGCTTCAGGCCGACGACCGTCATCAGCATTTCGCGCTCAACCGCACGCTCGGCCGTGTTGATGTCCGACACCGTCACCGAGC